>CAYNDS010000035.1:0-24969 GCA_964395885.1 uncultured Solibacteraceae bacterium | reverse complement strand
TGGCTGAGCAGATTGTCCGGCAGCGTTTGTCCGATCTCGCCCTCTCTTTCGACAAGGTGCACGCTGACACGATCGGGGATGATGATCTGATCCAATTGCGCATGGCCGTCCGCGGACCGCAACGCGGCGCCGTCGACCGCTTTACGCGCGAGATGATTCCGCTTGTGCTCTCCGGGCCGCCCGGCGCAACGGGCTATGGCGAGGGCCGCCCGGCGGTAAGGCAAGTGGTGGCGTACTGGCCCGCCTTGCTGGACCGCGTGGAGGTAGTCCCCAAAGTGGAGGTGATCGAGTGAAGGTGCCGCTGTCGCGAATCGCGCATACCCGTTCCGGCGACAAAGGCGATAAGGCCAACATCGGCGTGATCGCCTGGGAGGAGAAGTACTACCCTGTTTTGACCCGCGAGTTGACGACGGGCCGCGTGAAGACGTTCCTTGGCGATCTCGTCGAGGGTCCGGTGATCCGTTACGAACTCCCGAATCTGGCGGCGTTGAATTTCGTCTGTTTCGCCGCGCTGGACGGAGGCGGCACGCTCTCGCTGCGAGTTGACGCACAGGGCAAGACCTTCGGGGCGCGCTTACTCGGACTCGAAGTCGAGGTGGATGAACATGAACTCTAGTGTGATTGTCGAGCGGGAGGGCCGCGTCCTGCGGTTGCGGCTGAACCGTCCGGAGAAGCGCAATGCTCTTTCGGGCGATCTCTGCCGGGCGCTGGTGGACGCCGCGCCGTCCGCGACAGGGGCCATCCTGCTGGAAGCGGAAGGCGACATCTTCTGCGCCGGAATGGATCTGGATGATCCAACGCCAGCGGCCACGGCTATTCATGAACAGTTGTTCAGCCTCGGCTGGCGGACCGAGGTGCCGATCATCGCAGCGGTCCAAGGGCCGGCCATCGGAGGCGGCGTGGGGTTGGTGGCCAATGCGCACATTGCTGTCGCCGCGCAGGGAACGCAGTTCGGGCTCACGGAGGTGCGGCTGGGGCTGTGGCCGTACATCATTTGGCGCTCGATCGTGCGGGCGCTGGGAGAACGCCGGGCGTTGATGCTGGCACTGACGGGACGGCTCTTCGGCTCCACCGATGCGCTGCAATGGGGCCTCGTGCATGAAGTGGTGGCGCCGGTGGAATTAGAGGATCGCGCGCTGGCGATCGCGCATCAGGTGGCCAACGCGTCGCCGGAATCCGTGCGGCGGGGCCTGAAGCTATGGCGCGAGACGCCGTCTCTTTCGCTGGAGGATGCGGGGCGCCTGGCGCTGGAACTTCGCACGGAAAATCTGCAGTCTCCCGACTTCGCGGAGGGTATCGCCGCATTCCGCGAAAAACGCCCCCCCATTTGGCCCTCGTTACAATAGCGCCGATGCGCTTTTTCCTGGTTCTTTTTAGCACCACTCTGGCGGCACAGTGGACACCAGAGTTGGCTCTGCAGGTCAAGACGGTCACGGGGGCCGTGCCGTCTCCGGACGGGCGCCATGTGGTGTACGCGCAGACACGCGCGGTCATGGAGCCGGATCGGAGCGAGATGGTGACGCAGATTTGGGTCGCCGCCGCGGACGGCAGTGTGCGCTACGCGCTTACCAACGGCGAGAAATCCGCTACCGGTCCGCGTTGGTCGCCCGACGGCAAGTTCGTCTTTTTCTCCTCGGAACGGAGCGGAAAGCCGCAGCTCTATCGCATTCCGGTCGATGGAGGCGAAGCGGAGATGCTCACCGATTGGAAGGGTGAAATCGGTGAGTACGTTCCGTCACCGGACGGCAAGCACTTGGCGTTTGCCGCCTTTGAGGAACGCGCGGAAGAAGAGAAAGCAAAGAAGGAAAAGCGCGACTGGAAAGTGGTCGACGCGGCGCCTCACAACCATGGCATCTGGCTGATCGCGCTTGCGGGCGAAGCCCCGCGCAAGCCTCGCAAGCTGGTCGCGCCGGACCGTCACGTCGTGTCGCTGGCGTGGTCACCCGACTCCAGGAAGATCGCGTTTGCGCACGTGACTCGCCCGGAGGCGGACTACTGGCCCACGTCGGACATTTCGGAAGTGGAGGTGGAGTCCGGCACGACAGTCCGCATCGCGGCCGGCAGGGCCGCGGAGCAGAACCCACGCTACTCTCCTGACGGGCGCTATCTCGCGTTTCAGCAGTCCGAGGATCCGCCTCGCTGGATGTTCGCCCACCGGATTGTGCTGCACAGCCGTTCCAGTGGGGAGCAGCGCGTGCTGCCGAAGACCTTCGATGAGCAGCCGGTCGTGGTCGGGTGGGCAAAGGATTCCACGAGGATGTTCTTCACCGAGACCCGCAAGACCCGCGGAACGGTGTATGCCATGCCTGTGGATGGCCCGCCGGCCGTGCTTTACGAACCTGCGGCCGGAACGACAGCGTCCGTCGCGGCGAATGAGGCCGGGACCCATCTGGCGTTCACCCAGGAGAGCCCTGCCGAGGCTCCGGAAGCCTTCGTGATGAACGCGGCGGAGCGGAAGCCCATTCGCGTCAGCGCGGCGAATGTGGGGCTGCCGAAGCACGCGATTGGAGAGACACGGACGCTGGCATGGAAGTCAAAAGATGGGATGGCAGTGGAGGGCTTGCTCACTCTGCCGGCCGACTACGAGAAGGGGAAACGGTACCCGCTGCTGCTGAACATCCACGGTGGCCCCGCTGGGGTTTTCGTTGAATCGTTCCTGGGCCGGTATGGCATCTATCCACTGGCCGCGTTGTCCGGAAAGGGCTATGCCATTTTGCGGGTGAACCCGCGCGGATCTTCCGGCTACGGGCGGGAGTTTCGATTCGCCAACATTCAGGATTGGGGCGGGCGTGACTATGAAGACCTGATGACCGGCGTCGATCGTCTCATCGCGGACGGCATTGCAGACCCGGACCACCTGGGAGTCATGGGATGGAGCTACGGCGGGTTTATGTCGTCGTGGATCGTGACACAGACCACGCGGTTCAAGGCTGCCGCCATCGGGGCGCCGGTGACCAACCTTTGGAGCTTCACGGGGACCGCCGACATCCCGGGATTCCTGCCCGACTACTTCGGCGGGGAACCGCATCAGGTGTTTGAGCGCTTCCGGACGCACTCGCCCATCAGCTTCGTGAAGAGCGCGGTCACCCCGTCATTGATTCTGCATGGCGAAGCGGACTTGCGAGTTCCCCTGGCGCAGGGACAGGAGTTCTATCGCGCGCTGAAGCGGCAGGGTGTCACGGCGAAGCTGGTCACGTATCCCCGAATGCCGCACGGTCCGGTGGAACCGAAATTCATGCTCGATATCATGCAGCGGCACATGGAATGGATGGAGAAATATGTTCGCTAATTCTTTCCTCATCATCGCCTTGGTGGCGCAGTGGACGCCTGCGGAGCAGATGAAGGTGGCTCGGGTCGACGCGCCCGCAGTGTCCAAAGACGGCAAATGGGCAGCCTGGACGGAGACGCGGATGGTGTTGGAAGCAGAGAAGAGCGAACAACGAACCCATGTGTTCGTTGCCAAAACCGACGGGTCGCGCCGCTTCCAACTGACGAGAGGGGACAAGTCCGCGAACAGTCCGCAGTTCTCGCCCGATGGCAAGCAGATCTACTTTGCCAGTGACCGCGACGGCAAGCGCCAGATCTATCGGATTGCGCTGGCCGGTGGCGAGGCAGTCAAGGTGACGTCGCTGCCGGACGGCTTCTCGTCGTACGAGGTATCGCCGGCTGGCAAGCCAATCGCGTTGACTGCGGTTCCGTCAGATCCCGATCGTGAGCGCCGGGTGAAGGAAAAGCGCGACTTTCGTGTGGTGGATGAATCCTTCCGAAATGCCCTGCTCTGGACGGTTCCCGCTGACGGCACCGGATCGCCACGCCGGTTGACCAACGGCGCCGAGCATGTCTCGCAATTCGACTGGTCACCCGACTCCCGCAAGATCGCCTTTGTGACCACGCCGACGCCGGAGGCCGATGATTCCCGGCACTCCAACATCACGGAAGTGGATGTGGAGTCCGGCAAAACGAGCGTGATCGAAAATGCCCCGGCTTCGGCCAACGCACCAAGGTACTCGCCTGACGGCCGATATCTGGTGTTTTCCCGCACGAGCGAGAAGGGCAGGCTGGAGCCGACGAGGCTCGCACTGCTCGATCGCCGGACGTCGCAGACGCGCGAACTGCCGCCCACCGAAAACGAGTCTCCTGTGGTTCTGAATTGGACTCCGGATTCGAAATCCCTGCTGGTTTGGGAGTCTTGGCGCACCCGTTCGGCCGTCTACGTGGTTCCGGTGGATGGTCCGGTGCGCGTCTTCGGACGGGTGGACCGCGGCGTGACGCAGCCGCCCGTGCTGGACGACGCGCATACGGTTGCCGTGGGCGTCTACCAGACGCCAGATGCCGCCCCGGAGGTCCACGTGCATCGCCTTTCAGAGAACAAGCTGGTTCCCCTTTCTGCTGCGAATGCGAGTGCGCCGAAGCATCCTCTGGGCGAGACCCGGGTTATTCAGTGGAAGAGCAAGGACGGAGGCGACGTGGAAGGCCTGCTGACGCTGCCGACCGGCTACGAGCGCGGCAAGCGCTATCCGTTGATTGTGAACATCCACGGCGGCCCAGCCGGTGTCTTCAGCGAAGCGTTTCTGGCCTCCTCCAGCGGCGGCTATCCGATCGCCAGCTTTGCCGCGAAGGGCTACGCCGTGCTGCGCCCCAACCCGCGCGGATCCACGGCGTATGGGCAGAAGTTCCGGAGGGCCGTGCTTCAGGACTGGGGTGGCCGTGATTTCGAGGACATCATGACCGGTGTGGACAAGGTCATTGCCGACGGAATTGCCGATGCGGACCGGATGGCAGTCATGGGCTGGAGCTACGGCGGGTACATGACGTTTTGGACTGTCGGGCAGACCCAGCGATTCAAGGCTGCCGCAGCCGGCGCGGGCATCACCAATCACGTCTCGATGTACGGTACCGAGGACATTCCGAGCGTGTACGAAGACTACTTCGACGGCCCACCCTGGGAGCAGGAGAAGATCTATCGGGAACAGTCCCCGTTGTTCCACGTCGGCAAGGTGACCACGCCGCTGCTCATTCTGCACGGAGCGCAGGACCCGCGCGTGCCCCCGTCACAGGGAATGGAGTTCTATCGGGCGCTGGAGCGGCGGGGCGTGAAGACACAAATGGTGCTCTATCCGCGCACCGCGCACGGTCCGAGTGAACCGAAGTTCATCCAGGACATCATGGAGCGGCACCTTGCGTGGGTGGAGGAGCATCTGAAATAGATGCCCGCCCGTGTTGCCATCTATCCCGGCTCCTTCGACCCGATCACAAACGGGCACCGGGACGTCATCGCCCGCGCGGCCAAGATCTCGACCAGGCTGATCGTGGCCGTGCTGCGGAACGAATCGAAGCGGCCCTTGTTTACCGTGCCGGAGCGCATCGAGATGATGCGCGAGGTGACGGCCGAGTTCGCCAACGTCGAGGTGGACGCCTTTGACGGACTGTTGGTGGACTACGCCGCCGCCCGCGAGGCCACGCTGATCATCCGCGGGATTCGCGCCATCAGCGACTACGAGAACGAACTGCAGATGGCGCTGATGAACCGCCGGCTTCGCCCGGAGGTCGAAACTATCTTTCTCATGGCAGGGGAACAGTGGTCGTTTGTCAGTTCCCGCCTGGTGAAAGAGGTGATCCGCCTGGGGGGTGACATCCGCGGACTGGTCCCCCCGGCTGTCGAGGCACGTCTAAAAACTCGTATCCTCGAAGAGAAGCACCCATGAGTACCGCTACCCTGGCTCCGAAGGCCGCGCTAGCCGATCGCGTTCATCTGATCAGCGTTTCTTCGACGATGAAAGTGGCCGCCGAGGCCGACCGTCTCCGCCGCGAAGGAATCGACGTTGTCGATTTTTCGGTCGGCGAACCGGACTTTCCGACCCCGGACAACATCAAGCGCGCCGCCATCGACGCGATTGAGAAGAACTTCACCAAGTACACGCCTGCCGGCGGCACGGTGGAACTGAAACAGGCCATCCTCGACCGGCACCGAACCGACTACGGGACCGACTACAAGCTGAACGAATGCATCGCGGGTGTAGGCGGGAAGCACGAGATCTTCAACCTGATGCAGGTGCTGGTGAACCCCGGCGACGAAGTGATCATCCCCGTTCCGTACTGGGTCACGTTTAAGGACGTCGTGAATTACGCCGGCGGGAAGTGCGTCTATGTGGACACCAACGAGGCGGACGGATTCAACCTCACCGCCGACATGCTGCGGCCGTACGTCACCAGCCGGACCAAGGCGCTGATCATCAACTCGCCGTCTAACCCGTCGGGCGCCGTCATCCCGCGCGCGGAACTGGAAAAGATCTACGCGCTGGCCAAGGAAAACGGCTTCTGGATCATAACGGACGAATGCTACTGCCGCTTCCTGTATGAGGACGAGCCGTTCTCGATGGCCTCGCTGCCGGGCGCCAAGGACACGGTGATCGTTGCCGGGTCGCTGTCGAAGACCTACGCGTTCACGGGATGGCGCATCGGATTTGCTCTGGCGCCCGCGCCGGTGATCTCGGCCATCAACAACCTGCAGAGCCACTCGACTTCCAATCCCACCTCGATTGCACAGAAGGCTGCGATCGAGGCCGTACGGGGTCCTCAGGATTCGGTCGTCGCCATGTTGGCTGAGTTCCGCAAGCGGCGCGACTACGTCCTGGGGCGCTTGCGCAAGATCGAGGGCGTGAAGGTGCAGGAGCCAAAGGGCGCATTCTACGCTTACCCCAACATTTCCGCTCTGCTCGGTGGATGCGTCAAGACTCCATTCGAGTTCGCCGAGAAACTGCTGACGGAGAAGTACGTCGCCACCGTGCCGGGCGAGGCGTTCGGTACCGACAAGCACGTGCGGATCTCCTATGCCACCTCGATGGCGGAGCTCGACAAGGGGCTCACGCGCATTGAGGAGTTCGTCTCCACCATTCGCTAAATGGCCGTCCGCAGGCTGAACGAATCGTTTCACTCGAAGGTCTGGGGCGCCACGTCGCTGGCGCCCTGGTTTCCCGATCCCAACGACAAGATCGGCGAGGTCTGGTTCACCGGCGATCCTCGCCCGCCGCTTCTGGTGAAGTTTCTCTTCACCACGGACAAGCTCTCGGTCCAAGTGCATCCCGGCGGTCCGGAGGGCAAAACCGAGATGTGGCACATCTTGCGAGCGGATCCGCACGCGCGGATTGCCATCGGGTTTCGCGAGCCGCTCTCCCCGGAACGTCTGCGCGAGGCGTCGCTCAGCGGAGACGTGGAGCGCCTGCTCGAATGGTTTCCGGTTCAGCGCGGGCAGACCTTCTTTATCCCTGCCGGAACCGTGCACGCCATCGGAGCGGGCGTGGCCATCTGCGAGATTCAGCAGTACTCGGATTGCACGTACCGGCTATATGACTACGGTCGCCCTCGCGAGCTTCATTTGGACGAAGGTTTGCCGATCTCGAAGCTGGAGCGGCATGACGGCCCCGTGTCGCAACAGGATGGCCTGCTGGTCGCATGCGAGTATTTTGAGACGCATCGCCATTTGGTACGAGGCTCACTTGTCATACCGGCGGGCATGCTCATTATTCTGGAGGGAAGTGGTTCTCTTGAAGGAAACGCCATCCGTCGGGGGCAAGCTTGGCAGTTGGACTCACCCACGCGAGTGGAAGGCGAGATGGACGTTCTGTTCACGCGAGTTCCTCCGCGCTAGTCTGCTCGCCCTCGCCCTGCTGGCGGTGGTGGGCTGTGGCAACGACAATCCCCAGCCGGAAGTGCGCGTCATCGGGCAGGCCTTCATCGGCCCGTTTCAGGCACAGATCCGGGAGGAACTGGCGCCGCAGTCCCGAGCCGTAGCAGAAGCCCGGCACGGCGAACGCATCGACCTGATTGAGCGCCGCCGCAGGTTTTATCGCATTCGCACCGCAAAGGGTGCAATCGGTTGGATCGACGGTCGCCAGCTGATGAACGCCGATCAGATTGCCGCCCTCGGAGACCTGGCCAGGCAGAATGCGGCAGTGCCCGCCATCGGGCAAGCCAGCGTCTATGAGCCACTGAACCTGCATAACGAGCCGTTCCGTTCCGCCCCGAGTTTTGCGCAGATTCCGGAGAAGGGTGTCGTGGACGTGATCGGCTATCGGCTGGTGCCCCGAACCTCCTACGTGCCGCCTCCTCTGATTGAGGAGAGAAAGCCGGAGCCGAAGCCCAAGAAAAAGAAGAAGGGCAAGAAGGACGAGAAGGAAGAGAAACTGCCGCCGCTACCGGCACCTGCCTCACCGGAGCCGCCCGACGACTGGCTGGAACTCTCGGCGTCCAAACCCGAACCCGAAGCTCCCGGCGCGCCGAACGTGCAGCAGGGCGTCCGAATGGACGATTGGACACTGGTTCGCATGAAGGATGGGAAGGTGGGCTGGGCGTTGTCGCACATGCTGGTCATGGCGATTCCCGATGAGGTGGCCCAGTACTCAGAAGGCCATCGCATCATGGGCTACTGGCCTTTGGGAGAGGTCACGCTGGAAGACGGATCCAGGAAGAATCACTGGCTTTGGGTGACGCAAAGCCAGAAGAGTGTTCCCTTCGCTTTCGATGGCTTTCGCATCTTCATGTACGCCGCGCGCCGCAACCGCTACGAGCAGGCCTATCGCGAGAAGAACCTGCGTGGCTATTTCCCCGTTGACGTGGTGAAGCCGGGACGCAAACCAGACTACTTGAGCGAATTCTCGATCGTGACCGAAGAGGAAGGCCAGCGGGTTCAGCGCACCTTTGCTTTCATGGGCTACCGGGTAACGAAGTTGGCGGAGCAGCCGTGGACGGCACCCGCAACCAGCGCGCCATCCGCCCCGGCAAAGCGCCCGCAAGCCGAAACTTCAAAATCGTTGCCCTGGTACAAGCGGCTGCCCGCCTTGCTTGGGAAATAGACAAGCCCGGCCGGAACCGGCAGAGCTTTCTCCGCCACTGGACACTACTGGCGACGTGCAACTACGATGCCCAACGCAGCCACTGCCGCCATCGCGTAGGTAGACGGCTCCGGAATTGCGGGACCGTCCGGCAAACGGCGCTGGCTTACAAGTCCATTCCCAATGACTTGCCCGGACGAGAACTGCACGACAGAATACGGCAGCGCCTTGGCTCCGGCCTGCGGTACCGGGAACCACGCACTCACCTGACGATCGTTGTACACGAACTCGCTAAGGCTGTCGGCAAACGCGGTCAGCAGATCCTGAGCGGCATCAAAGCCTGGGTCGCTGTCGCCGTTGATCGCCCAGACTCGGGCGGCATCGATCAGGGCCGATTTCCCGAAACCGGGAAAGACATCCTCGAACAGGGTTCCGTCCATCAACTCTGCGGCTTCGTTGCTGACGAACAGCACCAGGTTCAAGGAGTCCAGGGCTTGGCTCGTGGTTCCGATGAGCAGCGCCCGGGTCGTGGGAGTGTTGGTTGGAAACACTGGATTGATTTCGCTCACCGTGCTTCCGGCAGCTGTGTCCGGCCAACCAGTGCCGGTTCCATCTGCCGTGTCTTCAAACCGAATGATCCCGACGACATCGTTCGTGCCGTCGTTCAGTGTAGTGACGTATCTCGTGACGAAAGCCGCCTGTGCGGTTGACGCCACGGTGGCCGCGACCAGAACTGCGGCGGAGAGCAGTCGCTTCAACGTGGTCCTCCAAAATGTACCGGGCAACACAAATCGCCCGAGAATCCTGGCGTCGAGTATAGGAACCGAAAGCGAAAAGGGTCAACGCAAACAACTGTTTAGGGGTACCAGGACCCCTGCTACGGTTTGGTCTCGGCAGGCGGAGCGGAAAACAGAGAGAGGAGCTTCGCGGCACGGTCGCGCGCGATGTTAAGGTAGCTTTCGTTTCGCACGACACGGTTCAGTAGCGGCACAAACGGGTCCGTGGCAATGATGCGCTTTCGATCCCATGCCGCCTCCAGTTGCAGAAGCGCTTTGTTCACGCCCAGCTTGTCGAATTTCACCGTGCGCTCCAGGAAGAAGAAGTGCTGCACGGTCTCCGTGATGCGCTCGAAATACTCCTGCAGCGCCTGCGCGTCGACGTCTGTGGAGTAGTTGAACGTCTGCTGATAGGTTTGGCCGTCGTGTTCCCAGCGATAGCTTTTGTCGCCCATCTTGGCAACCTTCAGGCCCGACTCCAGGGGCCGCTTGAAATTGTCCAGCTTCACGGCAAGCTCGAAAATCGCGTCGGCTTCCTCCTTGCGGATGGCCATCGAGACTGGCTGGTCGTCGTCGGGCTTTTCCTTGTAGACCAGCTTGCCGTCACGCTCCAGTTCCACCTGCGTGAAGGCGGGCACGGAACCCGGGAAGCTCTTGGAGTACACAATCCGCGGATCGGCCGCAAGGGCGAGCAGCAACGCGGCGATGGTCATATGCGTGTCGCGTGGCAGATGGCAACGGCCAACGCATCGGCCGCGTCTGCGGACTTGACCGGCTCCGCCAGACGCAGCAGAGCGCTGACCATCCGCTGCACCTGCTCCTTCTCGGCGCGACCGTAGCCGACCACGCTGGTCTTGACCGCTAACGGCGAGTACTCGCCCAGCGGTAACTTCGCTTCTTCAATCACCAGCATTGCCGCGCCGCGGACGTGCGCCAGCTTCAATGCCGACTTTGCGTTTGAGGCAACAAAGACCTCTTCAATCGCAGCTGCTTGCGGTGAATGGCGAAGAATCACGGCGCGCAAACCCTGCGCAATCTGTCCCAGGCGGGACGGCAGGGGCTCCGCTGGCGAGGTCCGCACCACGCCGAACTCTACCAGGTGATGATCGCGCCCGTCGCTGTCGATCACGCCGAAGCCGGTCCGCTCCGTGCCGCAATCGATGCCCAGGACGCGCATCGGCTTTGCCTAAGCCATCGCCTCGACTTCGGCTTCGTCGAAGTCGAAGTTGGAGTAGACGTTCTGCACGTCGTCGTGGTCTTCCAATGCCTCCGACAGTTTCATCATGGCTCGGGCACCCGCGCCCTCCACCTTGATATAGTTGTCGGGCACGTAGCTCACTTCCGCCTGCACCGTCTCGATGCCGGCTTTGGCCAGTGCATCCACCATCGCTTCGTGGGCGCTGGGGTCGGAAAGTACCGCCCACGTCTCGCCCTCGTCGCGGAGGTCCTCGCCACCGGCCTCCAGGATGAGCCCCATTACGGTGTCCTCATCCGCCTTGTCCTTTTCGATGATGATCTGGCTCTTCCGCTTGAACATCCAGGAAACGGACCCCTGCTCGCCGAGGTTGCCGCCGTGCTTGCCGAACATATGGCGGATTTCGCTCACCGTCCGGTTCCGGTTGTCGGTCGCTGTCGAGACCAACACCGCCACACCGCCCGGGCCGTAGCCTTCGAACATGATCTCCTCGATCTGATCGCCCTGCAGTTCACCGGTACCGCGCATGATCGCCCGCTTGATGTTGTCGGCGGGCATGGAGACGGCCTTTGCGGCGGTGATCGCGGTCCGAAGACGCGGGTTGGCATCCGGGTCGCCGCCATTGCGCGCGGCAATCACGATTTCCTTGATGAGACGGGTGAAGAGCTTGCCGCGCTTGGCGTCGAGCGCGCCCTTCTTGTGCTTAATGGTGTGCCACTTGGAATGGCCGGACATGCTGGGTTTCTACCTCAAAACTCTGAGGATATCAGACGGTCCTGAACATCCACCACCGGCGCGCCCATTCGCGCGGGAACCGGAAAGGCATCTTCCCAACGGACACCGGCCGGATAGATGGCGGCGAAGTCCCAGACCTGCTCACCTGTCACCAGCCGTTCCTTGCCGATGAACCGGTCCAGATGGCGGCGAAGCACGGGTTGCGCCGCCAACGAAACCTGCTTGCGGGGATCCCAGAAGTGATCCGCCTTGACCCGAGCACGCGCTTCGGCGCCGGGCGCTTCCCAATCCGTATCCAGTACCGGCATCCAGACGGCAAACACGCGCGGGCGCTCGCCCGGCCACTTCGACGCAATTACTTCGGCTGCAGAGGCCCCCTGCAGACACTTGCTTCAAGTGGGAGAGAGCAGGACGATCAGGCGCGTTTGACCGGAGGCCGCATTGAAGGCCGTTCGGAACGGCTCAATCCCGCTCAGCGTCTCGATGCCGTCCGCCGCAGCGGCGGCAGGAGACGAACCGGCCAGCAGGCCAGCCACACGCTGCGGAACCAGCCACATTGCAGCTACCAGCACGGCCGACAGGCTCAGCATCGCCCGCGTCAGCCATGTCCGGCGGACGGAGCATGCCTTACGGGTGAACGTCTGCCAAAAGCCCGCCAACAACGCCAGTGCCGCTAAGCCCATCAGCCACGGCTGCGCAGAGGGCGGAACCAGGTAGGCGGCTCCTCCGGACCCGGCGGCAAACAGGAAGGTTCCCACGGGCAGACAACACAGACTGGCCGAAACAATCGACAACAGGGCAGCGAAGGCGGCGCGCATGAAGTTCTAGTGTCGCTCAGCGCCCGCCCAGCACGCGCATCATCTTGCCCCAAAGCGTTTGCCCCAACTCTTCAGCGTCGTGCTTCTCGACTGTCGTGACCTGCAAGTGCAGGCCGGCCATCTCGTCGGTCACACCGAATCCCCAGGTCACTCGCCGCGGCGGCGAGGAGGGATTGCGCAGGTTTGCCGCCGAGTTGTCATAGACGAACTCGGCTTCCACCCGTGTCCCCGCCGGAAGGCGAACCGGACGTCGGTACCAGTACCGGTCCTGCCAGTTGAAGTCCCAATCCGGCACCAGGAGCAGCGTGCGCCGTTGGCCCCCGGGAAGCACGGCCCAACCCCGCACGGCTTTCCCAACGTAATGCATGTGGGGGATGATGCCCAACAGATCAACGTCGACGGGAATCGTGAACCCATCACGCACGCGATATGCGTTCTCGCCCGGTGCAATGTCGATCCGGTTCGACCCCAGCGGGATGTCCATCAAGGTCTTGCGCGGCGCTTCCGGCTGAAACCAAAGCCGCACCGCCGACTGATCGGTCTCCGGCTTCCCGGAAGGGTGATAGTGGATCTGCACCACCACGTCGTGCCCTGCCGGCAGCAGCGCCGCAGTGCCTTCGGGGAACGCGAACGTTCTGTTCCCGGGCGACCAACCGCCGAGTGACCGCGCGGGCAGGAAGCCGGGCGCGCCAAAACAGGAATAGCGCGACTGTTCGGGTTTTCCCGCGAACAGTACGGCATGATGCGTTACGCGCGGATTGCCGGGACGAAAGTCGACCGCGCGCACCCACCGGTTCTGCGCGAAGCGTGCCGGGATCACAATGCATTGGTAAAGATCCGGGCCGTCGGACGGAACAGCGAACGGCTCCGGCATGATGCCCTCCCAGTCCGGCTTCGCCTCCGTCACAGCGGCCACCGGCGGGAGAGAGCCCAAGCTTCGCCGGCCCGCTGCCCATGCCTCCAGTGCCAGAATCTCGGCGTCGCTCAGGCGCCGCTCACCATGAAAGGCACCCGTGGGAGCGGCGGGTTTCCAGGGCGGCATGTAGCGGCTGCGTGCGACAGCGGCAATCTGGCGCGCCCGCCGCTGGATCTCCTCCCGCGTTTCCAGCGCGAAGGGCGTGACGCCATCGCGACGGTGGCAAGGCGCACATTGCCGGATGACGATCTCGCCCGGATCCAGTGATACGCTCAACGCGATGAAGATCGGGATCAATACCTTCATTTGGAGCGCACAGTTCACGGCAGCGCAAGTGCCCCTGTTGGCGCGAATCAAGGCGGCGGGTTTTGACGGCTTCGAGCCCGCCATTTTTGATCCGCGAACCTTCGAGGCAAAACTGATCCGCCAAGCCGCTCACGATCACGGGTTGGAGACGACAATCTGCGGCGTCATCCCACGTGGTCTCAGCCTGATTGACGAGGACAACACTGTCCGCGCGGAGACGATCGACTACACGCGCCGCATGATCGATGCCACCGCCGAGGCAGGCGCCCGGATCCTGGCTGGACCCGTGTTCGCCCCCGTTGGCTATCTGCCCGGACGCCGCCGAACCGACGCCGAATGGCACAACGCCATCGACAGCTACCGGAAGCTCATCCCGGCTCTCGAAGCCGCGGACGTCACCCTGGCCATTGAACCGCTGAACCGCTTCGAAACTTTCTTTCTGAATACGGCTGCCGATGCCGCCGCCCTGTGTCGCGCGGTGGATCATCCGCGCGTCGGAATTCTCTTTGACACCTTCCATGCCAATGTGGAGGAGAAGGATATCGCCGCTGGCTACCGCGTTGTGGGGCCATGGCTGAAGCATGTTCACACATGCGAAAACGACCGGGGTACGCCGGGCAGTGGACATATTCCTTGGGCAGCCGTCTTTGGCGCCTTATCAGATATTTCTTACGACGGTTGGCTGACGATCGAGAGCTTTGGCTCGAACGTCAAGGAGATTGCTGCGGCGGCGGCGATTTGGCGCGACATCGAGCCGGAGCCGGAAAGCATTGCGTTTGCAGGCCTCCAATTTCTATCTCGGTACCGCTAGCTTTTGTCACCGGTCGTTTACTGTAAGTACTAGAACCAAAAGGTCAAAGTTGTTCGCACACTTTTCCGTAAATCCGCTACTCTAGGAGAGTAGGAATCGGAGGAGGCTCTCTTGAGGACAGGAACCGCACTCGTGGTGTCGGTGTTTGGGTGGGGGCTGGCGTGGGCGCAGCAGCCCTCGGTCTATCAGCTTTCGATCAGTCCGGCGGTTGTCAGCGAAGCGTCGCTTCCGCAGACAGTCACCGTGACCAGCCGGGCGGTGTTCCCTCCCGGAACCAGCTGGGATTACACCGAAGTGATCCTGGAAACCGCTACGGCGAGTGCCACGAATTCAGCCATCTGGGATACAGCCACGGCCGTCGGCTGTCCCAGCGGCGTGGCAGGCGACTGTATTGAGTTCACCTACAGCCTCGTCTTTGACAGCAGCTTCACGGCAGAAACCTACTTGCCGACAGTCATTCTGAACTTCTTCAATACTTCTGGTACCTATGACAGCGTGTGGTTGAATCCTACGCAACTGCAGGCCGCTGGGATTACTGCAAGCTTCATCATTACCGGCGGCACGACACCACCGCCACCGCCCTGCACGATCCCGTCTGTCGTTGACGGAACGCCAAGCAGCGAAATTTCTGACACGACGCCGCCCCAGCTCGTCGGGGGGGCTTGCGTCAGCCCGCTCCAGGTCGACGTGCGCGCGGGCGACTCGACCGTGACTTACACGTTCCGGGTAGACGACGATCTGAGCGGCTTCAGTTACGGCTATCTGGAACTGTCGGCCCCGAACTCGTCTCAGTTCATCTCGCAGTACTTCGATAGTGGCACGGCAACCAGTGGCGGGAGCTACCGCGGAACCTACTCGGTGACGGCAGTGATTCCCGAAGGCGCGACGCCGGGCACTTGGACGGCGCGCCTGTTGCTCTATGATTCGGTCGGCAACTCAAACTTCTTGGACATTCCCACCGTAGCCGATCCGACGACGCAGGCCGGCTTCGAGGTGCTTTCCAACCCGGACTCCAATTTGCCCTCCATCGCTTCCGTGACCTTCAACCCAACCAGCGTGAATGTGTCTGCCGGTGAGCAGGTGGTCACAGTCGACGTGAGGCTCACGGACGTCGGTCGCGGTATTGATCTGAGCCGACTCTACCTCTCCGTGGACTCGGCAACGGCCAGCCCGACTCGGATCGCTCGGGGCGGCGGGTTCATTCAGCAGGTTTCTGGCTCACTGAACGATGGGGTGTTTCGCTTCGAGGTGCGCATCCCGCGTCACGCCCCCGCAGGCAACTGGTCCCTGGCCTCCCTGCAAGTGTCCGATCTCGCTGGGAACAACGCGTTCTTTAGCCGGGACTTTAACGGCACAGGGCTTCCGAACACAACGTTTTCCGTCGTCTCGGTGCCAGTGGACAATGGGCTTCCGCAAGTCACATCCTTGAGCGTAACGCCCACGTTCGTGAATACGGCGATCGGCAGCGCCGCGCTGACCGTTACCGCGACTCTATCGGACAATCTGGCGGGAATCCTCTCGTTCGGCTGCTTCTTGGGGTATCGCAGCCCGTCGGGTCAACAATTCAGCTTCGGGGGAAGTCTGGTGCGGCAGTCCGGCACGGCGTTGAGTGGAGTGTACACCTCCACCGTCACGATTCCCCAATTTGCAGAGATTGGCACCTGGGTGCCTTCCAGCTTCTTCTGCCAGGATAGCGTTGGAAACTACATTTCTGTGGGGACTCCCGACTTACTGGCGCGGTGGCCCGGCTTACTGGTTGGGGTAATCCAGCCCAGTAATCAGACCGATGGAACAGTGCCGCCGTCGACTGGCGTGCCGACCGTGATCAGCGACGCCGGCAGCGATGTGCAACTGACTTTCCCGCCCGGCGCGGTTTCACAGCCCACCACGGTGTCGATCGATGTTTTGCAGACGCCGATTAATGCCGGAATTCCCTCCGGCTTCCTGCGCGGCAGCGGATTCGTCACCATTGAGCTGAATCCGAAGCCGGTGGCGCCGTTCGCCGCTCCCGGCGTAACGGTGAAGATTCCGTTGCTCAATCAGTTACCGGCGGGGTTGCCGCTCGAACTGTATCGGGTCGACCCGGCAACGGGCCGTGCGGTTCCTGTACCCGCTGTCATCCCACCCGGCGGCTTCGTCGGCGGATTCGTCGATGCGGGCGGCTTGACGGCGACGTTCACGGGCGTGTCCGGCTTCTCGACCGTGGTCGCGCTGATTCCGCCCGGCCGTCCCGGCGACATCAACGGTGACGACCAGGTGAACTGCGAGGATATCCGCCTCATCCGCAACTCCTGGAACCGGCGGCGCGGTCAGCAAGGGTTCGACGAGCGCGCCGACTTCAACCGGGACCGCGTGGTGAACCTGCTGGATCTGGCGGGTGTCAGCCGCTTCCTGAACCGTCGTACGCGCTGCCAGTAGTTCGAGATTCGGAGGAAAAGAACAATGAAAACAATGATCCGGTGTCTCACCCTGAGCGTGGCCGCCCTGGCGGTGGCCACGGCCACCCCGATCGTCCGCCCCATTGGTCCAGGTGGACCGGTTACCGTCGGGTCGACATTCAACATCGGCGTGGACATCGAAAATGCGGTCTTCGTGAACGGCTACCAGTTCGACCTCAGCTTCGATCCGCTTGTACTGGAGTTTGTGAGCCTGGCCGAGGGGACTTTCTTGCCGTTCCCCCTGCTGGGCACGCCGCTGTTCGATCCTAGCGAGTTGGCGACCGGCAACGTGCTGGCCGTCGCGAACTACATGGCGGACACCGGAGTCAGCGGTACGGGCCGCTTGGTGAACTTTGTGTTCAAGGCGCTGACAGCTTCCCCGAATACCGTCGTGACGGCAACTGGGGGCCTCTACACGTCCATCACCGACTGGAACGATCCGAACGCCGTCCAGGAAGAGATCCAGACCCAGACGATTGAGACGACTTCCTTTGCGGTCGAGGCCGGTGGCGTGGTAATCCCGGAGCCATCCAGCCTGCTGCTGGCAGCCGCCGCGGCCGCCGCGTTTACCGCTTTGCGCTTGCGGAGGCGATAAACGCGCTCAGGCGCGGCTGAACCGTTTCACCAGGTAGACACCGAGGAAAATCACGCTCATCGCCGTCAGTTCCCTTGCGCCGAAAGGCTCCCGGAACCAGAGCCAGCCGAGCGTGACGGCCACAATCGGGTTCACGTAGGTGTAGAGCGAGACCAGGGCCACCGGTAACCGCTCCATCGCGATGAGGAAGGCGCTGTAGGCGACGATCGAACCGAAGGTTGCCAAGTAGAGCAGCGCCCCGATTCCCTGCAAGTCCCAACGGACGGGCGTTCCGGCGTCCACCACCAGCGCGGGCAGCAGCCAGGCCAGACCGGTGGCGATCTGCTGAATCGCCCCGTTCAGAATCGGATTAACTTTCGACTTCATGCGCTGCTGGCGGATGGAGCCGAAACTCCAGCCCAGGTTCCCGAACTGCAGGACAAGGAAGCCCCACAGCAGCGCATGGTCCGGCACCTGCCCCAATCCATTGCGCGCAACCAGCAGAAGCGCCCCTGCAAGGCCCACCACCATGCCGATGATGGTCGGCCCGTGCAGTCTTCGTCCTCCCGGGATCGCCGCATCCAAGCCCACCATCCAGAACGGTGCCGTGGTGATGAACAGCGCGGCCATCCCGCTGGCGATGCGGGTTTCGGCGAAGGTAAGGCAGGCGTTCCCGATGCCGAGCGTGAGCAGCCCGTTCCAGGCGGTGCGGCGCGCCTCCGGCCATTCCGGAAACGGAAGACCGCGCAGTTTGGCCCAGACCAGAAGCGCGCCTCCGGAGAGGATGAATCGGGTCGCGACGAGGGTCAGCGGCGGAAACGATTCCAGTGCGACCCGAATTCCCAAATAGGTTGTGCCCCAAAAAAAGCAGACCGCGGCCAAGGCCCAATAGGCCGCGCGGAGTGGATGTGCCGCCAAGATTCAAGGTAGCATCGAGACTTGATTCTGACGCTCACCGCCAATCCGGCTATCGATCGCAACCTCAGCGTGGATCGACTGGTGTTTGAGGATCGGGCCTACATTCTGAAGTCGACCGAAGGCGCGGGAGGCCGGGGCATCAACGCGTCAATGGTGATCCACTCATTCGGCGGGCGGACTGCCGCCGTCACCGTCGCCGGCGGCGCAACCGGAGACCGGTTCCAAGCCTACCTCGCCGGCTGCGGATTTCCGGTCGACTTCGTTCCGACCTCGGAGGAGATCCGGACCAACCTGACGATCAGTGATCACAACGGCCTCACGGTGAAGCTGAACGAGAAGGGGCAGGAGCTGTCACCGGAAGAGGTCCGCGGGCTGGAGAAGGCCGTCCGAAAGCGCCTGCCTCGGGCGAAATGGCTGATGCTTTGCGGCAGTTTGCCGCCGGGTGCGCCCCCGGACTTCTATGCCCGGCTCATCGACGTGGCGCGCGGTGCCGGAGTGTCCACCATGGTGGACGCTGATGAGGAGGCGCTGCTGCTGGCCGTGGAAGCGAAACCCACATTGGTGACCCCGAATCAGCAGGAAGCCGAGCGATTGCTGAGCCGCGCGCTGCTGTCTCGTTCCCATTTCATCGAAGCCGCCGAGAGGATCCAGGCGATGGGCGCCGAACAGGTAGTGCTTTCGCTTGGCAGTCGCGGCGCTCTCGGCATGATGGGGGACCGAATTTGGGAAGCGGTTCCGCCCCGTTTGGACGCCGTCAGCCCGATTGGCAGCGGAGACGCACTGGCGGCAGCGTTTGTCTGGGCTCGTTTCAAGCAGAAGGAGTTCTACGACGCCCTGCGCTGGGGTGTGGCGGCTGGCTCGGCGTCCGCCCTGTTGCCCGGTGTGCAGTTTGCCAGCCTGGACCAGACCAAGACCATCTATAAGCGCGTCGAAGTGCGCCCGGTGCGCTAAGCCTTCTGCTATGCTTCTCGACCATGGAACGCAAGAAGGCCTCTGACTTTCCGCAGGAACTGCTTGACCTGTTTGACCTCTATGTACACGGCGACATTGAGCGGCGCGAATTCTTCGAAAGGTCGAAGAAGTTCGCGGTCGGTGGCCTGACCACAACGGCGATTTTCGAGGCGCTTCGCCCGAACTACGCGTGGGCGCAACAGGTCCCCAAGGACGACAAGCGCATCGTGGCGGAGTACGCCACGGTCCCGTCGCCGGAGGGCAACGGCAGCATCCGGGGCTACTTCGTGCGGCCCGCCTCGGCATCCGCGTCGCAGAGGCAGCCAGCGGTGATGGTGGTCCATGAGAATCGCGGGCTCAACCCGTACATCGAGGATGTGGCACGCCGCGTCGCCACGGCCAACTTCATCGCCTTTGCTCCTGACGGTCTGACCAGCGTCGGGGGCTACCCGGGGAACGACGAAGAGGGCGGAAAGGCGTTCCAAAAGGTGGACCGACCGAAGATGATCCAGGACTTTGCGGCGGCGGCACGTTGGCTGAAGGGGCGCCCGGAGTCGACGGGCAAGCTGGGCGTGGTTGGGTTCTGCTTCGGCGGCGGCGTCTCAAACAACCTTGCGGTCCTGATGGGTGGTGAACTGCAGGCAGCCGTGCCGTACTACGGCGGACAGGCTCCGGCGGCGGAGACCTCCAAGATCAAGGCGGCTCTTCTGCTGCACTACGCCAGCCTGGACCAGCGCATCAACGCCGGTTGGCCTGCCTACGAAGAGGCGCTCAAGGCGAATGGCATCCGCTATCAGATGCACATGTACGAGAACGCAAACCACGGCTTCCACAACGACACCACTCCCCGCTATGACGAGGCTGCGGCGAAGCTGTCCTGGGAACGGACGCTGGCGCACTTCAACAAGTACCTGCGGGGCTAAGCCTTACACTGGAGGCATGAGAGCGATCGCGATCCTCCTTGCCGCCATTCCTCTGCTTGCGCAAGCGCAGAAGTACACAGGACCGCGCCCGGCGAAAACGGATGTACCCTACCTGCTGCACGCGGACAAACTGGTGGAGACCGACTCCGGTTCCGCTCAGGAGCAGGATCGGAAGGACGATCATTTCGTCACCGTGGCGGGAGCGAGTGCTCAGGCGCGCACGCCGATGGCCGAGCCGATTTTCGTCATCGCCGCCGAGAAGATTCAGCCGGACAAACTGGCCATGTGGCGCATGGAGCCTAAGGGCGGAAGCCGCACGCTGTCGATCCCAAAGAAGCCGCGCCGTGACAGTCCCCGGCCGATTCGCCTGATGGCGACGAAGCTGGACGGGAACCTGTACAAGGTAGAGGCACAGGAGTTTGCCGAGAACGGAGAGTACTGCCTCAGCCCGGAAGGCTCGAGTCAGGTCTTCTGCTTCGTTGTCTACTGAAGGTATGGGGCTTAAGGGCGTCGACTATCTTCTGATCGACTCACAGTTTTCCGAGCAGGAACTGCTGGTGCGACAGACGGCACGTCAGTTCGTAGAGGACCGCGTCATGCCGCGAATCAAGCAGGCGTGGAATGACGGGCACGGGTTGCAGGATTTGGCCAAGGAGATGGGGCGGTTAGGTTTCCTGGGCGCGAATCTCGACGGCTACGGGTGCGCCGGGATGTCCAACGTGGAATACGGCCTCCTGATGCAGGAGATTGAGCGGGGCGATTCCGGCCTTCGCAGCTTCGTCAGCGTGCAAGGCGCGCTGGTGATGTACCCGATTCTCACATACGGCTCCGCCGAACAGAAGGAGGAGTGGCTGCCTCAGCTGGCCTCCGGCGAAGCCATCGGTTGCTTCGGTCTCACGGAGCCGGACTTCGGCTCCAACCCGGCGGGGATGAAGACGCGAGCCGTCAAACAAGGCTCCGAGTGGGTGATCAACGGGGAGAAGACGTGGATCACGAACGGCTCGATTGCCGATGTCGCGGTGGTCTGGGCACGAACGGAGGAAGGCATCCGGGGCTTTCTGGTGAAGCGGGGAGCCGCGGGGTTCTCCACCTCAGACATTCACGGAAAGCTGTCGATGCGGGCTTCGGTCACGTCCAGCCTGGCGTTCAGCGATTGCCGCGTGCCGGAATCCGCGATGCTTCCCAACGGAAAGGGATTGAAGGCGCCGCTCGGGTGCCTGACGCAGGCCCGCTACGGGATCGGATGGGGCGTCATCGGCGCGGCGATGGACTGTTTTGAGACGGCTCGGCAGTATGTCGTCCTGCGCAAGCAGTTCGACGACAAGCCGCTGGCGAGTCATCAACTGGTACAGGACAAGCTGGCCGACATGATCAGCGAAATCACAAAAGCCCAGCTGCTGGCCTTGCACTGCGGTCGCCTGAAGGACAACGGAAAGCTCGACCCGGCGCACGTTTCCATGCTGAAGCGGAACAATGTGGCCATCGCGCTCGACGTTGCGCGGCAGGCACGAGACCTGCTGGGCGGGAACGGCATCATGGATGACTATCCGATCATGCGCCACCTGTGCAATCTCGAGACAGTGAAGACCTATGAGGGAACCGATCACATCCACACGTTGGTGATTGGAGAACGCGTGACGGGGATTCCTGCCTACAAATGAGAATGCAACGCCGCCGGTTTCTGACCCTGCCCCTGAGTGCTGCATTGTCCGCCGCACCGGCCGAGTTCTCCTTTCGCAACATTCGGGGCGAGAAGGAAAGCCTTTCGAGGTATCGCGGCAAGGCGGTGGCGATCTACTTCTTCAATCCGGGTTGAAGCCACTGCCGGACGACTTCCCAGGTTCTGGAGAAGCTATTTCGCGAGCAGCCGGTGCCCTTGCAGGTACTGGCCGTGGCTTTCACCGAAGACGCCGCGGCGCGCATGCTGGACTACCTGTCGGCGGTTCAACCGACGTATCCCGTGGGTATGGCACAGCGGGAAGAGTGCGCCGAGTTCCTTCGACGGTCGCCGATGGACCGGGCGGCGATGCCGCGACTGGTCTTGATTGATCGGCAGGGTGTGGAGAGAGCCAGCTTGGGCTGGGACGATCCCGTCTTCCAGGGCGCCAATCAGACCGACCCGAATCGTCAGCTGGCAGCGCTCCGGGCGGCCGTTCTTGCGACGGGCAAGCCGGCAGCTGCAGGGAAGCGCTAGACCGTTCCCCGCCCCGCCGCCGGGAGTTTTGGCATAGCATCGTGGGGTATGTCCCAAATCAAAGGACCCGCGATCTTCCTCGCGCAATTCATGGGCGACGCTGCGCCCTACAACACGCTGCCGAACATTACGGCATGGGTGAAGAGCCTCGGCTACAAGGGGGTGCAGATCCCCTCCTGGGATGGCCGGGTGATCGACATCCAGAAGGCGGCTGAGTCAAAGACGTACTGTGATGAGATCAAGGGCCAGACGAACGGGCTGGCCGTGACGGAGCTCGCCTCCCACCTGCAGGGGCAACTTGTCGCCTCGCACCCGGCTTACGACACGTTGTTCGACGTGTTTGCGCCGGCGGAGGTGCACAACAACGCGGCGGCCCGGTCCGCCTGGGCCACGCAGCAGCTCAAGTACGTCATTCAGGCGTCGGCCAACATGGGCCTGACCGTATCGCCCTCGTTTTCGGGGGCGCTGCTTTGGCCGTTTCTCTATCCGTGGCCGCAGCGTCCGGCTGGTTTGGTTGAAGAGGGCTTCAAGGAGCTGGCAACCCGCTGGAAGCCGATTCTCGATTTCGCGGACCAGCACGGCGTGGACCTGGCTTACGAACTTCACCCGGGTGAGGACCTGTACGACGGAGCGACGTTCGAGATGTTCCTGGAAGCCACGGGCAATCACCCGCGGGTGGCGATCAACTACGATCCATCACACTTCATCCTGCAGTGCCTGGACTATGTCGGCTTTATCGACGCGTACGGGTCCCGGATCAAGGCGTTCCATGTGAAGGATGCCGAGTTCCGTCCGTCGGCGAAGGCGGGCGTGTATGGCGGCTATCTGGGCTGGAAGGAGCGCCCGGGCCGCTTCCGATCACTGGGCGACGGGCAGGTGGACTTCAAGCAGGTCTTCACGCGGATGACGGCGGCTGGGTACAGTTCCTGGGCCGTGCTGGAGTGGGAGTGCTGCTACAAGGACAGCGTCCAGGGGGCGACGGAAGGAGCACCATTCATTGCCTCGCACCTGATCGATGTACCGACGAAAGCATTTGACGACTTCGCCGGCGCAGCCAGTGATGTCGCCCGCAACCGGGCGATCTTGGGAGTGGGAGCCAGCAAAGGCCAGACGGCCTAAGCGGCGGTGGCCACAGCCGGATCGCCCTCCGGCTTACAGTCTTCCCACGCGGAACGAAGAGTCTCGAGTAGCGCCAGAGCTTCCGATAGCGGCTCTCGGCGCTGCTCGAAGTTCGCCGTTTGGAGAAGGTGAAGGATGTATTCGTACAAGGAACTCAGGCGGGCGGCAATTTCGCCCGCGTCGGGGCGCAAGGACGAAGCCAGTTCCCCGACAATCGCTTGTGCTTTCCCGATGGCCTTGTTGCGGGCGGGGATATCGCCTTGCTCCAGAGCCGCCACCGCCCTGTGAATGGCGTCGATGGCTCCGCGATACAGCATCCGGGTCAACTCCAAGGGATCGGAGGTGGTGATGCTCGCCTCGAGGTAGTTTTGATACGCTGCCTGCCCGTACATGCTCGAAGAGAATATCGGCGGATTGGCTTCCCACCTTTACTCTCCCTTTCCCTCTGAATGTCGCTGTTAGTCCCGTTCCGGCACAGTGGGGTCTACGCCGAGTTGATTGGCGAGCCGCAACACTCGCTCAGAGGGAATCTGCTGAATCACCTCGCGGGTCTGCCGATTCACAATGCGGACCACCGTTCGGCGGCTCTCCCGGTCCACCGCATAGGTCAATTCATTATCCTGACCGATTGAGCCCGATTCATTGATCGCGCGAATTGCGCGAATCAATACGCGCCGTTCGGCCACCTCCTGGGGCGAAACCGGCTGTTCCACGAGGCGGACGGACGGAGCGTCGGGACGGATTCCGTTCACGTCCATATGCGCTCCTTACAAAGGTTGTCTTTGGTAAGCTTTTCGGCGCACCGGAACAAATCTTGAAAAATCGTCGGAGGAAAACGCCTTAGGCCAGATTCAGGGCCTTGACAACCGTGCCCCGCTCCTTCTGGATCTTCTCCTGCAGCAGCGTGATCGCGTAAATCAACTGCTCCGGACGCGGCGGGCAGCCCGGTACGTAGATATCGACCGGAATCACCTGGTTCACCGGAACCAGCGCGTAGTTTGAAAAGACACCCATCGAGGTGGCGCAGGCGCCCATCGAGATCACCCACTTCGGCTCCGGCATCTGCTGGTACAACTGCCGGACGACCGGGGCCATCTTCTGGGACACGCGACCGGCAATGATCATCAGGTCCGCCTGACGCGGCGATCCGCGGAACACCTCTGCCCCAAAGCGCGAGATGTCGAAACGGGAAGCCGTCATGGACATCATCTCGATCGCACAGCAGGCCAAGCCGAACGCCATCGGCCAGATCGAGTTCTTGCGGCCCCAGTTCAGAACACTGTCGAGCGTCGTCAACAGTACGCCGTCGTCCAGCCCGGCGGTGGCGATGTTGGCGTCGTCAATGCGCGCAAACAGGTCGGACGGAGCGGGTCCTAGGTCGATGCGGTGTTCCATGGCGTATCTCCAGTTTCCCACGCTTGGCACCGTTTGGGCGCAGCCTACACTGGAAGTTGACCTCCACAC
>CAYNDS010000034.1:8276-25277 GCA_964395885.1 uncultured Solibacteraceae bacterium | reverse complement strand
CGATCCATCATGGTGGGCGATGCGGTCATCCATTCAAAGGTCTGCATCCCGCCCATCGAGATCCCGATCACGGCGGCCAGTCGCGGGATGCCCAGCTTTGCCAACAGTCGCCGCTGCGACTCCACCATGTCCGCGATGGTGACTTTGGGGTAGGCGTCGGGCGTGTTCGACGGCGAGGAACTGACACCATTCGCCAGTGCGTCGACAAGGATCACGGCGAGCCGCGACGGGTCGACGAGTGCATCCTGCGCGGCGAAACGAACCAGATCCTGCGATCGACCTCCGAACCAGGTGGGGAACAGGACTGCGTTGGACCGCTCCGCATTCAATGATCCGACGACCCTGTAGCCGACCCGGCAGTTGCGCAGCGTCTCACCCGAAACCAGCGGAAGGTCTCCGATGTCGGCAAACTGCTGCTGCGGCTGGGCCGCAACGGAAAGCGCAAGGCACAGCAAGGTGATCCGCATGCTGACGGTTATTATCGAACGAGTGAGCGGACGAACTGCATTCATCACGGGCGCCAGCCGCGGCATCGGCCGGGCATGCGCGCTGGAGTTGGCCAAAGCCGGTTTTCGCGTTGCGCTCGGCGCACGCAGCCTGGGACAGTTGGAGGCGGTCGCCTCCGAGATTCACGCCGCCGGCGGATCCGCGTTTCCCGTTGAGATGGACCTCGCCTCGCAGGAATCGATCAAGCAGGCGGTGGCGAAGACGGCATCCGAGTTCGGCGCAATTACCGTTCTCGTGAACAATGCCGGCATCACCCGTGACGGACTGTCGATGCGCATGAAGCGCGAGGATTGGGACGCTGTGCTGAACACCAATCTCAGTGGCGCCTTCTTCTGCTGCCAAGCCGTGATGCAGCCCATGATGAAGGAGCGCTGGGGACGCATCATCAACATCGCCAGCGTGGTGGGGCAGATGGGCAATGCCGGACAGGCGAACTACGTCGCCGCGAAAGCCGGACTGATCGGCCTGACGAAGTCACTGGCTCAGGAATTGGCCCCGCGCAACATCACGGTGAACTGCATCACGCCCGGGTTCATCGACACGGATATGACCGCCGTGCTGCCGCAGGAAGTGAAAGACAAGATGCTGGGCGTAATCCCGCTGAAGCGATTCGGAAAGCCGGAAGACATCGCCGCGGCGGTTCGCTATCTGGCCAGCGAAGAGGCGGGCTACGTCACCGGCTCAGTGTTGAACGTCAATGGCGGCCTGTACATGTAGCTAGTCGGCCCCGCGGGCGCTGGCGGTGTTCATACTGGCGCGGGCCCAGCGCTCTTCAAACAGCCCTCGCATGGCCTCTGAGAAGCCTCGATGATCAAAGATGATCGAGGTCCAGGTGGGCTTGGTGACAACCGGATCGAGCAATGCCACCAGGCCCTGCCGCTGGTCGAAGAGCGCGAGCTTCAACGGCAGCCCCTCGGTCTCACGGATCTCGACACCCGCCGCCGCGTACTCCGACAGCCGCAGGCGGTGCGCTGCGTCGAGCGTTCCGGCCTCGATCAGCAAACGGCATCGCACGCCGCGGTTGCGCGCCATCCTCACCAGTTGTTCATCCAGAGGATCTACCGCATAGGGCGGGCGGGAAAACTCCAGGTACTCTTCCTGCACTTCCGACAGCATGCGCCGGTACTGTTGCGCCGTCTGCCCCGGGTCGCTGACGATGCGCAAGTAGTCGAGCGTGCCCTTTCCGCCCTGACCCTCCGAGTACGCGGCTTTCAGGTCGCCAACGAGATCTTCGCCCAGGCGCGCCTGTTCGGACAGTTCGGCTTCCAGTTGCTGGCCACGACGCTCCAGGTAGGCGGGGACGGCCAGGTCCGGCTCGACAGCCGAAAAAAGCTTGGTCTTCTCCTGGATCACCTGCGCGAATCCCTTCTCGACCAGGGAATCCAGAACCTCGTAAATCTTCTGCCGGGGAACGTGGGCGCGTGCCGCCAACTCCAGCGCCTTAAAGCGAGGGTGACCCACCAACACCAGATAGCTGCGAGCTTCGTAGGCGTTCAGGCCAATCCGCTGCAGTTTTCGCCAAAAGCGCTGGAATTCCAGTTCCGGTAAGTCGCGAATCATGCGTAGGGTAAGACGGTATCAGACCAGACGCTAGGGAACAAGCCGGGCTTCCCGATTGACGGCCATTCCGGCTCGGCGCTCCTTCTTGCCGTTGGGCCACGCAATCTCAAGATCCACCCGTTCCGCCGTGCCCAGGCCAAAGTGCAGCCGCGCGTCGTTGGCCGAGTAGAAGCTTGCCTGGCTCAGGACGGTTTGCGTCTGCCGCTTTCCGCTGAACACCACGGTGACGGACGTCCCCACCGGGGCTGCAACGCGCAGCCAGTTGCCGCCGCCCGATAGTTCGTTGCGCAGCAGCGTGGGCGGTGCATTGCGGTTCCAAATGGCGATATCGAGGTCACCGTCGTTGTCGAAATCACCCGTGGCCGCGCCGCGCGAAGACTGGTTCTGATCCAGAGCGTCACCGCCCAACGCAGCTGTAATCCGTTCAAAGCGAGTACCGCCCAGGTTGCGGAACAGAAGCCGGGGCGTGCGGTATGGATAGGCCGGAAGCTGCTTCTCTGTTTCGGCATAGACGTTCCCGCTCGCAAAGAACAGGTCCGGCCAGCCATCGTTGTCAAAGTCGGCCATTGCCGCGCCCCAGCCGACGTAGCGTGTCTCCACGGCCAAGCCCGCGGCCAGCGTGATGTCGACAAAATTGCCGTCTCCGGAGTTGCGATACAACCCTGGTGCGTCGTCGGCAAAGTGCGTCTTGAAGATGTCCAACCGGCCGTCGTTGTTGAAGTCGCCAATGCCCAACCCCATGCCGGCCTGCTCCCGTCCGTCTTCATTCAACGCCGCACCGCGCTCAATGCCCTCCTCCCGGAACGTTCCGTTGCCGTAGTTTCGAAACAGCAGCGACGGCGTGGAATCACAGGCGACGTAGATGTCGGGCCAGCCGTCCTGATCGAAGTCAGCGGCCACGGCGGTCATTGCGTAGATGCCCTTTGCGGAGGCGATACCTGCCCGTGCGCTGACATCGATGAAGCGGCCCCGCTCCTGACGGAGCAGATAGCCACGGCCCGTCGGCAAGCCGCGCGGTCCACACGCAACGGGGACGCCCTTCCAGTTGCAAGTGGGACGGCCACCGGGTTTCGGAACCTTGGCAAGGTCGAACGGATCGACATAGGTGGCCAGGAACAAGTCGAGCTTGCCGTCCCGGTCATAGTCGACGAAAGTCGCGCCGGACCACCAGCGTTCACCCATCGCATCCAGCCCAACGGGGGACGCGATGTCCTCGAACGTTCCATCGCCGCGATTGCGCCACAGGGCCAGCTTTCCCCAAGCGGTCACCAGGAGATCACTGTCGCCGTCGTCGTCGAAGTCCGCCACCGTGACGCCGCTCTGCCAGCCGCCCCGGCGCAGCCCCGCCTTGTCGGTCACATCGGTGAACGTGCCGTCGTGGTTGTTCCGGTAGAGCCGCTGTGTAGCCTCCGGTACGGTCTCGCCAAAACGGGAGCCGGTGGTGACAAACAGGTCGATCCAGCCGTCGAGGTCGTAATCGATCCACGCGATGCCGCCGGACGAGGTCTCCACCAGATAGTCGCTCTGGACGTCATTGCCGTAAATGGTGGGGGCGGTCAGTCCCGCCGCCTTCGAGATGTCGACGAACTTCGCCTTCCAGGCGAGGCCTGAGAACTGTGCCGCCGTCTGCGGCTTCACGTTACGGGACGCGATGCCCTGCGCGAGAGCGCAAGCGGCGAACGGCACCAGAAGCAGCGGCGAAAAGCGCATTCAGTTGATTTTGTTCTTTTCCATTCGGGCCTGCTTGATGCGCCGGACCTCGGCGAACTCTTTCTCCGCTTCGGCCGTTCGCCCCAGCGCTCGATAGGTCTGTGCCAGGGACAGCCGGATCGCCTCCTGATCCGGCAGAATCCGGGCGGCGGCCTGCAGGCGCGTCAGGGCGGCCGAGTACTTCTTCTCTGCAAGGTCCAGCCGTGCGAGCTGATACAACGGGTCCGCATAGCGCGCCCGAAGGGTCAACGCGCGTTCCAGCATCGCGCGGCCTTCCGCCACGCGGCCATTGCGGGCGTACAGGACTCCTAGCTGATAGGTCGACTCGGCGTCAGCGGAGGTGAGCTTCAACGCGCGCTCCAGCAAAGGAATTGCATCCGCGTCGCGGTTGTCATTCAGTGCTAGACGGCCCAGCGCCGCGATGGCCGCCTGCTGATCGGGCTGGAAGCGCAGCGACTCTTCGAACTTCTCCTTCGCCTCGGCGAAGCGGCCGCGCCGATACTCCACCCATCCTTGGGTCATTGCGGCCGAGGCCGGGTCGAGCCGGGCCAACAGCTCGACTGCTCGCGTTTCGTCGCCCTCCCGCGCATGTGCCACGGCCAGAGCATACAGCGCCGTGGAATCGTTCGGAAACCTTTCCAGCTCCGGAATGGCGCGCCGCAAGTCGCCGGATTCCGCCAGGCACATCCCCAGCAGGAGCCGGGCTCGCGGTTCCTCGCCATAGTCGAGAAGGAATCGTTCGAAGCTCACGGCCGCATCCGCTGCCCGGCCCGCCTTCATCTGCGCCACGCCGAGATTAAAGCGCACCGGTGCAAGCCTCGGATTTGCCCGGAGAGCCTTCTCGTAGAGTGCGATCGCTTCAGTGAACTGCTCTCGACGGGAAAGCACAGCCGCCAAGTTCGACATGCCCTCAGCGGAATTGGGTTGCGCCTTCAGGTGCGCGCGAAAGGCGCGCTCAGCCGCTGCCAAATCTCCGGCCTGAAAAGCACGCTGGCCGTCGGAGAGAAGATCTCCGGCGGCCAGCAGAACTGCAACGAGGAGCAGCAAACGGCGAGTCTACTAGAAGTAGATCTTCACCGCCAGCTGGATGCGCCGCGGGTCGCGCGTGCCGGTGAGCGCGCCGACGCCGAAGCGTCCGCCCGCACCGCCCAGCGCCGTCGGCAGGTTGGTGAGCGCACCCTGCTGGTTGAATACCAGGTTGGTGGCCATTGCGTTGAACTGCGGATTGTTGAACGCGTTGAACATCTCCATGCGGAGCTGCATGAAGCGCGACTCCGAACCGAGGCCGATGTTCTTGAAGATCGACGCGTCCACGTTGTACCAGTTCGGAAGGCGCAGGATGTTGTTGCCATGCTCCCAACCGAAGGCGTTCCGCAGGGTGGGCAGACGGAAGGCCGTCGCGTCAAACTGCGCGAACTGCGACTGTGTGCCTCCCATCGGATCCTTGGTCGGCACCAGGCGCGGACCGATGTTGACCGAGCCCGTATAGCGCTCGTTGATGTTGCCCAGGCCGTCGATGGAGAACGACGGGTTGGTGGGCGCGCCGGACTGCGCTTCGAAGATGCCCGAAATCTGCCAGCCGTTGAAGACGGTCCGGCCAACGGCATTGTCCAGGAAGTTGCCGCTCTTGGCCAGCTTCGGGATGTCGTAGATCCAGTTGGCTGCCAAGCGGTGCGGGATGTCGAACGCCAGCGGGCCGTAGTTGGTCAGCCGGTAGTTGAACGGATTGACAAACGCCCCGTCATCATTGCCGACGCCGATGGTGCGCTGCCAGGTGTAGGCGATACCGAACAGTAATCCCTTGCTCATGCGCTTGTTCAAGCTCACCTGCAGGGAGTTGTAGGTGGACGAGCCGGCAAAGCCGAGCACGTTGGCATTCTCGTAGCCCGGGAAGGGCCGGTAGAAGTTCGGTGCGATCGTTGTCGAGCCGTCGAACCGCGGATTCGCGTTGGTCGGATCCTGGTTCTGCGGCAGCCACGCGCTGCCGTACGGCACGGTGTTGAAGTTGAAACGGATGATGTTGTGGTTGGAGCGGCTGCCCACATAGGCGACGTCCAGCACCATCGATTCGCCGATCTGCCGCTGAATCCCGATGTTCCAGTTGTAGGTCGTCGGGATGTGTCCGCCGCGGTCGAACCCGTTCACCGAAGCAGGCGAGAACACGCCCTGCGCGGCTGTGGGAATGTTGTTGAGGTTGCCGTACCAGATGGTGGGACGGATGGTGGACGGCGGGTTCGGCAGCATGTCGAAGACCGGGTTGCCTTGGAAGCGATCATAGAAAACACCCGCTCCGGCGCGCAGCACGCTCTTGGGCGCGAACTGATAGGCGATACCCAGACGCGGCGCATAGTGCAGACCCCGGTTGTCGATCAGGCCTCGCGGATAGCCGTCCTGCCCGGCGCGACCCATACCGTTGGCATAGAGCGGTCCGACAAAGCCGCGACCATTGTTGACCAGCGTGCCGATGAGCGCTGCCGGTCCGAGTTCACCCGTCACCGGGTTACGAGATTGCCTCACGCCATTCACGACGACAGGCTGCCGCAGAATGCCGGCGTTCTGGCGGTTGTACAGCGCCGGATTGAATGACGAAGTTTGCAGTGCGGCATCGTACTGCGGCTGGATCCAGTAGAAGCGCATGCCGTAGTCGATCGTCAGCTTGCGGGTCACGCGCCAGGAGTCCTGCACGAAGAACTCGACGTTCCAGTAGCGGTACTGGCCGTTCAGCACCGTGTTGGACTGCGCGACGCGCTGGAAGGTTCCGATCAGTGCGTTCGAAAACGCCCAGTTCGTGTCGCCCGGATTGGCGGCGTCGCGGTCAAACCAGATGTCGCCGTTCACGGACGTGAATGCGGTCTGGTCCTTCTGGCTGTACTGCAGGTAGGCGCCCCACTTCAGCGTGTGGCTGCCCCACACCTTGGTCGTGTTGTTGGTCATGTCCCAGGTGTGGTTGAAGTTCCGGAACGGAGTGCCGGCGAAGTTGGAGAACGGCGCATTGGGCACGCCGCCGAACCGCCAGTTCTGCACCAGACCCAGGGTGTCGGCCTCAGGGAAGGGCATGCGGTAGCTCAAGTTCAGCGGCGCACGCTTCCAGGCATTGTCCACCGGGTCGATGTTCAGCACGTTCTTCGACGAGCCAAAGATGAACTCGTTGGTGAGCGTCGGATTAATGGTGGTGGTGAGGTTGGTGATGAAACTCCAGCCCGGATTGCCGAAATTCATCGGCCCGAACGGAATGTTGTAGTCGGCATTCCACTGGCCGTACGGCATGTTCTGCTGGCTGGCGGTGCGCAGGAAGCGCGAGTACAGGCGCCACTTGTCATTGATGTTGTAGTCGCCGCGATAGATCTCTTCCCGGCGCGGGAAGCTGTGCGACACCTGCGATTGATAGTTGAAGGAGGGATCGATTCCCACCGCGTTCGGCAGCGGGTAGAAGTTCAGAATCCGCTGACCGTCCGCGTTGAAGCGGGACGGCGGGATCACGTTGTTCGGAAACGGCGCGCCGCCGTTGGCAGGGTCGGTCAGCCGCACCGGCGCTCCGCCGCCTTCGCGCGATTGCGAAAAGTCGCCGCGGCGTTCCAGAGCGGTCGGCACCGTTACATTGCGCAGCGTGTTCGCCACTAACTGGTTCTGCCATTCTGAACCGACGAAGAAGAAGAACTTGTCGCGGTTCCGGTTGAACAGCTTCGGGATGAACGCCGGACCGCCGATGTTGAAACCGGCGTAGTTGAACCGGTACAAGTTGCGCTGGAAGCCCTGGATGTTATTGCGCCAGGAGTTCGCGTTCAGGCTTTCATGGCGGTAGAAGTCATAACCGGTACCGTGAAAATCGCGGCTGCCGGACTTCGTCACCACCTGAATCTGCGCACCCGACGAGCGCCCGAACTCCGCCGGCTGCGAGTTCGTGATCACCTTGAACTCCGCCATCTGATCGATGTTCAGCGTCGCCAAATCACCGCCGTTGGACCCCGTGTCGACGTTCGTCACGCCGTCGACGGTGAGGTTGTTCTGGTTGGTGCGGTTGCCGTTCGCCGAAATGCCGCCGAGTCCGCCTGTGTAGACAACACCGGGCATCACGCGCGTCAGGTCATAGAAGCTGCGCGTCAGCAGCGCGATGTCCACCACCTGCTTGCCGGTGATCACCCCGGAGCGTTCCGCGCCCTGTGTCTGCACTGCCGTGACGGAGCCTTCGACGGTGACGGTGTCCGTCACCGCGCCCACTTCCAGTTGGGCAGGCACGTCAATCTTGTCCGACGCAAAAATCTTGATGTTGCTGGCTTCAAACTTTCGGAAGCCGGACATTTCGATCGAAACACGGTAAGTGCCGGGTTGGACCGACGCGAAGATGTAGAATCCTTCGCTGTTGGTATTCGACTCTCGGCTGAACCCTTGTTCCTGATTGGTGAGTGTGACCTTCGCGTTCACGACTGCCGCCCCCTGGGCGTCCCGAACCGTACCGAAGATGGAACCGGAAATCTGCTGTCCCCAAACACTGGCAAGCGACAGCAACAGAGCTATAGCAATGCGCATATTTAGACTTCTTCCCCTTGTAACCTCTCAGATGAGGCTGGGTGAGAGCATATGTCAACTGCATTGCGGATGTCAAAGTCTTAATCTTGCCTTTTGCGGAGGCGATTGCTCTACGGATCAATGTGCCCCAGTCCTCGCCCCGGCGCGACAGAGTCGCGAACCCGCCGCTTCAGCTCTTTGATTTCCGGAAAGCCGCCATTTTCGGTACGCGACCAAAGAATGGTCTGGCCGATTCGGATGACGAAGATGCCGCCGGCCCCCGGTTGTAAGAGGACGCCGTTCAACTCTTGCTCGAACGTCTGCAGAAGTTCCTGGGCCATCCACGCGGCGCGCAGCAGCCATCGGCACTGGGTGCAGTACTCAATTTCGACCGTCGGTTTCGGTTCCACACCCTGAAGCTTACCCGCGAATCGGCTACCATCGGCTCAGCATGCAGACCGCCGTTTCCGCCCTGCTCTCGGCTCGCGTCTTCGATCTAGAACAGCCGCGCTTTGCCGGTATGCCCGTGCATGATTCGCATAAGCCGGGCTACTTCTACGCGCTGCATCGCCGCCACGAGGACACATACAATCCCGCGGTAAATGGGCCCCGCTCCGGCGCCAGCGGCGTGCTGACGATGATGGAGCACACCGGCACCCACATCGACGCCTTGTGCCACCAAGCGTGCGACAAGGTGATGTTCGGCGGCGTCGAAACCAGTGCCGCCGAGTCGCCTGCCGGCTTCAAGGAACTGGGCGTCGAAACCGTACCGCCCATCATCGGGCGGGGCGTTCTGCTCGACATCGCGCGCTCATTCGGCGTCCCCCGCCTGCCGGAATTTCACTCCATCACCGACGAAGAACTGATCAACTGCTGCCAGTTTCAGAACGTCACCGTGGAACCGGACGACGTCTTGCTTGTCCGCACCGGCTTCGGCGCAATTTGGAATCAGCCGGAACCCTACCTTCGCGCGGCGGGCGTCGCAAAGTCCGGAACCATCTGGGCAGCTGAGCAGGGCGTGACCGCCGTCGGCGCCGACAACATGACGTGGGACAACCCGGGGGACCGTGACCCGGAGTCCGGCGCTACCTTGTTCGGCCATGTCTACCTGCTGCCGATGAAAGGCATCTACATCATGGAAAACCTGATGCTGGAGCAGTTGGCTGCGGAACGCATCTACACGTTCGGTTTTGTCGCCACGCCGCTGAAGTTTCAGGGCGCCACCGGTTCTCCTATCCGGCCCATCGCCCTGGTTTGATACGGCTTGCGTGTTACGCTAACAATCGCGTCGCGCCCGATTTCCGAATCCATGTCCGTGCAGATCTTTTTAGAGGGCCAGTTGCTGGGCGTTGAGGACTTTCTGTCCGCGCCTGATGCCTCGCCCTCGCGACAAGCCGCGCAAGTCGATCGGATCACCGCTGATGCTCCTCGAGAGTTTCTGCGGCAGCATGAGCTGTCCCCGATGCTGCTGGGTTCGAGTGGCGGCGGGCAGTTCCTACTGGTTCTGCCGGACTCCGCGCGCGAGGCGGCAGATTCCTTCTTTGCCTCGATTGCCCGCGACGCGGCCGAGGTGAGCAAGGGACGCTTGCGGCTGATCTGGGCCAGTACCGAGAACCTGGGAAGTTGGGGGGCCATTCGCTCGCGCCTGGACAAGGATCTCTCAGCAGCGCAGCGTAGGGCGGGTGCGCCGGACTTCGCGGTGTTCGACGCCGATCCTCCTGCGCAGCCGGCCGACCCGACCACGCAGTCCGTGCTTCGCGGCGACGTGGACAGTTTTGCTCTGATGCTGGAGCGTTCGGAGTCCGTCGAAGCTTATGTGACGACCTCGGTTGCCTTCAAGACGTTCTTCGCCGGAGAACTGCAGCGCCTCACCGCCGGCAAGGCGGAAGTCCTGTTCACCGGTGGCGATGATTTCGCCCTTGCCGGCGACTGGCGGGATCTGGTCGCGATTGGGGCGGAACTGCACCGGCTGTTTGAACGCTTTGTCGAACAAACGCTCGGGGGGCGCACGGGACCGGAAGGCAAGACATTGTCGATGGCTCTCGCCGTGCCGGAGGGTGATGAAAGCCTGCGGGAAGTCTTTGCGCGTGCCGGCGCGATGCTGGCGGGCGCCAAGACGATTACACGCGACGCCTTTCATCTGTTCGGGCGCACGATCGATTGGAAGCAGTTCCCGGAGGCGGAGAGCATTCGCGACCTGGCCGTCCGCCTGGTCAAGGATTTCCGCTGTTCACCGGCCTTCATTTCCGAACTGGCCGGCTTTTATCCGGAAACGCAAACCGGCGGACGGTTGCGCGTCGCCCGCTTTGACCGCCCTTGGCGCTTCCATCGGAGGCTGGCGGTGACGCTCGATCCGGAGCGAAGGCGGGGCAGGGAATTCGAGCGTGTCCGCAATGCGCTCGGGGGAGAAATCATCGGCAAGAATGTGGGACAGGCGAGGCTCCGCCCGGCAGGACGGGTCGCCCTCGAATGGGCTCGCAGACTCGTAAAGGATTGAGCAGATGGCCGACGAAACGAAAACGGAAGAATCCAAGCAGCAGAATGAGCGGCCCCAGGGCAACCGGCAGGGCGGAGAGCGTCGCGAAGGGCGCGGCGGTCCGGGCGGGCGTGGTCCCGGCGGAGATCGTCGGGAAGGGCGCGGCGGTCCGGGAGGCGGCGGCGGTGACCGTGGGCCGCGTCGTGATGAGCGCGGCGGCGGAGGCGGCGACCGGCGGGACGGGTTCGCCGATGTCGATCTCGACAAGCTCATCTCCGACAGCCTTTACCTTGACAATCAGGCACACGCAATCGTTGGCCGTTTGCGCGACATGGACTCCGGCACCAAGAGTCAATTGCGCCGGTTGTACAACGCCATTCGCCGCGCCTGCCGGACGCCGGAGTCGAGCCGTCAGCACGAATTCGTGATGCTCCGCGCGCGCCTGGCCTACACGATCGCGCGGCACTCTCTCCGCAGCCTCGACCCGCTGGAGCGCCTGCTGCTGCAGGTGACCCGCAAGAACGAAGCGCGCGGCTATGAGCGCTTCCGCGACTTGTTCGAAGCAATCGTCGCTTACAACGAATAGGACTAAAGAAGATGAGTTCTCATACGGCGGAAACGCAACTCGGCTTTTTGGGCAAGCTGATTCTCGAAGCCGACCTGCACTGCGAGACCGGTCTGCACATCGGTGCCGGCAAAGGGACGCTCGAAATCGGCGGCGCCGACAATCCGGTGGTGAAAGACAGCTTCGGGCGGCCCTACATTCCGGGCAGCAGTCTCCGCGGACGGCTGCGCTCCCTGCTGGAACACGCGCACGGATTGGTGACGCCTTCCGAACTCGTCTATCTTTCCCGGCGGCGTGGGCAGGAAGTCCGGATCCACCAGAGCGACCGTCCGGATGACGAGGTCTGTCTGTTGTTTGGACGCAGCCCGGGACGCATGGAGCGCGTGCAAGGCGACGCCGTCGATGCCAGCGTGGCCACCCCGTCGCGGCTGACCGTTTACGATGCGCCGCTCGACCCCGAATCCATCACGCAGCAGATGCGCGACAACCTGGACGACGAGTTGACCGAGGTGAAGAGCGAGAACGCGATCGACCGGTTGACCGCGCAGTCCTCGCCGAGAACGCTGGAGCGCGTGCCTGCCGGGGCAAAGTTCCGCGTGCGGCTGGTTCTGGATGTGCTGTGCGAACCGGACAAGGAGTTGGTGGCGCCCGTCGTGCAAGGCTTGCGCCTTCTCGAGGACGACGCCCTCGGTGGCGGCGGGTCGCGCGGTTCCGGAAGGGTGCGGTTTGCGAATCTCAAGGCCGTCTGGCGCTCCAGGGACTACTATGCCGGCGGTGCGGCGCAGGCGACCGTGCTGGAGGCGGGCGAACTCGCGGCTGTCGATGTTTCCACCCTCACGTCGAGCTTGAGCTAAGCGGTCTCTCTGATGCAGCCAGCGTTTCTGGTGCGGTTTCGGCCTGCCGGGCCATGGCGGTTCGGCCCCGTTTCGGGCGAGCGCGAAACCACGGGCACCATCGGACATAGCGACCTGTTCTTCCGCGCCGTCACCTCGGCGATGACGCGGCTGGGCGAAGGTGTCGCCTGGCGCGACGCGGTGCTCAACCCGGACCCGCCCGTGCGCCTGTCCTCGCTCTATCCTTTTCTGGGCCGGACGCTCTACGCGCCTCCACCCATGGCGTTGTGGCCTCCGTCGGCTTCGGCTCGCGTCCGCTGGAAGAGCGCGCGCTTCGTTCCAGTTTCGCTGGTCGAGGAGTTGGCTTCGGGCGTCCCTCCGCGAGAGGACCGCTGGGAAGTGGACTCCCGCTCCGGATGCCTTGTGCCCGCTGGGGGCGTTCCTCCCTTCCGTATTGCGCAACGGCGCGCGGCAGCAGTGGACCGTGTGGACATGGGCCGTATCGACCCGCATAAAACTGCTTGCCTGGAATTCAATGCCAATGCCGGGTTGTGGGCGGTTGCAGTGTTCGCCTCCGCTGCGGCACGACAGGCGTGGGACGGGCGGCTGAAGGCAGCACTTCGGCTTCTTGGCGATTCCGGCATGGGCGGAGAACGGTCCGCCGGTTGGGGACGTGCGGATGCCGTCGAGTTTCAGAACGGGCAGTTTCCGCAGGTCCTGATGCCGTCGTCCGGCGCGGGACAGCAAGGCTATTGGCTTCTCTCCGCCTTTCATCCGGCCGATTCCGACTCGGTGGATTGGTCGCGCGGCGCCTACCAGGCAGTGGAGCGCCGCGGCTGGCAGACCCGAACCGTGCGGATGCTGGCCGAAGGATCGACCATTCTGGCGGCGGACGCTCCCCGTGGGCGCGCGGTGGACGTGTCGGCAACCGCGGAGCCGGAATGGCGCGTGGGGTTCGCAGTCGCCGTCCCGCTGCCGGATGCTGTGCCGGTTGTCGCCGACGAGCCTCCCGCCGAGGCGACGCCGTGTCAGCCGGAACCCGAGGCCGCGCCGGTAGCCGAATCCGCGCCGGAAACGACGGAGCCGTCGGGCGTGCGAGAGCAAGAGCCTGAGGCCCCTTCCCCACCCGTCGAACCGCAACCGGAGATCCCCGTTCCTCCGATTGACCCCGAGCCGGCAGTCCCCGCTCCGTCCCCTGACCCCGAGCCGGAGATTCCGGCTCTTTCCCCTGACCCCGAGCCGGAGATTCCGGCTCTTTCGCCCGAGCCTGCCGAAGACGCTCAGGAGCCGTCCGCATGAGATACCGCCTCACTTGCCTCACCCCGACGCTGGTGGGCGATGGTCAACGCCTGTCGCCGATCGACTACATGGTCTGGCGTGACCAGGTGAATGTGCTCGATCAGAACCGCATCTTCAAGATGCTGGCGAAGGGCCCTCGGCTGGAGCCGTACCTGGCTGAGGTTCGCAAGGCGCAGCGGCTGGAATGGGCGGCATGGGGTGGCTACGCGCAAAGCTACGCGGCGCGGCGCATTCCGTTTGAGCATCCCTCATTGACGCAGTTGTGGGAGCGCTCGCGGCCCGATGCGCTGCACATCCCCACGTTTGCCTCCGGTCCGGGCGGCGTCTTTCTGCCTGGCTCCGCGCTAAAAGGGGCGCTGCGGACGGGCCTCGCCTTCTCGCGATGGGCGGACAAAGGCGCGTCCGCCGTCCTGGAGACCGCTGCCCGGCGGGTGGAAGGCGATCGGGTTCCGCGCCGTCTGGCACAACAGTCGGATTCCGCCGCACCCGACGCCAAGATTGGCGACGGCACGCGGCGGGAGGGCGACCTGAAGGTCTACTACCTCCGCACGGCCCGCTTTGACAACGGGCTAAGTTGGAAGGATACTTCGCCTTCGTTCGTCGAGATGGCTTCACCGGGAACGGTCTTTGAAGGCGCTTGGGCATCGCCGCGCCCGGACGAGTTGCTGAAGGCTGCCAATCGCTGGAGCGTCGCCCTCCTGGAAGCGCACCTGACGTACGCCAAGTCCGCAGGCCTTGCGCCCGTGGCGGCGGCTGTCGAAGGGTTGCGCTTCAAGCTGGTTTCCGCCGGGGCGCGGGCCTGTCTTCTGTCGCTCGGCTGGGGCGCCGGCTTCCTGGGCAAGGCGGCTGTTCTCGAAACGGCCACGCCCTCCTACCGCTCCATCCTGCGAGCCATTCCGCTGTACGCCCGCGCGGCACAGACCAATCTGCCGTTTCCGAAGACCCGGCGCGTGGTGCATCTGAATGGTCAACCCGCCACTCTCCCCGGCTGGGTTTTGCTCGAACTTACCGGCGACTAGCCGATCTGTCAGGGGGGCATGGTACTCTACGGGTGTCCGCCTGCCTGACGGGAGCTACGTCCGCCCACATGTATAACGCATACTTCGGGTTTCGCGAGAATCCCTTCAACCTCAGTCCGGACCCGGCGTTCCTGTACCGCAGCGAACAGCACGAAGAGGCGCTCGCCAATCTCATCTACGGTGTACAGAGCCGGAAGGGCTTCATCGTCCTGACCGGCGAAGTCGGCACCGGCAAGACCACCCTGCTGGAGTGCCTGCGCGACTATCTGGACGCGCAGGGAATCGAGTTCGCCTTCCTGTTCAACTCCAAGATCGACACGCAGCAGTTCTTCGAGATGATCGCCTACGACCTGGACCTGCGCTGCGACCGGAAGCAGAAAACCGACGTTCTCTTCGCTCTCAACCATCTGCTGATCCAACAGGCCAACGAGAATCGCACCACGGTGCTGATTGTCGACGAGGTCCACAATCTCGAGTGGGACGTGCTGGAGGAGATCCGGCTGCTCGGCAACCTGGAAAATCCGAAGATCGGCAAGCTGATCCAGATCATCCTGTGCGGCCAGCCGGAGTTTGACGAGAAACTGGATTCGCCGAATCTTCGCCAGCTGAAGCAGCGCATCGTTCTGCGAACGCACCTGAAGCCGTTCGACCTTTCCGACACCACCCGCTACATCGAAACCCGGCTGACCAAGGCGGGCATGCCGCAACAGACCGTCTTCCCGCCCGAACTGATTGCGGAACTCCATGCGCGCACGCAAGGGATTCCGCGCCTGATCAACGCCATCTGCGACAACCTGCTGCTCACCTGCTTTGCCACCACGGTCCGTGTGGCCACGCTCGAGATGCTGGATGAGATCTGCCGTGACATGCGTCTGGATTGGCGGCGAGACGAACGGCCGATCGAGTTCTCCCGCGTTCGCCGCTAAGCACCCGCGTCAGAGCACGCTAAGCAGGTTCGCCAGATCCGCCTTCTCCGACGGCGTCAGCCCGATCCCGTACCGGCGATCGTAAAACTCGATCACCTCTTCGAGCGTATTTGCTCGCCCATTCGAAAAGTAAGGCGCTCTTGCCGGCAATCCACGGAACTGCTGCATCACGATCGCCCCCGCGTCGGCGCACTTGCCGGTGACGAGCGCGCGGCCCGGATCATGCGAATAGAAGTCGCGGCCCAGGGCCGGGTGCGGTGCTGCGTCGTTCCGGCAACGGACGCGGAACAGCGGCAACTGCGGCAGGCTCTCCGTGGTCTTTGCGAATGTTGTCGTGCCGATATCGACCGCGCGAGTGTTCGCGGCGTGGCAACTGGCGCAGGTCTGCCCGGCACCGAACACGCGCGAGTGGAAGAGCCCGGCGCCGCGAACGACACTGGCCCGGAATTCCCGCTGCAGGGGCGTGTCGGGAACGTTCGGGTGGCCTTCCCATTGTTCAAAGCGGATCGCGCGCAATCCGCCGGGGCTCATCCCCAGCACCGGTAAACGGCGTGTCGCCAGAGCTGCCGGGCCCAGTTCCGGCGCGCCAGGATAATCGCTCAGCAAACCGGCGCGCACATGCGTGTGCTGCGCCACGTGAATCTGCGATTCGAACGCCACGATGCGTTCCACATCCTCGGCTGAGGGCGCCGCCGAGGCCTGCATGTGGCCCAGGATGGCGTTGCGCGCCTGCGATGCCAGTGACGGTTCCCGGCCGTCAGCCATTAACGCGAAGGGTTGCCCCGCGTTGGAGAGATTGGCGGCGACACGCGGGCGACGATAGACACTCACGGTGCCCGATGCGGTGAGGCCGTGCCGCGGGCTGACGTTGCATCCGGCGGGGTCCCGAACGATCTCGATGGTGAACTCCGGCGTCACGCCCTTCGGCGGCCACGCCAGCGGAATCCGGACTAAGCCGCTGTCCAGCAGAAGCGAGTGCGACCGGGCTTCGCTCTGCGGAAGGTCCGGACAGTTGGAGCCGTCGAACGCGGCAAACACCGGATCGGTTCCGCGCGTCTCCGCCCAGCGATCGCGCAGCGTCTTGGCCGACAAGCTCATGCCGTCGGCGGGCTGATGGCAGGTGACACAGGCACGCTGGTTGGTGCCGAGGGCTTCAAAGAACGGGTGCCCGCCGGTCCGGACGGCACCGTCCCGATTGATGACGCGGTGCAGACCCGCCGCGTTGTCATAGTCTTCCTGCCAGGGCAGCAGAGTGCTGCTTCCCGCGTTCCACCAGAGTTGGCTGGGACCGTAAGATCGCCCGCTCTGCGCCATCAGCGCAGCGGCAAGCAGCAAGGCGTGCATGGACGCCAGTATAAATTACGGCTTGGGCTTGGCCGGTGCTGGCGCGGGCGGAGCAGGCGTCGAACTTCCGCTCGGCACTTCGTCGCCGAAGGTGATCTTCACGTCGCTCTTGAACTGCTTGTAGTCCTCGTACTTGATGGTCTGCTTGATCGGCACGGCGCCATTCTGGAAGTACAGGACGTCGTTGGCTGCCGTGTAGGTCGGAAACCAGTACTTGCCGTCGATCTGCTCGCGGTACGTCTCGAACTTCGGGAAC
>CAYNDS010000034.1:0-8266 GCA_964395885.1 uncultured Solibacteraceae bacterium | reverse complement strand
CCCCGCGCGCGTCCGTAGGACTTGACGATCTGCAGGTCGCGGTCGTCCACCCAGATCATCCCTGCAAAGTAACGCTGCCCGGGCTGCATCTGCTTCGGCTTCACGGCAAACACGTAGCAGCCGATCTCGTCCAACGTCTCGCGGCCCAGATAGCGGACGTGGTAGTTGCTGACCTCCTTCGAGGTCAGAACAAACGGCTGCACGTCCCGCATGTCCTTCTCATCTTCGGGCGTGAGGATGATGTTGCGCAGCGTCGGTACAGGAGAGCGCACCACGCGCTCCTGCCGCTTGCCGTCCGGCGTGAAGACGATGTCGGAGACCATCTCCCAGCGTCCCCCCGGACGTCCGCTCATGTCGAGTTCCAGAATGCGCGCGGTCTGACGGTAGGTGTAGTTGGCGCGCGCTTGCGCGAACTCGCTTTCCTTGGCGGCGAAGCGGGCGATGATGCTGTCGATCTCGGCGGGCGACGGATCCCCAGCTCCGAAGGCGGCAACCGAAAGCAGGGCGGCGGAGAGGTAGCGCATAACTGTCCTTATCCCAATAGACTCTTGGCGATCACGACGCGTTGCATATTCGACGTACCTTCGTAGATTCGCCCGATTTTGGCGTCCCGGTACAACTTTTCCACTGGGTAGTCGCGCGTAAATCCGACGCCGCCCAGCACCTCGATCGCCCGCGACGCGCACTTTTCGGCGATGTCACTGGCGAAGTACTTGGCCATGGCCGCCTCGGTGACAAACGGCATGCCCGCATCCCGCAGGCGCGCCGCGTTGTAGACGAGCAGCCGCGCTGCCTCGACTTCCACCGCCATCTGTGCCAGCTCAAACTGCACGCCCTGAAAGTCACCGATTGGTCTCCCGAACGCCTTCCGCTGCTTCGCGTACGCCAGGGCATGATCGAGTGCGCCCTGCGCGAGGCCAGCCATCTGTCCGCCAATGGCAATCCGCCCTTCGTTCAGCGTTTCGATCGCGATCTTGTAGCCCTTGCCCGCCTGCCCCAGAATGCTGTCCTTCGGCACGCGGCACTCATCCAGGATCAATTCGCAGGTGGACGACGCCCGGATGCCCAGCTTGTCTTCCTTCTTGCCGACCGCAAAGCCAGGCATGCCGCGCTCCACCAAAAAGCAGGTGATGCCCTTGTATCCCAGCGCCGGGTCTACGGTGGCAAAGATCAGGAAGAGGCCCGCCTCATCCGCATTGGTGATCCAAAGCTTGCGGCCGGTAATGGCGTAGTGGTCGCCCTGATCCACAGCGCGCGTCGTCAAGGCGAACGCGTCCGAGCCCGCACCCGCTTCCGACAGCGCATACGATGCCACCGTGTCCGCAGCCAGGCGCGGCATCCAGCGGCGCTTCTGCTCTTCCGTGCCCCAACGGGCCATGGCATTGTTCACCAGCGTGTTCTGCACATCGACGATGACGGCAATGGCGGGGTCCACCTTCGCCAACTCCTCGATTGCCAGAACGCTTTGGAAGAACGTGCCGCCCTGCCCGCCCAAAGACTCCGGGATGTCGATGCCCATCAGCCCGAGATCGAACAGCTTCTTCAGCAGCCCGGGCCGGAGGCGCCCGGCTTCGTCCATCTCGCGAACATAGGGCGCGATCTCTGCCTTGGCGAACTGCCGGACCGAGTCACGAAACATCGACTCTTCTTCCGACAGCGCGGTCAGGGGACGCGCAATTCCGACAGCTTCGGCAACGGCGGACATCACCCTCATTCTGCCACTGGCCAGGCCGGACGGCTCAACGCGTGCTCGACCCGGCAGCGGCTTCAGGCCGGTTCCTGCATGCTCATGCAGTGCAGCGTCCCCAAGCCCAGCACCAGGTCCCGGCACGGAATGCCCACCACGGTCCGGTCCGGAAAGCACTTCTGCAAAATCTGCAGCGCCTCCCGGTCTGCCGGGTCCGCGAACGTGGGCACCAGCACCAGCCCGTTCGCGATGTAGAAGTTCGCGTAGCTCGCTGGAAGCAACTGTCCGGCAAAGTGCACAGGCTCCGGCTGCGGCAACTCGATCACCTTCCACTTGCGGCTCTTCAACCGGCGCACGGCGTCCCCCACCGGCACGGTGACGACGGTCGCCGGGTTGACGAATCGGGCCAGGTCGTCAATGTGACCGTGAGTGTCGTCACCTTCGATGCCTCGCTCCAGCCAGACCACGTCATCGACGCCGAAAAACTCATGGAACAGCCGCTCGTAGTCCTGTCGCGTGTAGCCCGGGTTCCGCACCTGCACATCGGACAGCAGCCACTCTTCGGTGGTGAGCATCGCGCCCTGCCCGTTTACCTCCACGCCGCCGCCTTCCAGTACCGCCGGGGCCGCGATGCGATGCATCCTGCGCTTCCGGGCGATGAACGCCGCCACCTTGCGGTCCGCGGCATAGTTGTCGTACTTCGCCCAGGCATTGAACTTCCAGGTCGTGGCGGCGACATGGCCCACCGCGTTTTTGACAAACAGCGGCGCCGTATCGCGCAGCCAGCTGCGATCCGTGGCAGCCCGGTAGAACTCCACGCGCGACAGATCCGCGCCACTCAGCGCGAAGTGCTTGGCCGCCGCGCGCTGCTCCGCTTCATCCCGCACCAGCAGACGGACCGTTTCCACGCGGCTCAGGTGACGCACGATCTCGGCATAGACCCAGGGAATCGGCGAGAACTTTCCCGGCCAGTCACTCTTCTCATGTGGCCACGCCAGCCACGTCGCCGCGTGCGGTTCCCACTCCGCCGGCAGGCGCCAGGCGCGTTCTAGGCTAGCCATCGGTTTGTGATCGCTCCATAGGCGTCGATGCGGCGGTCGCGGAAGAACGGCCAGTTGCGACGAACTTCCTCCTGACGCGCGGGATCGATCTCGACGACGAGAATCTCTTCCCGGTCTGCCGAGGCCTGGGCGATGACCTGTCCAAACGGGTCGGCGACGAAGGAGTTGCCCCAGAACTCCAGACCGGAATCGGGCGTACCTTCAAATCCGATCCGGTTGACGGCGGCCACATAGATACCGTTTGCGATCGCATGGGCACGCTGAATCGTCCGCCACGCGTCGAGTTGCGCTTCGCCATACTGCGCCTTCTCGTGAGGGTGCCAGCCGATGGCCGTGGGATAGAACAGTACGTTCGCACCCTGCAGCGCGGTCAGGCGCGCGCCCTCCGGGTACCATTGATCCCAGCAGACCAGCACCCCGATCCGGCCCGCCTCAGTGTCGAAGTTCAGAAATCCCGTATCGCCCGGAGTGAAGTAGAACTTTTCGAAGTAGAGCGGATCGTCCGGGATGTGCATCTTGCGATAGATCCCTTTCAGCGCGCCATCCGCGCCCAGAATCGCGGCCGTGTTGTGATACAGCCCCGCCGCGCGCCGCTCAAACAGGCTGGCCACGACCGAGACCTTCGCCTCCCTGGCCACCTTTCCAATTGCGTCCGTGGAAGGGCCAGGAATCGCCTCGGCGAGATTGAAGAGTTCGGCATTCTCTTCGCGGCAGAAGTATTGGCTGCGGAACAACTCCTGCAGGCACACCACCTGCGCCCCTTGCGCGGCGGCATCGCGAATCTTGCCGATTGCCTTCTGCAGATTCTCCTCCGGATCGGTGGAGCAACTCATCTGAACCAGACCAACGCGAAACTTCTTCGAAATGGGCATTCGCTATCATTTTCGACGATGACGATCCTGCTTGTTGCGGCCTTGGCGCAGGCACTGCCAGCGACGCTACCTGGAACCACACCCCTCACTCGAAACGGCGACCTTGCCATGGAGATGGTGGCGGGCATTGACCGCTTCCTGGTCCGCGCAACGGAGCAAGCGCCCGCGGCGCGCGCGAAAACGCGGCCGGACCGCGAACAGTTGCGCCGTCTGATTGGCGCTTCCGAAAAGCGGCTCCCCGTGGAATCCGCCAGCCTCGTGTCGACGCTTGCCGAATCCGCCATCGTCGCCTCCAATGCCAGCTATCGCATCCTGGCCGTGAAGTGGCCGGTGCACCCCGGCGTGCACGGCGAGGGCTTGCTGTTGTCGCCCCGCCGCACCGTGCGGGCACGCGTGATCGTGATGCCGGACTCGCAGCAGACCCCGGAGCAGTGGGCGGGCCTTCTGCCCGGCCTGCCCGTCGAAGCGCAGGTGGCGCGGCGGTTGGTGGAGAACGGAATCGAAGTCGTCGTTCCGGCTGTGATCGATCGCGGCGATGCCTGGTCCGGCAACCGCGAGCTCGGCAAGCTGACCAATCAGTCGCATCGCGAGTGGCTGCATCGCCAGTTGTTTCCGGTCGGGCGGACCGTGACCGGTATCGAGGTGGACAAGGCGCTTGCGGCCGCCGACTGGTTCTCCTCGATTGCGCCGGCCGCACCGCTCGGGATCTTCGGCTACGGCGAAGGCGGGCGCATCGCGCTGCTGGCTGGGGCGCTTGACGAACGCTTTGCCTCCGTGTGGGTGTCCGGCGCGTTCGGCCCCAGTGAAGATGTCTGGCGGCAGCCGATTGACCGCACGGTGTGGGGCCAGCTTTCGGCTTATGGCGATGCGGAGATCGCCAGTCTGATCGCGCCGCGTGCACTCGTGGTCGAAGCCGCCGCGATTCCCGCATGGCAGAACTCGGCGGAGCGCCAGCAGGATGGTATCGCGCGGCGTGGTGCCGCGCCGGGTCGACTGGAGACGCCCTCAGCCGCCGCAGTCGAAGCGGAATTCGCACGCGCCCAACGCCTCGCGCCGAAGGCCTCCTTCACGCTGGTCAGTCAGCCGGAACTCGGCCGCCCGGACTCTTATCGGGCCTTTCTGCAGGGCCTCCAGATCACCTCCTCGCTGCTGATTCCGGGCCTCGCGCCGAAAGAGGAGCGCACCGGCTTCAACCCCGATGTTCGCCTCCGCGAACAGTTCGATGAGATGGTGGAGCACGCGCAGCGCCTCGTCCGGGAATCGCCCGTGCGCCGCCGCGAGTTCGCCGACAAGAAGACGCCTGAACAGCTTCGCAAGTACCTCTGGGAAGAGGTTCTGGGAAAGGTCACTGCGCCGATGCTGCCGCTGAAGGCGGAAACGCGCAAGGCCTACGACAAGCCGGCCTTCACCGGCTATGAAGTGGTCCTGCCCGTCTGGCAGGATGTCTTCGCCTACGGCGTACTGCTGGTTCCCAAGGACCTGAAACCCGGTGAGAAGCGCCCGGTTGTCGTCACCCAACACGGACTCAACGGGCGCCCGCAAGACCTGGTGGAGCCAAAGGACGACACGGCCGCGCGAGTCTATGCCCGCTATGCCGCGCAGTTGGTCGAGAAGGGCTACATCGTCTACGCGCCGCAGAACCCGTACATCGGAAACGAGACGTTCCGCATCCTGCTGCGAAAGGCTTCGCCACTCAAGCTGTCGCTGTTCAGCTTCATCATCGGCCAGCATCAGCGCACGCTGGAATGGCTCTCGTCACTATCGTTTGTCGATGAGCGGCGCATCGGCTTCTACGGGCTCAGCTACGGCGGCAAGACGGCCATGCGGGTCCCTTCGTTGCTGACCAACTATGCCCTGTCCATCTGCTCCGGCGACTTCAACGAATGGATCTGGAAGATCACCAGCATCACGGAGCCGTTCAGCTATATGTTCACGCCGGAATACGACATGCTCGAGTGGAACCTCGCCAACACGTTCAACTATGCCGAGATGGCGGCTCTCATCCAGCCTCGTCCCTTCATGGTGGAACGCGGTCATCGAGACCCGGTCGGCATTGATGAGTGGGTCGCCTACGAGTACGCCAAGGTGCGCCGCGCCTATGCCGCTGCGGGCCTTGCCGATCGAACCGACATCGAGTTCTTCGACGGCGCGCACCAAATCCACGGCAAGGGAACGTTTGAGTTCCTCGCCCGCCACTTGCGATGGCCGCCGAAGTGAGTTACCGCTTGGCTGCCGCCGCCTGCAGCCGCGAATGGAAACGGCTGTACCTGAAATACACCATCAGCCCGAATCCCATCCAGATCAGAAACGCCGTCCACGTCAGCGAATCCAGCGAGTACATGAGTGCGAAGTTCGCCACCACGCCGAGAATCGGGATCAGCGGCACCATCGGCACCCGGAACGGCCGCGGCAGATCCGGACGCGTGCGGCGCAGGATGATGATGCCGATGCAGACCACGATGAAGGCGCACAGCGTGCCGATCGAGGTCAGTGACCCCAGCAGCGAGATCGGCGTGAAGCCCGCCAGTACCGAGACGAAGAAGAACAGCAGGACGTTTGACTTCCACGGCGTGCGGAACTTCTGGTGGATGTCGCAGAAGGCTTTCGGCAGCAGGCCGTCCTTCGCCATCGAGTAAAACACCCGCGACTGGCCGAGCAGCATCACCAGCATCACCGTCGTCAAGCCCAGCAGTGAGCCCAGCTTCATCCAGAAGCCCAGCCACGGCAGACCCTTCATCCGGTCAACCGCCAACGCGTACGGCGCGGCGACATTGAGTTCCTTGTAGTTCACGATGCCGGTCAGCACCAGTGCGTACAGGATGTAGAGAATCGTGCAGACAGCCAGTGAGCCGACGATCCCGATCGGCATGTCGCGCTTCGGATTCTTTGCTTCCTGCGCCGCCGTCGAGACAGCGTCGAAGCCAATGTAGGCGAAGAAAATCTGCCCTGCAGCCGCCATCACGCCCGTCCATCCAAACGCTCCGAATTTCTCCGACGTGGGTTCCGGAAGGAACGGCGTGTAGTTCGACGCGTTGATGTAGGAGTAGCCCAGCACGATGAACGCGATCACCACCGTCAGCTTCACCGCCACCACAAAGGAGTTGAAGCGCGCCGATTCCTGAATGCCGCGAATCAGGATTCCGGTAATGCACAGGATGATGAAGATCGCCGGGAGATTCACCAGCCCCGGCACCGGGTCCCACGGTGAGGCGATGAACTGCTGTGGAAGCTGAATGCCGACTGAGTTCAGAATCGAGACCACCGTGCCGGACCATCCCACCGAGACCGTCGCCGCCCCCACCGCGTACTCCAGAACCAGAGCCCACCCGATAATCCATGCCACCAGCTCGCCCAGCGTCGCGTAGGAATACGCATAGGCGCTGCCCGCGATGGGAATCATCGTGGAAAACTCGCTATAGCAGAAGCCCGCCAGCGCACACCCGATTGCGGCCAGGATGAAGGAGTACACCACAGCCGGCCCGGCGTGATTGGCTGCCGCCGTTCCCGCCAGCACGAAGATGCCCGCGCCCACGACGGCGCCAATGCCCAACGCAACCAGTTGGCCCGCGCCTAACGTGCGCTTGAGTTCGCTGCTGCCATGGTCGCCGCCTTCAGCCATCAACTGATCGACCGGTTTGGTCGCAAACAGATTCATCGCGTAACCTCTATACCCGAAGCCGGGAGTTTCGATTTCGCTCGCCGGAGAAAGTACACCGGCACGCCCGCGAGCACGATCAGCAGGCCGGGCCAGGTGTAATTCGGCTTATAGGCGAGCAACAGCCCTTCCACCACCGCCACCAGGACGATGTACAGCGCCGGAACGACAGGGTATCCGAACGCCCGGTACGGTCGAGCCGCCTCCGGGCGCCGCGCCCGCAGCACAAACAGTGCGGCGATCGTCAGGCTGTAGAACAGCAAACTGGCAAAGATAACATAGTCGAGCAAGTCGCCATACCGGCCCGACATCGTCAGCGCGCTGGCCCAGACAAACTGCAGCCAAAGCGCATTGTTCGGCGTCTGCGTCCGCGGGTCCAACTCCGTCAGCTTCTTGAAGAACAGCCCGTCCAGCGCCATGGCGTAATGCACGCGCGCCCCGGCCAGCAGAAATCCGTTCACACAGCCGAAGGTCGAAATCATAATCGCCACGGCCATGATTGCCGCCGCGGGCTCACCGAGAATCGCGCGCGCCACCGCTGTGCCCACGCGATCCTGCGGCGCATTCTGGATCGCCGCCAACGGCAGCACGGTCAGGTAGACGTAGTTGGCCGCCAGATACAGCACCGAGACGGAACCCACGCCCAGCGCCAGCGACAGGGGAATGTTCCGCGCCGGGTTGCGCGTCTCGCCCGCCGTGAACGTCACGTTGTTCCAGGAATCGGACGAGAACAGCGCGCCCACCAACGCGACGCCCACTAACCGGATCGTGTCCCAGTTCCAGCCCGCCGTTCCCCAGAAGGCGCCGGAACCGAAGTTCGCTGCCATGGCTTCCGGACTGCGGCCGACGGCAAAACCAAGTCCGATCAGACCCAGGAGGGCGGCCGTCTTGGCGAACGTCAGGATGTTCTGCACCGCCGCGCCAGACTCGATTCCGCGAGAGTTCACCCACGTGAGTACCAGCAGCACCCCGATCGCGAGAAACTGCTGAC
>CAYNDS010000033.1:4850-25402 GCA_964395885.1 uncultured Solibacteraceae bacterium | reverse complement strand
GGCTGACCCGGAGCGTCTCGACAAAGTTCTCCAGGCGATGGTCGACAAAGGTGTGGCATGGGATCCCACGTTGGACATCTATGAGGCGGGCCGAGACCTGCAGCGCGCCCAAACGCAACCCGCCTTCCGCGACTTCCTTCATCCGGCATTGGAAGAGTTCTTCGCCCCCAACTTGGCCAACCATGGGTCCTACTACGTCAACTGGTCGTCCACCGACGAGGCACACTGGAAAGACAATTACCAGATCTGGTTTCGGGCGCTGCGCGAGTTCGAGCGGAAGGGTGGCCTCATCGGCATGGGAGATGACGCTGGCTTCATCTATCAGATTTACGGATTCGGCATGATCCGCAACTTCGAACTGCACCAGGAGGCGGGCTTCCATCCGTTGAAGGTGATTCAGCATGCCACCGAGAACGGAGCCCGCATTCTCGGGCAGGAGAGCCGTCTGGGTCGCGTGCGGGCCGGATTCGCCGCAGACCTGGTCCTCGTGAATGGAAACCCACTCGAAGACTTTAAGGTCCTATACCCTCCGGGAACAAACGGAAATACTGTGGTCGCGAAGCCTGGGACCACCGGTATTGATTGGGTCATCAAGGACGGCATCCCTTACCGCGCCGCTACCCTGGCCTCCGAGGTGAAGAAGATCGTCTCCGATGCCCGCACCTCTCGCAAGCGGGAAAGCGGGCAATGAGAACGCATGAGCCGCCCGCTTCTCATCATCCCGATTGTTCACGCGAAGGCGGATCTCGGCTCTCTGGGCGAGCAGATCACGGCCCGCCGCCAAGCCGCCAGTGAGGCGCTCATTTCGGACTTCTGGGACCAGGTTCGGACGCATGTGCTGACGCTGGACGTGGACTTCACCGCCCTGCATTTGTACCAGGATGGCCTTCCCGTTTGCGGCATGGAGGTAGCCATTGTCAACGACATCGCCAAGCAGGGCAGCCCGAACTTCCAGCTTTTGCTGGACTTAATGCAGCGCGGAGCGACACTGCACGGCACCGAGTCTCCGTCTTTGCTCCGCCAGGAGTATGAGTGGATCCGCCAGCCGCACCTCGCCACTCCAGAGGCTGCCGCAGCGCTTCTCATCGAGCGCGACCGCTTCATCGCGGCAGAGATCGACCGCACGCTTCCGAGTGGGGCCACGGGCCTGATCTTCCTCGGCATGCTGCACCGAATCGAGGATCATCTCCCCCCGACCATTTCTTTTCGCCATCCTCTCAAGATCACTGCCTAATCGGCCGATCTATCCGGCGGGATGAGTCGAAAGACAACTGAAGGCGGAATCGCCGGGATCCTGCGAGGTCTGGGCGACCTCGTGGATACGTTGAGCAAGTTGGAACGCGAAGGCGTTCTGAAGGACGCCCAGGGGCGTACCAAAGGTGTGTACGGGATCAACGTCAAGGTTGGTTTGGGCGAACAGGGCCCGAAAGTAGAGCCCTTCGGCAACTGGAAGCGCGACGAAAACTCCGGGGAGGCCGTGGTTCACGAGCTTCGAGAACCCGTCGCCGATGTATTCGAGGAGAGCGATCACCTGTTGATCGTCGCCGAGATGCCCGGCGTCACGGAGAAACATGTTCACCTCGAGGCCGACGGCGACCTGCTCACCGTCGCCGCGGAGCACAAAGACCGTAAGTACCGCAAAGAACTGCATCTTCCTCGGGCCATCGATCCGGCGAAGGCGTCGATTGCCGCCAACAACGGGGTCATCGAAATCCGGTGTCCGTTCTGACGCTCCGCGTTGCCGAGGCGGGCACCAAGGATGTCGGCCGTGCCTTGGCGCGCCTTGATCCGGACGACATCCGGAAACTCGGGCTACAGACCGGCGACGTTGTCGAGATCCGCGGCAAGAAGATCGCGGTAGCGAAGGTGATGCCCGCGCCCGCCTCGCTTCGGCGGCAACAGAGAATCTCGCTCGACGGACTGACTCGTGAGAACGCGGGCGTCGGATTGGACGAGACCGTCGAGGTAGCTCCGGTCGCCTGCGTCGCGGCGGAGCGACTGGAGATCGCGCCGTGCTCGCTTGAACCCTCCCGGCGCGACCTTGACTATATCGGCAGGCTGCTGGACGGGCTCGTCACCCGGCAGGGAGCGCGCATTCGCGCCACACTGTTCGGCAACCGCGCGGCAGAGTTTGAGGTGACGCGAACTCAACCCGGCGGCGCGGTTCTGATTCATCCGCTGACGCAGCTCACCGTAGTCGCCCGCAAACAGCCCTCCGCCTCGGAACGCCGCCTTTCCTATGAGGATGTCGGCGGGCTGAAGCCACAGCTGCAGCGCGTCCGCGAGACCGTGGAACTGCCGCTGCGCTACCCGGAGGTTTTCGAACGGCTGGGGGTCGCCGCACCGAAGGGAGTTCTTCTTCACGGCCCGCCCGGCACCGGAAAGACGTTGATCGCGCGAGCGATTGCGCACGAGACCCAGGCGCGCTTCTTCTCCATCTCCGGACCCGAGATCATTCACAAGTTCTATGGCGAAAGTGAGGCTCACCTTCGGAAGATCTTTGAGGAAGCGGCCCGTACCGGACCCAGCATTATCTTTCTGGATGAAATTGATTCGATCGCTCCGCGGCGCGAACGTGCGGTTGGCGAAGTCGAAAAGCGGGTCGTCGCGCAACTGCTCGCTCTGATGGACGGCCTCAACCGCCGGCAGAACTTGATCGTGATTGCGGCCACCAACCTGCCCGACGCTCTGGACCCGGCGCTGCGGCGACCGGGCCGGTTCGATCGCGAAATCGCGATTCCGGTTCCGGACAGAGAGGGGCGCCGCGAGATTCTCGAGATTCACACGAACGGCATGCCGCTGTCGCAGTCCGTCTCCATTGACGGCCTGGCGTCCCGCACGCACGGCTTTGTCGGGGCTGACCTCGAATCACTCTGCCGGGAGGCGGCCATGCGCCGGCTGCGGCGCCTACTGCCCGACATCGACTTCGGCCAGGCCCGGATTCCATACGAGGCTCTGGAGCGGCTGCAGATCGAGCCGGACGACTTCGAGGACGCCCTGGCCGAGATTGAGCCCTCCGCCTTGCGGGATGCGTTTGTTGAGCGGCCCGAAGTGCGCTGGGCAGACCTTGGCGGTCTGGATCACGTTCGGGAACGCATCACGGAGGCCGTCATCTGGCCATTGACGAGCCCAGCTCTCTTCCAGAGGTCTGGCGTTCGGGCTCCAAAGGGCATCCTGCTGTCGGGCCCGCCCGGCTGTGGAAAGACCCTGATGGCCAAGGCGGCGGCCGCCGAAAGTGGCATCAACTTTCTGTCCGTCAAGGGTCCGGCTCTCCTGTCGATGTACGTCGGTGAGAGTGAGCGGGCGGTGCGCGAGCTCTTCCGGAAGGCGCGTCACGCGTCTCCCTGCCTCCTGTTCCTGGACGAAGTGGACGCCCTGGCTCCGGTTCGTGGAAGGGGCGAGGATCCGGTTGCCGACCGGGTGCTGGCCCAGCTTCTCACCGAGATGGACGGCATCGAGGAGTTGCGGGGTGTTCTGGTCCTTGCGGCAACCAATCGTCCTGACCGCATCGATCCCGCGCTCTTGCGCCCTGGCCGCCTGGACGACCACATCGAAATCGGACTTCCCGACCTTGTCTCGCGGGAGCAGATCTTTCGGGTGCACTTGCGTGGAAAGCCGATTTTTGAAGATTTCCCCCTAAGGGAGTTTGCCGAATCCACCGATCAATACAGTGGCGCGGACATTATGGCGGTGGTTCAAAGAGCATCGCTGAATGCCCTGCGGCGGGCTTGGCCGGATGGCGAGGTATCGCTTCTGGCGGACGATGTGCGTCACGCCATCGCGGAGGTAAGGACTCGGTGATCTACCTGTATGGAATTGCTCGCGCGGCGGACGTGCCACGAGAAGCTTTGCCCTGGCCCGCAGGGATTGAAGGGCAGCCGGTCACGGTGATGCTGACTTCCTCGTTCGCCGCAGTGATCAGCCGGGTTGCGGCGGAAGCCTTCGCGGAGCCGCAGGTTGAACCTCGAAATCTCGATCTTGCGTGGCTTGCCCCTCGCGTCATCGCTCACCAGAACGTCGTGGAACGGGCTTGCCAGTGGGCGAGCTTCGTACCTGCTGCCTTTGCCACGCTGTTTTCGGGGGATACGGCTCTGGAATCCTATCTGTCTCGTGAGGAGAGCCGGTTCCGCGCTCTGCTCGATGACCTGCAAGGCCAGGAGGAGTGGGGAGTCAAGGTCGTCCTGGACCGCGAGGCGGCAAAGGCGGAGAAGTTGGCCGCTCGGAAGCCCGCGTGGTCCGGCCTACCTCCGGGGCTGCAGTATCTTGCGGAACGCAAAGCGGTCTTGGCCATTGACCAGGAACTGAATACGGAAGCCGGGGAACGCCTGACGGCCTTGTGCCGCCTGGTAGAGACCATGGGTGCCCGATCGGCGCCAGCTCTCTCGCCTGACGCGGTGTCCCTGCTGCTTCCCCGATCGCGGTTTGCGCTCCTCTGCGAGCTTGCTCGACGGTTCGAGTCGGCTGGCGTCCGGCTGGAACTGACAGGGCCATTTCCGCCCTACAGCTTCGTGCGGAACCGGGCCGCTGCGGCGGCCTGACACATCAAGTTTCGTCTCCCGAGGAAAGAAGAACAACACATCCGGGAGCGAGACCCTGGCGTTTACCAGGGAACCCAAAAGGAAAGGAGAAGACCCACATGGCAAAAGTGAACAAGTCGACGGATTCGTCCAGCTTGGCGGAAGTCGTCGATCGCATTCTCGATAAGGGCATCGTGATCGATGCTTGGGCGAAGGTTTCGCTGGTTGGCATCGAGCTGCTTTCGATTGAAGCCCGCGTTGTGATCGCCTCGGTCGAGACGTACCTGAAGTACGCCGAAGCGATCGGTTTGACCTCGACCGCCGCGATGCCTGCCTAAGGCAGCGTGTGGTATCCCCCTTGGCCGAGAGCTAGTCCGTGAATTCGGGTGGCTCTCGGCAGTTTTTCCGGAGAAAAGGCATGAGCAAGGCGAACAAACAATCGGGCGGACCGCTTACGGCACAAGTCGAGCGGCTCAGTGACGCAATCTTGGCGGCCCGCGCCGACCGGCGCCAGCTGCTGACGGAGATTCATGAGAACGCCGAGAAGCGGCGGGAAGAAGTGGAAGGGATGCTTGCGGGTTTTCGAGAGAGTCGACCGGTAGCCGCAGTTCGCGCCGCCCGGCCAGCACCCGCGAAAAGGGGGAAGCGATGAGCTGGAGAGCACCCGCGCAGTCGATGCGCGATGAACGCCAGGACCTTTTGGCTGAGCTGGCTCGTCAGGCGGGCGAACGTAAGCAGCAGGTCCAGCAGATGTTGGAGGAGTATGCCCGCGACCGGGATCGCGCCTCTGAAAGCCAGAAGAGCGGCCGGCGGGAGTTCCTATCCCAGTTGAAGCAGGACACGGCGGCACGGCAGGAGGCCGTCCAGGAAGACTTGGCCGGAGTGCGCCAAGCCTGGAACACGCTCTCAGACCCTTCCGCAACCCCGCGGGCCGTACCCAGGACCCAGACCGCACCACCCTCGCAAGCCGTCTCGGCGCCTGCCCCACGGCGCTGGTGGACCGGCTCCAACCGAGCTGTGGAAAAACCGGCTGCCGCAGCCGCTCTGCCTAAGCCCGCCCCGGCACCCGCACCGAAACTAGAGGCAGCAAAGCCAGCGCCGGACCGGTCTCTCGACGCGGTTCGATCCAAGCTGGACCGGCTCGAACAGAGCTTGGGCCGCCTGGAAGCTTCCTTGACCTCGCCCGCTCCGGCACAGCCCGCTGTTCCGGCGTCTCCTTCGGCCCCATCGGGTGAGAACGCAACGGAACTGAACGCGCGACTGGACGCCATCGAAGAGGGTTTCACTCGTCTTCTGGAGACGGTCGCCGAAATGAAGGCGGCCCCGCCTGCCGGCCGGTCCGCCGCTCCAGCACCGCCTGCGCCTGCACCTGCACCCGCGCCCCGGGCAACAGCGACGCCTGGTCCCGATAAACAAGCGGCCGCACGAGTTCTCGAGAGCCTCTCCAAGCTGATGGAAGGCCTGAAGGAAGTCACTGGCCGGGAAGCCACGATGGAGCAACGGACCAATGGCCGCTAACGCCGCACGCGTCACGCGCGTTCAACCCGAGATGGATCGCGTCCTGCTGGAACCAAGTCCGGAGTTCGTCGCGACGCCGGAAATCGACAGCCTCACGGATCGGGCGCTCACCTACCTGTCGATCGGCAAGGCGGTCCATTTCGCTGGGCCTGCGGGTACCGGAAAGACAACACTTGCCTTCCACGTAGCCGCCCGGCTGGGACGGCCCGTGATGCTGATTCACGGCGACGACGAGTTTGCAAGCTCCGACCTGGTGGGCAAGGATTCCGGCTTTCGGCGCTCAAAGGTCATCGACAACTTCATTCACTCGGTGCTCCGGACCGAAGAAAACGTCAATAGCGTGTGGGTGGACAACCGCCTGACAACGGCTTGCCAGAACGGCTACACCCTAATCTATGACGAGTTCACCCGATCGCGTCCCGAGGCGAACAATCCCCTGCTCAGCGTGCTTGAGGAGGGAATTCTCAACCTGCCGGGGCTACGGCGCGCCGGGGAAGGATACCTCGAGGTTCATCCACAGTTCCGAGCCATCTTCACCTCGAATCCGGAGGAGTATGCAGGCGTTCACCGCACCCAGGATGCACTCCTCGATCGGATGATCACTATTCCGATCGGTCACCTCGATCGCACAACAGAGATCGCGGTCGTCATGGGCAAGAGCGGCATTAGTGAGGAGGACTCCACAGTCGTAGTCGACGTCGTCAGAACGCTGCGTGCTGCGTCTGACGCCCACCATCGTCCGAGCGTGCGAGCCTCAATCACCATCGCCCGCATTCTCTCCGCTCGCGGCAGTCAAGCTCATCCGGACGACATTACCTTCCGTTGGGCCTGCCGGGACGTCCTCGGCGCTTTGCTCGCGAAAGCGACCAACGACTCCACCGGGACCTCTCTCGGGGTGATCGACGAGATGGTCAACAAGGTATGGGCGCACACGCGGTCGCGCAGCCGCCAGTTCGCCGCCAAGGAGGTGCAGTGACCAAGGGCGTGCGGAACCTGAAAACCTCATCCGGGCGAGTTACGCGGCCCGGAGCGCGTCGGGAGGCGCGCAGCTACGAGTTGTTCATGCAGGTGACCTGTCTCGAGATGGAGAAGGCTCGCCGGTCGTTGGAGCGCACCAGTGCGATGAAGCGCGTTGAGGAGATCGATCAGCGTCTCGTTGAAATCGAGGAGTCAAAGGCGCGGTTGCTCGAAGGCCTTGTCGAACTCCGGCAAAAGGAGACCCCGAGTCCCGACCTGCTCGCAAGCGCAGAGAGCGCCGACGGATTCCGGATCCGCTACTAACCTATGCCGTTCAAACTCTACCTCTACGCGATCGTCGATCAAGCGGTCGCAGTGCCCTCATGCGGCGGGCTCGACCAGGCGCCCCTAAGGACAATCAGCCGCGACGGTCTCGCCGCGGTCGTCAGCGAGACGATGCATGCTCGTCTTCGGCCGGAGCGAAAGCACCTCGGAGCTCATCAGCAGGTGCTCCGGGAGTTGTTGAAGACCACGACGCCGCTACCTCTCAGCTTTGGGACTCTCGCGTCAAGTGAATCCGAGGTGAAGCGCTTGCTCCAGCGTCACGCGGGTGATTTCCGCTCGCAACTCGACCGCGTTGCAGACTGCGTGGAAATGGGGCTTCGCCTCACCTGGGAGGTGGAGAACATCTTTGCTTACTTCGTCGAGAAGCACCCTGAACTCGCCGAAATGCGGGATGAGCTACAGGAGCTCGAAAAGGACGGGCCGTCGCCGGCGCTTCATGCTGCCCGGCTCGAGATCGGTCGTCGTTTCGAACAACTGCTCACCGAGGAGCGCGAGGCCGCAGCGGACCGCCTGCAATCGGACCTCGGTCCCCACTGCGTCGAGTTGAGCACTTCCGACCCCAAGGGCGACCTCGACGTGGCACAGGTAAACTGCCTGGTGCGACGCGACTCCCTGCCCGGCTTCGAACAAGCCGTCGAGAGAGCGGCCTCGAGCTTTGACGCGAACTACGCCTTCCACCTCTCCGGACCCTGGTGCCCACATCACTTCGTCCGTCTTGAAATTGGTGATGCCGCAGCCTGAGCCGACCCAGGTCTCGGCTCCCGGGGTTGCCAAGTTCCAGTGGAAGCAAAGCCCCTCAAAAGCCTCCTCGGGCCTGCGGATCGACGACGCAGGAAACGATGTCTCTCGCCAAGATCAGGGAACGTGTCGGCAAACCAACGGCACACAACACCAGCAAGCCACAATCTGCGCTTAAAGGGCGCAAGCCATCGGCGAGCGCCTCGCACCTCGCTTCGCTATGGGGAGCAGAGGCTCGCGCCGCGGAGTTGAAGTCAGACCCTCACGCTGCTGCCTGGCCATCGCGACTCTCTCGTCTGCAGGGGCGAGATCCCAGGATACCCCCCGACGTCCGTCTGCCATAGCCAGGTGAGCCCGCTGAGCCGGCGCACCGAAGCCTGAGTTTGACGCAGCAAAACCCCTTCGAGACGCTCCTTAAATCTCAAACTGGATACCCTGCGCCAGCGGCAACGCTCCCGACCAGTTCACCGTCACCGTCTGGCGCCGCATGTAGGCCTTCCAACTGTCCGAGCCCGCCTCGCGACCACCGCCGGTCTCCTTCTCCCCACCGAATGCTCCGCCGATCTCCGCACCGGACGTGCCAATGTTGACATTCGCAATCCCACAATCTGAGCCTTGCGGAGAGAGGAACTGCTCAGCCGTCGCGATGTCCCGGGTGAAGATCGCGCTCGAAAGACCCTGCGGAACATCGTTGTGCATCGCGATTGCCTCATCCAGCGTGTCGAATTCGATCAGATGCAGTATGGGTGCGAAGATCTCTTCTTTGACAACCGGCGCCGGCGCGCCCGCCCAGCGAACGATCGTCGGCTCCACGTAGCATCCATGCAGGTGCAGGCCGCCGGTCAATATTTCCCCGCCCTGTTGTCGAATGCGCGAGAGCCCTTGCTGCATAGCCTCAACTGCGGCCTGCGAAACAAGCGGACCCATCAGCGTGTTCCGCTCCAGGGGATTGCCGATCCGGATCTGTTTGTAGACGGCCAAGAGACCCGCCGCGAATGCGTGCGCAATAGACCGGTGCAGAAAGAGGCGCCGAAGTGAGGTACACCGCTGACCGGCCGTACCGATGGCCCCGAAGACCACGGCGCGAAGCACCAGATCGAGGTCGGCGTCCGGCATCACAATCACGCCGTTGTTCCCGCCCAGTTCCAAGAGCGAGCGCCCCAGACGCTTCGCCACACGCTCGGCCACAATCTTGCCCATCCGGGTTGAACCGGTTGCTGAGATCAGCGGCAAGCGGGTGTCATCGACCATGCGCTCAGCCACCTCGTCCACATCCCCGATTGCAAGTTGAAACACGCCGTGGTAGCCCAACCGCTCCGTCACGCGATCGCAAATCGCCTGCACGGCAAGCGCGGTCAAGGGTGTCTGCGGAGCCGGCTTCCAAACGATGGTGTCGCCGCAAACAGCAGCGATCATCGCGTTCCAGGACCAGACGGCCACCGGGAAGTTGAATGCCGTGATGACTCCGATCGGCCCCAGCGGATGCCACTGCTCGTACATTCGGTGCCCGGGACGCTCAGAGTGCATCGACAGGCCATACAACTGCCGTGAGAGCCCCACCGCAAAGTCCGCGATGTCGATCATCTCCTGCACTTCGCCCTCGCCCTCGGCGATGGTCTTCCCCATCTCCAGAGTCACCAGCGTGGCCAGATCGTGCTTGTGCTTGCGAAGCTCCTCGCCGACCTCCCGAACCAGTACCCCTCGCTTGGGCGCTGGTACTTCACGCCAGTGCTCAAACGCCCGCTGCGCGTGTTGCATGACCACTTCCAAGTCCGCCGCACACATCTTCCGGACACGTCCCAGGACACATCCATCGATCGGACTTTCCGACTCCAGCCACCCGCCGCCACCCAGGATGGTCTCCGGTTGCACTCCCAGACGGTGAAGGATCGCTTCGTGCATCATTCCGACAGTAACGCGAATCCGGCCGGGCCGGTCAGAAAGCGCCGCCCATGCTGCCGCACCACGCCGGCGATCCTTGCAACCAGACGTGCTTGGCCGTCCGGGTCCAGCCAATCTGAATACCCACAACGGTCTGCAATTAGGATGGCGGCTTCCCGCGTAGTCGCCCCGCGGGGCTTGGTCCGGCGGATATGAAGTGGATCACCCACCAAGTCCCCTGCCGTGACGCGTAGCGCCGCGATCGCCAGAGCCTCCGGGTCGCAGGGCAGCAGGGGTGCAAGAGTTGCCGTCACCGCCACGCCCGCGTCACGAAGAGCCGCAATCACCCGGAGTCTCTCGCTGAAGGCGTCGCAGTGCGGCTCAAATCTCCGCTGCACGTCGTCGCGATTCGTCGTCAGCGAGAAACTGACTCGAAGGCCGGGAATGCGCACCAGCAAAGGGAGGTCCCGCAGAATCAGCGCTCCCCGGGTTTGGATGACGAACCGCCGCGGGGGCGAGTGGGCCACCCGTTCCAGGATCTCTGGCATCAGGCCGCGAGTCCGCTCCGTCGGCTGATACGGATCCACCAGCGGAGAGCAGTAGATGGCCTGGTTGCCACGCAATTCCTTGGCGAGCAGCACGGCGGCGTTTTCTTTGAACGTGGTGAACTGTCCCCACCGGAACCAGTCCTGCGGCTGCAGCCCGCCCTGCACGCGCATCGTCGGGACATAGCAGTACGAGCAACCGAACGTGCAGTTCCGCGCTGGCGTCAAGGAGTGCGTGAATCCGGCTTCGCGAAGAAACCCGCTTACTGGGGAGAGGATCCGGCTGGCCTCGGTCCCATGGATCGGGAACGTCACAGTTCGACAGTCTTGGTGGGTCCGGCAACGGCAATCGCCAGGCTATCGGCCGCCGGCTCGATCTTCGGGCAGGTCCGGAGAGCCGGCACCAGTTCACGGCGAAACTCATCGGCTGTCGCATAACGCGCCGCCGGATCCGCCTCTAGGGCTCGATCCAGGATGCGCGCCAGCTCAGACCCTTGCGGCAGGCGGCGATTGACCCATGTCTGCAAGTCACGCATTTTGGTCGGCAAGCCGCCGAACAAGCACTCCACCACAATCACGGCGATCGAATAGATGTCGCTCCGGGAATCGGCTTCACGCCCCGCCAACTGTTCTGGCGACATGTACCGCAGGGTGCCCATCACCACCCCAGTGGCGGTGATGGAACTGGCGTGATTCTCCGTCAGTTCGATCTCGCGCATCTTGGCCACGCCGAAGTCGAGCACGACCACCTGTGGTTCGTCGCCGGTGCGGCCCGGAACCAGCATCAGGTTCTCCGGCTTCAGATCCCGATGCACCACACCGGCCGTATGGGCGTGAGCGACAGCCAGCAGCAGCTGATCAAACCAGCGCGCGGCATGACGAGGCTTCACCATCTTGCGCGCGCTCATCTCCACGCGCCAGCTATGGCCCTCCAGCCGCTCCATCACCAGGTAGGCACCCTCGCCTTCCAGCCGTCCGAAGTCGTGGATGGTGACGATACCCGGATGACGCAGCCGGGCTGCGGCATGGGCCTCGCGCTCAAACCGTCGCAGCGCCGTTCGGTTTCCGAACAGCCGGCCCATCATGATCTTCACTGCGGTCTTCCGTCCCAAGCGAAGGTCCACCGCCTCGTAGACCGCGCCCATCCCACCAACGGCCAGACGCTGATCCAACCGGTACTTCTTGTCGATGACGCGATCGACCGGCAGCGTCATGGTCAACTCCTCACCATCGACGCTGCAGTGCTCGATGGTGCGGTCGAAGCACAACCCACAACGGGGGCACTCCTTCAGGATGTTGATCGCACGCTCGTCCAGCCGGCTCATCACCTCGGCGCGCACGCGGCGCTCCTCGGCCAGACGTTCCTTCAAGAGCAGATTCTCGTACACGACAGCCACCTGCGACGCAATAGTCTGCAGAAGGTCCTTGTCGCGCTCGCTATACGGCTCCTCAGACCGCTTTTCGCCCAGCCACAGCAGCCCGGCCAGACGCTGGTCCGCCGCCCGCAGCGGGATGGCCAAGGAAGCAGGCGCCGCCTCCCCCTGCTCATCCACGGCATTGGGATCCGTCACATAGAGAGGCGTCGGCCGTCCCTGCTCAAACGCACTGAGTAACTCCTGCTCCTTCAACAGCCGAAGAACACTTCCGCCTCGAAGCTCGTTTGGGTAGCCGACAGTGAACCCGGACGTCGCGTCACGCCGGTAGAACACCAATAGCTCCTTGGGCTGCAGCGCCGCCTCGATCTTGTGGGCCACGCGCGTCGAGATCTCTTCAATCGAATCCACTGCCTGCAGCTCTTCGACTAACTCCAACAGGATTCGCTCCTGGCTGTAGTAGGTGCGGAAGAAGCGCCGGTCGATCCAGTTCTGGATGCTCTGCCGGTACCGCATCGCCAGCACCACAAAACCCAACATCGACAACTCCAACGCGAGAGGAGTGTCGCGCAAGAGATCCCCGATGCCCCGATTCGGCTGTCGAATGAGTTCAATGACGATCGCCAGCAGGGGAGCAAGCAGAATTACCCGCAGCGCGTTCTGAGCCAAAAGGTACTGCAAGCTGCGCCGCAGCACCAGGCGGATGCCCATCACCCGGTGCTTGACGATCGCATACGCTAGCGCGATCGGCGCTGGCACCACGAAAAATGCGTTCGCGTCCTGCAGCCACGCCAGCGCTCCGGATTCGATCAATTCCGCCCGCCCAGCCAGACGGATCACGGCGCTCAGTGCGGTCAGGCCCACCAGGCTCATGGCCGCCGGCAGCGCTCCCATAGCCGCCCAGCGTACGCGCCGCCGGTCCATCTCGGACCGCAAACCCCGATAGTTGCGCACGAGCGCCAAAATCATCGCCAGCCCGCAAACGGCATGGATCATAAACCGCATCGTGGGCTCAGCAGCGTCCCACGGCTCCAGTAACGCGGCAGGCACGACGGAAGTCCGGTCAAAGTTGAGCTTTCCGAAGTACTGCAGCTTTGTCAGCGTGCGGGGCAGCCACACTCCAAACGCCATGAGATACATCGCGTACCGAGCCAGCCGCCACGGTAAAGACTCTCGCACCGGTTGTGGAAACGCGCTCAGGTAATGGAATGCGATCGGAAGATAGAACGGATAAGTGGCGCTCGACAGAAGGGCCACCCATCGTTCCGCACCTACAAACAGATGGTCCATGCGAGTCGCCGACTGAGAGAGGAACGTGCAACCGCCCAACAGTCCGGCCGCCAGTCCCAGGCGAGCCGTCAGCATGTCCGGCTTTGCCAATCCCAGCACGGCGCCCATCGCGCCAGCCGACAGAGCCAGCGCCAGCAGCCCCCAAATGGATGTCAGTCTTGGGATTGCGGGCTGCGGAACCAGATCGAACTGCAGCACGCTGCCATTCCGGGCCACCTCCAGTCGCCACACATCGGATCGTTCCCCATCGGGAAGCCGGGGTCCGAACCGCTGCGCCTCGGCATGACCGTTGATGGAGAGCAGCCGGTCTCCGGGCTGCAAGCCGGCGGCCCGGGCGCGGGGCGTTACCTGCAGCACCACGTGCCAGTCGCCTTGCCTGCCCCAGCTCACGCCGGTCGACACGGCTTCATGCCGGTAGTGCAGAACTTGTGCGGCTACCAGTACGAACAGGGTTGCGAATAAAAGGCAGGCGCTCAGCGCGACCCAGAAAAACCAGTGGCGCGTTCGAGAACGAGGTCCCGGCGTTGTGCTGACGAGAGCCACTCGTACAGACAGTATAGAAGTTGATCCCGGTGGTGTCTCGCCTCCGGACGACAGCCTTCCCACCAGATCAACACCCGCTGCAGCGCGCCCAGCACCTCCGCGGGCGAAGTGGGTGCGTGAATCCACCTGTTCCACTGGCCTGTCGCTTGATCGGCCGTCAGATCCGCCGCATCGTCCACCCAGCCTAGAACCACCCCGAACCGATATGCCCACGCAAGATAGCCAATCCGGCCTGCCGCAGCCCGCTCTGCGGCCAGGATGGCGATCAGAACGAACGGAAGCGCATTTTTTCGCCGCCAGAGCAGCCGTGTCATTGCCGACGGTGGACGATCTTCCGCCGCCCGCATTCGCTCGACCGCCTTTCGCACCAGGCGGTCGTCGCCGGGGGCTCTTCGATAGAATCCCGCAATCAGTCCGGAGAGTGCCGCTGCGACTTCGCTTCCGCCCGTGGCGGGCAGAATGTCCGACGCCGCATGACCGGAGTCCAGCAACCGGTCATACAGCGACACGATGAGGTTCACTCTTGCACCCAGCGCCAGGATCTCCTCTCGGCGCTGCGGCGAAAGCACAATCGGCGCGCAGAGGAAGTCTGCGGCGACGACGCCGAATCCGGCAACATACTCGCTGGCGGCAGCCGAGTTCTCCCCGTAGGCGTTAGCCAGCATCAGGGCCCAGTCCGCCCGTCCGATTCCGCTTTGCAGTTCGGGCATCACCGCCGCGCCGTGAACGCAGACCTGAGCCCGCCAGTAGGCGGATCGAAGCGGCGCAGAGAGCAAGGATCGGATGCCGTCGCGAAGTTCCGCGGCGGGGCTACAACTCGGGACCCCAGCCATTCATCATCATTTCCCGCGCCTGCGCAACCTGCACCAACTGCATCACGCCGCCCGGAGCGTCTCCCAGTCCTTCCACCGTCACTTCGCCAAAGGCGACACGGCGATTGCATGCCTCGGCGAGTCGCAGATTCAGGCTGAACCGGGCGTCGGCATTCTTTTGCAAATCCAGTTCCGTCACCTCGGCGATCAGCCTTCCGTCGCGCACCTGCCCCTTGAGGGAACCGCGGGCCATTCGCCGCTCCGGACCCAGCGAAAAGTAGATGGTCCCCCTGACCTGACCTTCCTCCTCGTCCAGGGCGACGAACACCTCGCGCAAGTTTCCGAAAGCGCTTAAGAACTTGCCGCGCCACTCCCCGGCGAGCGATCCGCCCGCCTTGCTTTCCCCTGTCACGATGCTTCCTCCTTACAGACTCAGGGCTAGAGCCCGGATGGCCGTCGCCGTAGTATAAGTCCGATTGTGATCGACCGAAAGCGCTGCCGGTCCTTCGAGCGGGTTTGTCGTCGACGGCGGCGGCACCCGCAAACGCGCGGAACTCGGCCAGGAACCGTCCCGCAACTGCAGCGCCAGCAGTTGCGAACGTACGGGCGCACCCATCCGCAAGCGGCACGCCAATCCGAAAGCGGACTCATCCAGATCCGCCTTGGCCCAGCTGCGAGCGAGTTCATCCACGCCCAGCGCCTCGCAAGCCAGCATCGTCGGATACGCCGGCTGCGTCCACCAGTAGCCTTCCCAAGCACCCCACGCCTGCCGGCTCTGCCGCACGAACTGCCGAATCGTCTCTCGCCGAGGCACACCGCGCAACGCCGCAACATTCGCGGAGACGCACACGTGCGGTGACGTCCAGCCCTCGAAACTCCATCCACCCGACAGGCCGGTGAAGCGGCGGATGTCCCGGTCTGTGGCATACGTGGGTACCCCTCCGTTCGCCCGTGCCGCCGCTGACAGGAACAACATCGCTTCCTGGTACGTCGCATCGGAGGTCGCGCCCAACCGTTCGATCAGGCGACACACCCATGCGGTGCTGTCGCAGTCCGCCGGCACGCCACTGTGGTAGCCCCACCCACTGGCTCGCCTTCGGGACAGCAATCGGGGCCAAGCTTCCGCAGCCGCCTCGCCTCCGTTCGGAACGTCCGTCAGGCACCAGGCGACGTATGCGGTCACCCATTCATCGCTCACGCCGCCCTGCGTCCAGAAGTCCTGCCAGAACCCTTCCGAGTCGCGCGCGCAGAGCAGATACACCAATCCCCTTTCGATGGCGAGCCGAACTTCACCCGCCCCCGGTGGCGGCTGGCCGGGGATGGTGACCACGTCCGATAGTGGGATTTTCCCCTGATCCGTTTCACCGGGCGCTAAAATAGTGAACTTCCCGGCCTCTTCGTTTCAACCATGTCGAATTCTGCGCAAAATCCTTTTGTCCACCTTCACTGCCACACGGATTACTCCCTGCTCGATGGTGCTTGTGAGATCGGACAGCTCATGAAGTTGGCCGAGGAGCAGAAAATGCCGGCGGTGGCCATGACAGACCATGGAAACCTGTTTGGCGCGGTCGAATTCTACAATCAGGCCAACGCGCGCGGTATCCATCCGGTAATCGGCTGCGAGATGTACGTCACGCAGCAGAGCCACACGTCCAAGACCGACCAGAACCGTTACAACCACCTCGTCCTGCTCTGCGAAAACCAGGAGGGCTATCGCAACCTGATTCAACTGGTCTCGACTGGCTTTCTCGACGGCTTCTATTACAAGCCCCGGATCGATAAGGATCTGCTCGCCAGACACTCCAAGGGGCTGATCTGCCTCTCGGCGTGCCTGCGGGGAGACGTGAATGAAAGCCTCCTGGACGACCGCTACGCGGAAGCGCGGCGCCTCGCTCATGAGTACCGCGACCTGTTCGGGCCCAATAACTTCTTTCTGGAGGTTCAGGATCACGGCCTGGAACAGGACAAGCGGGTGATTCCGCTTCTCCAGAAACTCGCGCTCGATACCGGCATCCCCCTGGTCGCCACCAATGACGCGCACTACCTGCGCAAGGGTGACGCTCGGGCCCACGAGATTATGCTCTGCATCCAAACCGGCAAGACCATGGCCGACGCGAATCGGATGCGGTTCACCACCGAGGAGTTCCACCTCAAGACGCGCGCCGAGATGGAATTGGTGCTGCCCGGGTTTGGCGACGCATTCGATCGGACGTGGGACATCGCCCAGCGCTGTCAGATGAAGCTGGAAAAGGTGAAGGAGCCATTTCCGCGCTTCCCGATCCCCGCCGACCACAACACGGACTCGTACTTCGCCTGGGTCGCGCGCCAGGGCTTCGAGACGCGGCTGCCGCAGCTGGAAATGCTCCTCGCGCAGGGGCGCCTGCGACATTCCATCGAGCAGTACAGGGAACGGCTGGAGCGCGAAATCAGCCTCATCCAACAGATGAAGTTCTCCGGCTATTTCCTTATTGTTTGGGACTTTATTCGACACGCACGAGATCGCGGAATCCCGGTCGGGCCCGGCCGCGGCTCCGCTGCCGGAAGCCTCGTCGGCTACGCCATGCGCATCACCGATGTCGATCCGCTCGAGTATGGGCTGCTCTTTGAGCGCTTCCTCAACCCGGAACGGATCTCGATGCCCGATATCGACATCGACTTCTGTACCCGGGGCCGGGGCGAAATCATTCAGTACGTCACCGAGAAATACGGGCGGGAACAGGTCGCTCAGATCATTACATTCGGAACGCTGGGCGCCAAGGCCGCACTCAAGGACGTCGCCCGCGTGCTGGGCTTGAACTTTGGCGAGTCCGACAAGCTCACCAAGCTTGTGCCCGGCGTGCTGAACATCAAGCTGAAGGACGCCATCGAGCAGGAGCCCGGCTTCGCAGAGGCGGCAAAGGCCGACGGACGCGTGCAGGAGGTCCTCGACGTCGCACTCCGCCTGGAGGGCATGGCGCGCAACGCGGGCATGCACGCTGCCGGAGTCGTCATCTCGCCGCAGCCGCTCAAGGAACTCGTCCCGCTCTACAAGACGAACAAGGACGAAATCGTCACCCAGTACGACATGAACGGCCTCGAGAAACTCGGGCTGCTCAAGATGGACTTTCTGGGACTGACCACCTTGACGATCATCGATGACGCCCTGGTTCTCATCGAGAAGCACCGTGGGGTGAAGATCGTTCTCGACCAGTTACCGCTCGACGACAAGCCAACGTATGAGCTGTTCTCACAGGGCCTGACGGACGGCGTGTTCCAGTTCGAGTCGCCCGGCATGAAGCAGGTCCTGCAACGCTACCGGCCGGAGCGTGTGGAGGATCTTTGCGCTCTGAACGCGCTGTATCGTCCCGGTCCGCTGAAGGGCGGCGTCGTCGACGACTTCATCAACCGAAAGCACGGAAAGTCAGCTGTCGTCTACGATCCACCGGTGCTTCAGTCGATTCTCGAAGAGACCTACGGCGTGATGCTCTACCAGGAGCAGGTGATGCAGGTGGCCAACGTTATGGCCGGCTATTCACTGGGCGAGGCGGACATTCTCCGCCGCGCGATGGGCAAAAAGAAGGCCGACGAGATGGCCAAGCAGCGCGAGCGCTTCCTGTCCGGCGCCAAGGAGAAGGGGTTCGCGGCGAAGAAGGCCGAGAAGATCTTCGACCTGATGGCGCAGTTTGCCGAGTACGGATTCAACAAGTCGCACTCGGCGGCGTATGCCTACCTCGCGTACCTCACCGGATATCTGAAGGCCAACTTCCCGGTCGAGTTCATGAGCGCACTGCTGACGTCGGAAACCGGCAACACGACGAAGGTGGTCAAGTACATCAACGAGTGCCGCACACGCCAGATCAAGGTTTTGCCCCCCGATATCAATCACTCCGACCTGGACTTCACGCCCGACGGCAACGCGATCCGTTTCGGATTGGGGGCGGTAAAGAACGTCGGCGCTTCGGCGGTGGAGGCGATTGTGGCGGCGCGGCGCGAGCACGGGGCCTTCCCGACAATCGACAGCTTTTGCGAACAGGTGGACATGTCCGCGGTGAACCGCCGGGTGATCGAAAGCCTGATTCGCGCCGGAGCCATGGATGCCCTTGGACGCCGGTCGCAGTTGATGGCAGCGCTCGACAGCGCGATTGAGTCCGGCGTGCGGGCGCAGAAGGACAAGGCGTCGGGACAATCGGGCCTGTTCGGCATGTTGCTCGCCGAGGAGCCGGCCAAGGCGGCTCGCGCCCTGCCCAATGTTCCCGATTGGACGCCGGAAGAGAAACTGGCCGGCGAAAAGGAACTGTTGGGCTACTACGTCACCGGCCATCCCCTGGACCGTTTCGCCGACCGGGTGGCCGATCTGCGCACTCACACCACCGCCGGTCTGGAAGATCTGGCGAAGGGCGTTGAAGTGAAGCTCTGCGGCATCCTGAAGAACATCCAGAGGCGGCGCAACAAGGAAGGCAAGCCCTGGGCGTCGATGCAGTTGGAAGACTACGAAGGTTCCATTGAAGCTATGGTCTTCGCGAAGCTTTACGAGGAATTGGCGAAGTTTCTCCAGGAAGACCGGGCGGTTCTGGTCCGCGCACAGGTGCTGCCGGAAGAGGGCGCCGCGCCGAAGCTCTCGGTGCAGGACATCGTTCCGCTCGAAAACGCTCGTCTCGACTTGGCGCGGAGTGTCGCGCTCCGCGTGCGGCTTGGCCCAAGCGGATCCGAAAGAGCCGACGCTTTACGCGAGTTGTTCACGCGCAAGCCGGGAGACGCGCAGGTACGCCTGCGCCTGGAAAAGTCACGCGACTTTTCTGTTCTGCTCGACCTGCCGGAGAGAATCCGGCCGGACAAAGAGTTTCGTGCCGAAATCGAGCGCATCCTCGGCCCCGAATCGTTCGAGACCGTAGGGTAAGCCGCCTTCCTGGTGCCCGGCGCCACCACGGCGGCGTCACTCGATGCGGAAGTCCCAGATCTGCACGCTTCCCTTGCCTTCGGTGAACTGAATGACAGCGTACTCGCCGGGCTCCAAAGGCTGCGTGGGCCACATCTTGTAAAGATCGTCGGCGAACTGCCGGCGAAAGGTCTCAACCGTCTCGCGCTCCTCGATCATCTCCTTCGCCACCGGAATGATGGACACCTTCTCCACAACCCGAGACGGCGTCTTGTCCTTCGTCTTCGGCGTCAGTTTCACCATCGCCGTTGCGATCTCGTTTGACAGCCGGAGGTAGAACTCCGGACGCTTCTCGGCGATCAGGTTCTTCGACCGGTCGCCGTCGATCTCAATCGTTGCCTTGCCGTTCAATGGAACCTGCGTGATCGCCTTCAACAGGGCGCGTTTCTTGTCTGAGACCAGTTTCGCCTCCGCCTGCGGAATCGGGCGCAGTTTGTCACCCTCGACGAGGTAAACCCCTTGCTCCATCGGCACGCGGGCGATTTCACGCCGCAGTTCCCGCTCTGCCCGGTCCTCGGCATCCTGTTCGGCGGCGTCTTTCTCGCGTTTCGCCTGCGCGGCGGCGCGCTCTCCCTCGGTCCGCTTCAGATCGATCAGAGCCAGCGGAATTTCCTCCCACTCGCCGCGCTCGGTCGAGTAATAGCGGACGCGATCTCCCTGCACCTGGTATTCGCGGACGTTGTGGTGATCTCCATCCTTCAGGTAAAGACGGATCTGCGCCACAGACGGAAAGCAGGCGACCAACAGCAACAGGAGCCAACGCATTCTGCCCTTAGGATGCCATCCTGGAGGGGTGAAATACCGGACCTTGGGCCGCACCGGCCTGCGCGTAAGTGAGATTGGCTACGGAGCATGGGGCATTGGAGGGAATCAATGGCGGGGCGCCAAAGATGAGGATTCCCTGGCCGCCCTTCGCCGCGCCATCGAACTGGGGGTTAACTTCATCGACACCGCCCTGGCCTACAACGAAGGCCACAGCGAGCGCCTGATCGCGAAGGTCGCCAACAGCACCCGCGCACCGCTGATCGTCGCAACCAAGGTCCCGCCGAAGAACCGCACCTGGCCTGCCCGCCCGGGGATCGGTCTCGACGACGTCTTCCCCTACGACTACGTGATGC
>CAYNDS010000033.1:0-4840 GCA_964395885.1 uncultured Solibacteraceae bacterium | reverse complement strand
CAACCGAGAGCAGCCTGAAGAATCTCGATGTCGACGCGGTGGACCTGCAGCAATTCCATGTTTGGAATCCGGAGTGGCTGCTCGAAAGCGACGAGTGGCGCCGCGCCCTTGAAGACCTCAAAAGCCAGGGCAAGGCGCGCTTCGTCGGGGTATCCATCAACGATCACCAGCCGGATTCCGCTCTCGATCTGATCCGGACCGGCGTCATCGACACCGTGCAGGTGATCTACAACGTCTTTGACCAGTCGCCGGAAGCTCACCTGTTTCCGCTCTGCCGTGAGTACAACATCGGAGTGCTGGCGCGCGTTCCACTGGACGAAGGGGCGCTGACCGGAAAATTGACACCGACATCTACATTCGATCCGGAAGACTTCCGGGCCTGGTATTTTCGCGACGGACGCCTTGCGGAAGTCACGCAAAAGGTTCGCGCACTGCAGGCTGAACTGCCCCAAGAGGCAGACCTGGCGGCACTCGCCCTTCGATTCTGCCTTTCCGCCCCTGCGGTTTCGACGGTGATTCCAGGAATGCGTTCTTTGCGAAACGTTGAGGCCAACGTCGCTGTCTCAGAGGCAGGGCCCCTTCCGGCGGCTCTTCGAGAGGTGATGAAACGTCATGCTTGGCCGAAGAATTACTATCAGTAGCCTGTTTTTGCTGACATCGCTGTCGGCACAGACGTATTGGCCGATCAACCCGGGCAATGTGTGGATTTATCGTTTGGACGGGCGTCAGGGCGAAACAATCGTGCTGGAGACCACCGACGAGATAACGGTCGGAGGCCAGAGGTACACCCGGCTGACCGGCCTGTCGAGCGGCGACGTTCTGCTGCGCTACGACGGAGACCGGCTTCTGGCCCTTGACCCGGCGACAAACCGCGAAGGCGCCTGGTACTCGTTCGGAGCCGCCGTTGGCGAGGCATTCCCGACTCAACTCCCGGGAGCGCCGGCGACTGCCGCCGTGGAGTCCCGCGCCACGCGCTTCCGTGCGGCGTGGGGCACCTTCGCCAACGCCCTTTCCATCAGCTACGGAACCGGGCAGCCACTACGCCGTGAGCTTTTCCTGCCCGGCATCGGACTGGTGTCGCGCGAGGCGGGTCAGGACAGCTTTCAGCTGGTCTACGCCAGCCTGAACGGAGCCGTCACGACCATCGCGGAGCCACAGCGATCCTTCACCCTGGCCGCCCATCAGCGCATCCGCCGCTCCGCGGGAGACCAAGTGACGGGCCTGCTGCCGGAGCCGATGATTGACGTCCGCCTCACGCTTCGCAACACCCAACCGGAGCCGCTGGTCCTACAGTTCCCTTCCGGTCAGCGCTTCGAGCTTTACCTCTACGACGACCGTGGAGAGCGGATCGCAACCTGGTCGGCTGACAAGCTGTTCATCCAGGCTACGGCCACGCTGGAAGTGAAGGGCGAGAAGACTTGGCTGGCCGACTTTCGATTCGACCCCAGCCTGTTGCGGCCAGGGCGCTACGTAGTCGAAGGATTCCTGACCACCAGTGAAGGCCCGGTTTGGCACGCATTCGCGCCTCTCGAGATCACTTCGCTGCTGTCAGGCGCACACTGACGTCCATTTCGTCCTTCGTCCCGATCGCACCCAGGGCGGCCGACTGCCGCTTGAGGCCAAAGTCCGAGTGGCGGATCTGCGCGGTAGCTTCAAACCCGTCGCCAGTCCGAATCACCCGCACGCGTACGGGACGGCTCACGCTGCGGATAGTCAAGGTGCCGTCGACCTCATAGCCTTGGGCCGTTTTCGAAACAGCTGTGGAAGCGAAGCGCAACTCGGGAAATCGGCCAGCTTCCAGCAGTTCCTCTTTCGCCACCTTCTCGATCTTCTCGATCGAACCTTTCGCCGGGGACCAGTCGTCCTCGCACTTCAGGCTGGCGGCCTCAATCACAAACGCGACCTTGCTATCGTCTGCCGTGCCGCGAAACCGTTCAAAGACAAACACATGGCTCTTGCCCGCCATCAGGCCGGTCTTGTGCACCAGCAGCGAGAAGCGGTTCGAAGCGCCTGGCCCGAACTCGTGCGGCTGCGCGAACGCCACTCCCACAGCCACGATCCATCCGAGCCAGGTTCGCCACATGCGCCTTTACCGATGCTGGAAAACGTTCTCCGGAACGATCATTTGCTTCAGTGTAAACAGCTGCGGGTCCGAGGGATCGATGATCACCTTGATCCAGTGCCCATCGAGGTCAGAGAAGTTCTGAAGACGAGTGAAGTTCTCCAGCCGCCGGTTGGAGACCAGACCCGCCAGCGGCTTGTCAATCTTCAGCTGGTGCGTGTCGCCGTTCACCAGCAGCACGGGCTTGCGAAACGCCTGCACCTCCTGCGAGAGCACAACGATCGTGTCGTTGAAGCCCAGGCGCTGGAAATCATTTCGAGACAACTCGAAGTTCATGTCCGCCTGCATGATGATGACGACGCCACTGAAGTCGTTGTCCCGCGCCAGGGCGAAGGCAGTCCGGATCCAATAGAGATTGGCGAGGTTGCGCGCCGTATACTCGGCATCAGCTGCCGGCGTGCGCCCCCAATTGTTGTTGCTGCCGACCACATGGACCGTCGCAAACACGATTGCGCCTTCCGCCCAGATCGCGTTTTCGCGATAGAGACTGAAGCGAGGGTCCTCGGTCTGACGGACCATCTCGATCTTTCGGCGTCCGAGCGACTGATTGGTGGGGTAGAACATACGGCGCAGCATGTCCAGACGCTCCAGCGGGTCGAAACTGCCGTTGTTCTCGCGGTGGCAGTCGGTCCATTCGTTGTCGCCGGGCGTGAAGATGAACGGATGCACGGAGGCTTCAAACAGATCCAGCCGATTCTGGAACACGGCGTTCGTGCAAACGGAAGATCCGTTCTTGAAGTCTCCGTTGTGAACGACGAAGGAGACCGACGCATCCTGATTGATCGAGTTCATCAGCGCCGGCCATTTCGCCAGTCCTTCGGCGCCGTACGGATGGTCGCCCATCATCGCAACGCTGAATGCCTTGCGTTCCGGGCGAAAGCGCTGGCGCAGCCGAGCCATCAAGTTCTCGTCCACCTGAGCAGAGACGATGCAGCACAAGGCGGTCAAAAGAAGGAGTTTTCGCATCCCGGTCCATGGCAGCAGAGTGGGATGTCAGCGCAACGAACGTTTCGTGTCGATTGAGTGAACCTCTCGCTGCGCGATAGTGAGACGTGCGCATTGGCCTGCACACCTCCACCTCCGGCAACCTGGCAAACGCGGCGCGGCAAGCCGCAGCCCTGGGGGCCAACACCTTTCAGATCTTCTCTTCCAGCCCGCGCATGTGGCGCTACGGCCCACTCTCGCGCGATGCAGTGACCGAGCTGCGGCGTCTTCGGCAGGAGCATGACCTTGCACCATTGGTCATCCACACCAGCTATCTGATCAATCTCGCGGCACCTGAGGAACCGGTGCGGGCGCAGTCCATTGCCGCATTGCGCGAGGAGTTACAACGCGCCACCTTCATTGGCGCCGAGTACCTGGTCCTCCATCCCGGCAGCGCCAAGGCGGGTCCGTTGGAACGTGCGCTGCTGGCGGTGTCCGATGCCATTGTCGAGGCGGCGCAAGGACTGGAGACTTCCGTGCGTCTCCTTCTCGAGTGCACTGCCGGACAGGGAGCGTCCATTGGCTCCCGGCTGGAAGAACTGGCTGCCATTCGCATGATCACCGCCGAGCGCACCGACCTTTCGCTCGGCTACTGCCTGGACACCTGCCATCTGCTGGCCGCCGGATACCCCATCGCCACCGCCGAAGGGCTGAAGGAGACACTGGCGACCGCCGACAGACTGCTCGGGCTGGAGCACGTACCCGTGATCCACGCCAATGATTCGAAAGGCGCCCGCGGCAGCCGCCTGGACCGCCACGCCCACATCGGAGAGGGCCACATTGGACTCGAAGGCTTCCGCCGGATTCTGCGGCATCCGAAGCTCCGCAACAAAGCCTTTGTATTGGAAACTCCCGTTGACCGAGAAGGCGACGAGCTTCGCAATCTGGAAGCACTGCGAACACTGGCGCGTCGCTAGCGCATCCGATGGAAGCACCCCTGTGCTCGTTCACGAAGAGGAGCACCGTAGGGCCATCGTGCCATCTCCGCAGCAGACCTCGCGGCCCGTACACTAGAAAGTTACTCTCTCCATGCCTGAACAGCAGTACGACCACAAATCGATCGAATCGAAATGGCAGTCCACCTGGGATGCCGACCCGAGTCTCTACCGCGCCGCCGACGACGGGACGCGACCGCGCTTCACGGTCGTCGAGATGCTCCCGTACCCTTCCGGCAAGCTGCACATGGGCCACGTGCGCAACTACTCCATCGGCGACACACTGGCTCGCTACATGTGGATGCGGGGATACGACGTGCTCCATCCAATGGGTTGGGATGCGTTTGGCCTCCCGGCGGAAAACGCGGCATTGAAGAGCGGCCGTCCTCCGCGGGAATGGACGGTGTCCAACATCGCGACCATGCGCGGCCAACTTCGCCGCCTGGGCTTCAGCTACGACTGGTCACGCGAGTTGTCTACTTGTGAGCCGGACTACTATCGCTGGAACCAGTGGTTCTTCCTGAAGATGTTTGAGCGCGGCCTGGCCTATCGCAAGAAGTCGCGCGTCAACTGGTGCCCGTTGTGCGCCACCGTGCTGGCCAATGAGCAGGTGGTGAACGGCGCCTGTTGGCGCCACGAGACGACCCCCGTCGAGCAGCGCGAAATCGAGCAATGGTTCTTCCGCATTACGCAGTACGCCGAAGAACTGGTGGACGGCCTGGCCAAGCTGGATCCAGGCTGGCCGGAACGGGTCCGCGCCATGCAGGAGAACTGGATCGGCCGCTCTGACGGCTGTGAA
>CAYNDS010000032.1:0-25659 GCA_964395885.1 uncultured Solibacteraceae bacterium | reverse complement strand
CACATGCTCGGAGTCCTCGCGCGACGCAATGAACGGCGGCACCGTATCCAGGTTCGTCGACAGCGTAATCACCGGCGCGTCGAAGCGCAGGAACAGGTTGAATCGTTCGGACTCGACGTACATGCGCTCAATGGTTCCGTGATACCGCTCCGCAAGCGGCGTGAGATAGGCGCTGAGGAATTCGCCGACGGCCTTCTCGTTCGGCGTAACGGAGTCGATATCGATGAGGGAGCGCGTGAGCGCGAATAAGTCTTGCATGTGAGATAGTTCTTCGCGGGGGTTGCCCGCGACAGTGGCCCGGATTTAGCCTGGCTCACCAGCTCTCCGCCCGAGTGCGCTTGAGCGGAGGCTTCGGCGGCGGTCCCTCGACTGTTGCAAGCGCACCGGAGCGACCCGGTACAAACACGCCTGCGGCAATGGCCGTCGCGCCTCTATCGGAAAGACGATGGTAGCGGACGAGCTTCGCCGCCGTCAACCGGGACCCGAGGGCGCTGCGATAATTGAGGCTTGCCGAAATGGGCCGCACCGCTCGCCTTGTTTCTCGGGAATGCGGCGCTCGTTTGGCGGCTCTTCCTGCTGGAGTACACGCGCCATACCGGCAGCATTGAAGCAGCTTTCATTTCGATCAGTGAGCAATGGCTGCGGCACGGCTTCACCTCCTGGTGGCCGCTCTGGTACGGCGGTATTCCCTTTGAGAACACCTATCCGCCGCTGCTGCACGCCACGGTCGCACTGGTCGCGAAACTCTCGACCCTTTCCGCGCCGTGGGCCTACCATGTGGTCACCGCCGTTGTGTACTCTGCCGGACCAGTGACGCTATACGCTCTGGTGCGCGGCCTCGGCGGCGACCGTCGGCGGGCAATGCTTGCGGGCCTGCTTTACTCCGTACTTTCCCTGTCCACCGTGCTGGTGCGGCTGGTGCGTGACGACGCTGGCGGATGGTTTGCCCCACGGCGTCTCCAGGCGCTGGTCGTCTACGGGGAGGGGCCCCACCTCGGGGCGATGCTGCTGTTGCCGCTGGCCGTTCTCGCACTGCACAAAGCGATCGAGGATCGAAGATGGCTGCCCGCAGCCGTCCTCGCATTGGCTTCCGTCGCGCTGACCAACTGGTTGGGCGCCTTCGCGCTGGCTGCCGCAGCGTGGTGCTATCTGGCCGCGCGCGGCGAGCGGCCGGCATGGGCGCGTGCCGCTGCTGCCGCGGTGCTCGCGTATCTGCTGGCCAGCCCGATGCTGCCGCCGTCGAATCTGACCGCAATCCGCACCAACGCGCAGCGGGTCGGCGGAGAGTTTCCGTTTGGCCTCGCCAACGCCGCCTTGCTGGCAGCGGTTCTCCTGGCCGCGCTCGCGCTCGCCCGATGGCTTCGGAGAGCATCCTTGCTGCTTCGCTTCAGCGCGGCCTTCGGTCTGGTAATGACCGCAATCCCACTCGCCGCGGAGTGGGGCAAAGTCGCCATCCTGCCCCAGCCGCAGCGGTATCACTTAGAGATGGAGATGGCCTTGTGCCTCCTTTTGGCGGCAGCCGCCCCGGCACGGCGTTGGGTGGCGGTCGCGGCTGCCTTTCTCTGCATCTATCCTGCGGCCATCCACTGGCGCCAGGCGCGGCAGTGGTTGGAACCGATCTCCATGCAGAGGACTTCGGAATACCGCGTCGCGCGCTGGTTGGAAGCGAACCTGCCCGCCCAGCGAGTGATGGTTCCCGGCTCAATCAGCTTCTGGCTGAACTCCTTCACGGACCAGCCGCAGTTTGCCGGAGGCTTCGAACAGGCCATCCTGTCGCCGGCCCATCCGGGCGCGCACTTTCAGATCCTGTCCGGCATGGGCGCCGGCGCGGAAGAGGGCCGCGTCGCCGCCGCTTGGCTGCGCATCTTCGGCGTGCAAGCCGTTGCCGTTAGCGGATCCGGCAGCACGGAGACATTCCACCCGTTTGCCAATCCGCTCAAGTTCGACGGCGTACTGCCGGAGCTCTGGCGCGACGGCGGTGACGTGGTGTACGCCGTGCCGCAGCGTGCCCCGCTCGCGCGAGTCCTGCGGCGCGAAGAACTGCCTGCGAAGCCGGTAGCCTACTTTCATCAAACCTCCGAGGTCGCCGCGTATCTGGCCGCGATCGAAGATCCTTCGCGGCCGTTTGCGACAGCCCGTTGGCTGAGCCGCAGCCGTCTGAGCATCGAACTTCCTGCCCTCGCGTCCGGCGACGTTCTGTCGCTCGCAATCAGCGCTCATCCGGGTTGGCGCGCGGAACGTGACGGGCGAGCCATCGCAACGCAACGGGACGCACTCGGACACTTGTGGCTGGATCCCGGTCCCGGCGCCGGCCCGGTCGATCTGGTTTTCGATGGCGGCGCGGAACGGCAGTGGACTCTCGCTCTCTGCTTGCTCTCCCTGGCGGCAACCGCATTCCTCAGCAGGACACCATGGCGGCGCGCACGGTAGCCAGTCGTGCAAACGCCGCTCTGGAGCGCTTCTTCCGGGCGCTTGTGATTGCGGCGCAGGATGGAAGCCTCGGTTGCGCGAAAGGCGCTGCCTACTCCGCGCTCCTGTCGATCTTTCCGCTCATCTCGACGGTGACGGCCATCCTCACGGAAGTGCGTGCGGAAGCCGTGGCGAGTGAGCTGGCGAAAGTGTTGTTTGAGGTGGCGCCGCCCGGTGTCGCCCCGGTCCTGGAACAGTCTTTCGTCTCGCGCGGGCAAAGACCGCTGTTGTTGCTGATCACTGCATCGCTGCTGTCCATCATCGCGGCTTCCGGCGTGATCCTGAGCCTGGTCGACGGCTTTCAGATCTCGTACCGTACGCCGAACCGGCGCGGCTTCTGGCGCAATCGATGGGTAGCGATGCTGCTGGTGGTGGGCGCGGCAGTGCCGGCTTTGGCCGCCTCCGCCTTCCTGCTGTACGCGGGCCGCGTGCTGGCGTATCTTCCCGCAGTGGTCGCCGTCGGAGCCGGAACACTGCTGCTCTACCGCTTCGGACCGAGCCTGCCCGCGGGCTTGCCTCGGACCGCTGTCTGGCCCGGCGCCGTGGTCGCCACGCTCCTCTGGTCTTTGACGACGTCTTTGTTTGCCTGGTACGTCCGCCACTTGGCCAACTACAACGTGATCTATGGCTCCATTGCGGCGGTCATTGCTCTGTTGGTCTGGATGTACCTTCTCTCGGCGAGCGCGATTGTCGGCTGCGCCTACAACGCCCTGCGCGCGCGGGAAAAGTTGAGCGCCTGAACCGCGGACGCTTTCCGCGTGCCTTCGAAGTGAGCTGTCGCTTCAGCTCTGAAACGGCGTTCGACGCCCCACCCATCCGTGCCCTTCTCGAAAGCGACCGCAAAGACACTGCCGGGCGGCAACGCTTCCGGCGACAGCAGCACGGTTCGCCAGCTCGAAACCGCTGTTACGGTCCGGGTCCACTTCGTCACCGCTAGAGATGCACCCGGCCCAGATCCAGCATCGCCGGACTGTACTCCTTCGACGCCGCCAGCCGCAGAAGTTCCAGTCGTCGGGCTCCGTCGCGCGGCATCTCATTCCCGTCACGAAGCCACGGCGAGAGCAGGAAGCACGAGCGTATCGTCGCCCGCACGGCTACCGCCCGCCCTCCCTTCTCGCCCGGATGAAATGCCACTGCCGGACCGTCCCCGCCGCTTCCTCATCCAGTCCCAGCCCCAACGGACTGATCACCGCTCGCTCGGCCCTGATCATCGATCACCGTTGCCTTGGACCTCTTCCGCCGCGGCGGACGAGTTAGGTTCGCGATGCCTTACACGGTTTGGGGCGCGCCAGCAGGTTCATCGCTTGAAGAACCAGAGCCAGAAGTACTGCTCCCCCGCGCCATGCCGATGGCGAGGCTCAAACCCGCAGCGCTCGGCGAGAGCGACGGCGTCCTCGTCGGAGAAGGGCAACCCCAGCCAGGTATCGTCCGGGGCGCGCTCACTCGTCGCGCCTCCCTGCACCTGGAACTTGAAAAGCCGCCCCGGCTTCAGCAGCCGCGCTGCCTCCCGAACATAGCTTTCGATCACCTCCAGCGAGGAGATGTGCTGAAAGACAATGCAGGAGAAGGCGAAGTCAAACGACAGCTCCGCCGGGATCACGCGCAAGTCCATCCCGTTGTTCTGGTAGACGTGAGCGTTTGGATAGTCCGCCAGGGCTTTCCTGGCCTGCCCCACCATCTCGCCCGACACGTCAACCGAATGCACTTCGCCGAAAAGTTCCGCCAAGGCTCGCGTCACCCGTCCCGCGCCGCAGCCGATTTCGAGAACCCGCATCTGCTTCGGGTCCATGCCCTGGCAGATGTTGATCATGTCGGTGCGGATCTCTTCATTCACCGTCTGACGGCCTGAGGCGAAGAACTCCTCGTCGGTCCAGCTCTCCTGCGCGGTCTGGACGTAGTAGCGTGCATTCTCCTTCGCCCGCTCATCCCAGTCGCGGCGCATCTTCTCCAAGTGCTGCTCGATTTCCACGTGTACCGATTGTAGCGGCGCATGCGTACTATGGGATAGATCGAAACGCATATGGATCGGCGCAGTTTCCTTGCCGCAACCAGCGCGGCGGCCCTTGCCGCCAGCGCGCAGACGGGACCCCTGATGCAGAACCCCCTTGCACAAAAATGGACCACCCCTTATGAGCTGCCGCCATTCGGCGCTCTGAAGCCGGAGCACTTTGGCCCAGCCATCCGCGAAGGGATGAAGCAGCAGCTGGCCGAGATCGAACGCATCACCAGTGCCGCGGAGCCGCCGTCGTTTGTCAACACCATCGACGCCATGGAGCGGTCCGGCGAACTGCTGACCAAGTCCGCGAGCGTCTTTTTCAACCTCACCGCGTCCGACACCAACGACGCCCTGCAGGCCATTGAACTGGAACTGGCGCCCGAACTGGCAAAGCATCGCAGCGCGATCCTGATGAACGGCAAGCTCTTCGCCCGCGTGGACGCACTGATGCAGAAGCGGTCATCTCTGTCCCTTAGCCCAGAGCAAGCCCGCGTTCTCGAGCGCTATCACAAGATGTTCGTCCGCTCCGGCGCCCGCCTGGACGAGCAGCGCAAGAAGCGGCTGGCAGAGATCGAAGAGCGGCTTGCGACGCTCAGCACGCAGTTCCAGCAGAACCTCCTGGCCGACACCAAGGAGTTCGAACTGGTGCTGGAGGAGAAAGACCTCGACGGACTCACCGAGAGTTTCCGCGCCGGCGCTGCCGAAGCCGCAAAGGAGCGCGGAAAGCCGGGCAAGTGGGTCGTCACTCTGCAGCGGTCGAGCGTCGAGCCGTTCCTGCAAATGAGCAAGCGGCGGGACCTGCGCGAGAAGGCGTTCAAGGCTTGGGCGGCGCGCGGCGACAACGAAAACAAGTACGACAACAAACCCCTGATCCGCGAGATTCTTCCTCTGCGCGCGGAAAAAGCGAGGCTTCTCGGCTTCGACACCTTCGCTCATTTCCAGTTGGACGATGCGATGGCGAAAACGCCGGCTGCGGCCAAGGGGCTGTTGGAGCGGGTCTGGAAGCCGGCCGTCGAAACCGCCGCGAAAGAAGTCGCTGAGCTCGACCGGGCACGACAGGCCGAAGGCGCGGCCGCTCCGCTGCAGCCCTGGGACTGGCGCTACTACTCCGAGAAAGTGCGCTTGGCCAAGTACAGCCTCAACGAAGAGCAGATCAAGCCGTACTTCTCTCTCGACCGCATGATCGAGGCGAGCTTCGATACCGCCACGCGCCTGTTCGGCATCACCTTCCATGAGCGGAAGGACCTGCCGAAGTACCACCCGGACGTCCGCACCTGGGAAGTCAGGAACGCCAAGGGCGAAGTGACGGCGATCTTCTATGGCGACTACTTTGCCCGCCCGTCCAAGCAAAGCGGCGCGTGGATGAACTCCTTCCGCGATCAGCAGCGGCTCATCGGAGCCATCGTTCCGGTGGTCACCAACAATCTGAACTACAACAAGCCTCCTGCTGGTGAGCCGTGCCTGCTGTCTTATGACGACGCCGAGACGCTGTTCCATGAGTTCGGCCATGCGCTGCACGGCATGCTCTCGAACGTGACGTATCCGATGGTGAGCGGCACCAACGTGGCGCGGGACTTCGTCGAATTGCCGTCGCAGATCTATGAACACTGGTTGGAGCAGAAGCCGGTGTTGGAGAAGTTCGCACGGCACTACAAGACCGGCGAAGCGATTCCGTCGGCTCTGCTCGACAAGATTCAGGCGGCGCGCAACTTCAACCAGGGCTTCGCCACCGTCGAGTATCTGGCTTCCGCGCGAGTCGATATGGAGTGGCACCTGCTGCGCGACCCGAAGACAGTGGACGTCCGCGAGCAGGAGCAGACATGGCTGAAGCAGTTCGGCATGCCGCGCGAGATCATCATGCGTCACCGCTCGCCGCACTTCGCGCACATCTTCGCGGGTGATGGCTACGCCGCGGGCTACTACAGCTACATGTGGTCGGAAGTGCTGGACACCGACGGCTTTGAAGCGTTCAAGGAAGCCGGCAATCCGTTTGACCCCAAACTGGCCGAGCGACTGTATCGCAACATCTATTCGGCCGGAAACACGAAGGATCCGATGGAGCTGTACAAGTCCTTCCGCGGCCGCGAACCGGACCCGGCAGCCCTGTTGCGGCATCGCGGCTTTGCGCCGGAGAAGAAGTAGCGGCGGATGCCGAAGCTTCTGTTCGTCTTCACGGGCGGCACGATTTCGATGCGCCGCGACCCGCAGTCCGGCGCGGCGGTGCCGGCGCTGTCCGGTCGCGAGGTCCTGGCCTTTGATCCGGCCATCGCCGAGATGTGCGAGCCCGAGATCATCGACTTCGGCCGTTACCCTGGGCCCCACATCACGCCGAAGTTGATGTGGGAGCTTTCCGAGATCCTGCAGCGGGAGTTGGCGCGCGAGGAGATCGTCGGCGCCGTCGTCACGCACGGAACCGACACGCTGGAAGAGACGGCATACCTGCTCGACCTCCGGCACTTTTCCGAGAAGCCGGTCGTGCTGGTGGGCGCGATGCGCAACTCCTCGGAACTCAGCTTTGACGGCCCGGCAAATCTGCATGCCGCGACGCGTGTGGCGCTGGATGCCGCAGCTCGAGGGCGGGGCGTGATGGTTGTGTTGAATGAAACCATCCATGCCGCGGCAGAAGCCACCAAGAGTGACACGCAAGCCGTGGACACGTATATCAGCCCGGTCTACGGCGCACTCGGCATCGTGGACAACGACCGTGTGGTCTTCGCGCGTCATCCGCTGCTGCGAGACCCGATCGATACGCCGCGCTATGAGCCGCGCGTCGACCTGATCACCATGTACGCCGGGGCAGATGGACGGTTCGTGGAGTTCTCGCGCGAGACGGGGGCGGTGGGAATGGTCATCAACGGCACGGGGCGCGGCAACGTGCCCCCGGCGGTGATCCCGTCCATTCAACACGCGCTCAATCAGGGTGTAACCGTTGTCATCGCCTCGCGATGCGTGCAGGGGCGCATCCTGGACACCTACGGCTACGAAGGATCGGGACGCGATCTTCGGAAGCGCGGCGTGCTGTTTGCCGGTACGTTGTCGGGAGCGAAGGCGCGTCTTCGCCTCATGCTGGCTCTGGGCCGAACGACGGACCCGAACCAGATTCGCGACCTCATGGAACGCTGGGCCTACGGCGACCGCTGACAGCTCTGCAACCGGAGCGTCCGGCTCCGGAATCGATGGGCAAGAAAGTACCTAAAGACCTAAAATCGAGACATGGGTATCACCGCCGCTAGCGCTGTGAATCTGGGCCGCGATGTTTCGCGCCCGTTGAGCAAGAACAGTCACTTGCTGAAGTGGGTGGAGAAGATGGCCGCCCTGACCAAGCCCGACGCCATTCACTGGGTCGACGGCTCGCAGCAGGAGTATGACGCGCTGTGCGACTTGCTGGTGGCAAACGGCACGTTCACGAAACTGAATCCGGATCTCTGGCCGGGCTGCTTCCTTGCCCGCTCCGACAAGGGCGACGTGGCGCGCGTGGAGGACCGCACCTTCATCTGCTCGCTGTCGAAGGACAATGCCGGGCCAACAAACAACTGGATGAACCCCTTCGAGATGCGCCGCAAGCTGAAGGGCCTCTTCGATGGAGCAATGCGCGGGCGGACGATGTACGTGCTGGCCTACAGCATGGGGCCGGTGGGTTCACCGATGTCCCAGATTGGCGTGCAGCTGACGGACTCGCCGTACGTCGTGGTGAACACCAGAATCATGGCGCGGATCGGGCTGCCGGTGCTGGCAGAAATCGACAAGGACGTCAAGCGCGTCGTGCCGTGCATGCACTCCGTCGGGCGTCCGCTGAAGCCGGGCGAGAAAGATGCCGTGTGGCCGTGCAACGAAGAAAAGTACATCGTGCACTTCCCGGAAACACGCGAGATCTGGTCTTACGGCTCCGGCTACGGCGGCAACGCGCTGCTGGGAAAGAAGTGCTTTGCGCTGCGCATCGCCTCCAACATCGCCCGCGACGAGGGCTGGATGGCGGAGCACATGCTGATCGTCGGCGTGGAGAATCCGCAGGGCGAGAAGACCTACGTTGCGGCGGCGTTCCCGAGCCAGTGCGGAAAGACTAACTTTGCCATGCTGATCCCGCCGGCGGGCTTTGAGGGCTGGAAGGTCTGGACCGTCGGTGACGACATCGCCTGGATCAAGCCCGACGCAAATGGCCATCTGCGGGCGATCAATCCGGAGGCGGGCTTCTTCGGCGTCGCGCCGGGCACATCGATGGACACGAATCCGAATGCCATGGCGGCACTGGCGAAGAACACGATCTTCACCAATGTCGGCCTGACGCCGGAGGGAGGCGTCTGGTGGGAAGGCATGACGCCGACTCCGCCCGCCGAGTGCATCGACTGGCAGGGCAACCGCTGGACACCGGAGATCGGCAAGCAGACGGGCGCGAAAGTAGCGCATCCGAACGCCCGGTTCACGGCGCCGGCATCGCAGTGCCCGACCATTGACCCGGATTGGGAGAACCCGAACGGGGTACCCATCTCGGCAATCATCTTCGGCGGACGCCGGCCGACGACGATGCCGCTGGTCTATCAGGCATTCAACTGGTCGACGGGGGTCTATATCGGCGCGACGATGGGGTCGGAGACGACGGCGGCGGCGGCGGGTCAGGTGGGAAAGGTCCGCCGGGATCCGATGGCGATGCTGCCCTTCTGCGGCTATCACATGGGCGACTACTTCCGGCACTGGCTGAAGATGCAGCGCAATCTCAGCGAGACGCCGCGGGTCTTCCACGTCAACTGGTTCCGGAAGGACTCCGACGGCAAGTTCATCTGGCCGGGCTTCGGCGAGAACATGCGCGTACTGAAGTGGGTGGTGGACCGGGTGCATGGCCGGACCATGGCGATGGAGTCTCCCATCGGCTGGATGCCTCGCTACGAGGACATCCACTGGGAGGGGCTCCGCTTCCCGCGCGAGAAGTTTGAGCACCTGCAGAAGTTCGACCGGGAAAGCTGGAAGCAGGAAGTGCTGGGCCACGAGGAACTCTTCCTCGAGCTGCACGACCATCTGCCTCCGGAGATGATCTACGAACGAGAGTTGCTGAAAAGCAGGCTGTAGTGCTGTTCCGCTTCTGGAACTGGAAGTCGGCGACCTTCAGCGCGCTGATCCGCTGTCCGATCTTCTTTGCCACGACGATCAAGTTCGGGATGTCGGAGGCGTTGGGGGCGGCAGTGGCGGAGTTCGCGCTGCGCTTTGTCGCCTCCGGCTTCTTCGGGGCCGCGACGCAGGCGATGCGGAACCTGCGTCCGGCCTGGCTGGCGACTGCCTTCTTCGTCCTGGTGCTGCCAGCGCTGGGCCATGCCTTTGAATGGCTGGTTCATGCGCTGCGCGGCACGCCGAATCTGAAGGCAGGCATCATCGGCAGCGTGATCTTCACCATCGTGGCGACGCTGTTCAACTGGTACTCGATGAGCCGGGGGGCGTTCGTGACGGGCGAAGGCGCGCAGAGTATCGGCAAGGACCTGGCGTCGATTCCGCGGCTGATCGCGGGCTTCATCGCCTTCCTGCCGATGCTGGTGTGGCGGCAAGTGGTCCGGACTGCCCGCTAGTGCTCGCGGATCTTCAGATTGCGGAACTCGACGCGGGTTCCGTGGCCGAGCAGGCCGATGTGGCCGCGCGGGCGCGCAAGGCCCGGATGCTTGGCGAGAACCTGCGGGTCCTTGACGGAGTCCAGGTCGGCATCGACGATCTTGCTGCCGTTGAGGGTCACCGTCACGCGGCGGCCGCGGGCCGAGATCTCTTCCGTGTTCCACTCTCCGACCGGCTTCAGGGCATCGCCCGAAGCGGGGAACACGTCGTAGATCGAACCGTGCCGTTGCGAGGGCTTCAGCTTGCCGCGATAGATGTCGGCATCGTGGTCGAGGATCTGAATCTCCATGCCGGCGTAGGCGGCGTCTCCTTCCAGAGGCGCGCGGATGCCGATGCCGTTGTTGGAGCCCTTCTCCAGCCGGAACTCGAAGCGTAGGGTGAAGTCGGCGTACTCGCGAGCGGTGAACAGGTTGCCGCCGCCGTCAGCGGGGCAGACCAGCACGCCGTTCTCGACGACGTAGCCGCGGCCCTTGGCGCCGATGAGCTTCCAGCCGTCGAGATCGCGTCCGTTGAAGAGAGGCGTGAAGCCGTCCTGCGCCATCGCCGCAGCGGCAAGGGCAAACGAAAACAAGCGAAGCATATGCACAGACTCTACCGAACTACAGAGGGATGTTGCCGTGCTTCTTGGACGGCATGGTGTCGACCTTGTTCTCGAGCAGACGGAGACCCTGGATCAGCTTGCGGCGGGTGAAGCGCGGCTCAATGATGTCGTCGATGAAGCCGCGCTCGGCGGCGACGAACGGGTTGGCGAAGCGGTCCTGGAACTCCTGCTGCTTCTCCTTACGGGCGGCGGCGGGGTCAGCCGACTCCTTGATCTCACGACGGTAGACGATGTTGACCGCGCCTTCGGCACCCATGACGGCGATTTCGGCGGTAGGCCAGGCGAAGTTCAGATCGGTGCGGAGGTGCTTGGAACCCATGACGCAATAGGCTCCGCCGTAGGCTTTGCGGGTGATGACGGTGATCTTGGGGACGGTGGCTTCGGCGTAGGCATAGAGCAGCTTGGCGCCGTGGCGAATGATGCCGCGCCACTCCTGGTCCGTGCCGGGCAGGAAGCCGGGGACATCCTCAAACGTGATGATCGGAATGTTGAAGGCGTCGCAGAAGCGGACGAAGCGCGCGCCCTTGATGGAGGAATTGAGATCGAGGCAACCGGCAAGCGAAGCGGGCTGGTTGGCGCAGATGCCGACGGTGCGGCCGTCGAGGCGGGCGAAGCCGACGACGATGTTGGTGGCGTAATGCTCGTGGACTTCGAAGAAGTCGCGGTCATCGACGATCAGGCGAATGACGTCCTTGATGTCGTAGGGCTGGTTGGACTCCGGCGGGACGATGGAGTCGAGCGCGTCGTCGGCGCGGTCCCAGGGGTCGCTGGTCGGCTTGCGCGGCGCTTCGTCGCGGTTATTGGACGGCAGGAAGCTCATCAGGCGGCGGATCTGGCGCAGGCAGTGGCGGTCATCGGGCGCCATGAAGTGGGCGACGCCGGAGCGGGTGTTGTGGGTTTCGGCGCCGCCCAGCTCTTCCTTGTCCACCTCTTCATTGGTCACGGTCTTGATCACGTCGGGACCGGTGACGAACATGTAGCTGGTGTTCTCGACCATGAAGATGAAGTCGGTGAGGGCAGGCGAGTAGACGGCGCCGCCGGCGCAGGGGCCCATGATGGCCGAGATTTGGGGGATGACGCCGCTTGACAGGGTGTTGCGGAGGAAGATGTCGGCATAGCCGGCGAGCGAGAGAACGCCTTCCTGGATGCGGGCGCCGCCGGAATCATTCAGGCCGATCACGGGGGCGCCGTTCTTCACGGCGAGATCCATGATCTTGACGATCTTCTGGGCATTGGCCTCAGAGAGCGAACCGCCGAGGACGGTGAAGTCCTGGGCGAAGACGTAGACGTGCCGCCCGTCGATCAAGCCGTGCCCGGTGACGAAGCCGTCGCCGTCGGTGACCTGCTCGTCCATGCCGAAATCGAGGCAGCGGTGGCGGACGAAGCGGTCCATCTCCTCGAAGCTGCCCTCATCGAGGAGGATGGCGATGCGTTCACGGGCGGTGAGCTTGCCGTCCTTGTGCTGGCGGTCGAGGCGTGCGGGTCCGCCGCCGGCTTCGGCATTGGCGACACGGCGGCGGACTTCTTCGAGACGATTGAGTGCCATCGATTGCTACGGTAGCAAGGCGCCGGACGGGGCCGGGACTCCGGTATCGTCGGGCGGAATTCCAGTTTTTTGGGGAAATCCGGGCTGCGGTGAGACATGGTGAGACATTGGCCGTTTTCCTACTACCGCCGCCAGGATAGGCGCGCTGCGGGCGGAGCCGCACGGATGGGGCGGCGAGCGGATTGGAAAGACGGGGGATGTTTTGCCGCCAGGACGGTGACTCGGGGCGACTAGAGCGACACGGTGTTGCCCGGGTGAGCGAGATTCCAGGCGTTTTCGAATTCCTTGAGCGGGATGTCGTCGAGGCAGCTGTATTTGGCCGCGAGAGCCTTGTTCTTGTTGACGGTCCGCAGCACGGCCATGATCGCGTGGAGTTGCGCTTGATTCGGGCTCTTCGCGACGGCTTTGATCAACTTGTCCACCCGCTTGGTGTAGACGGGATGGTCGCGGTGGCTGGGGCCTCGGCGATGGCCGATTTTGCCCGATGCTTTGTCCGAGGCAAACGCCGGGAGCATCATGCCGTTCTCTACCGAATCCAGGATGCCGGGGAGAGAGGAATAGTGTTTGGCAAGGGAAGCCGGGATGAGGTGTTGCGCTTCCCGGCCCTTAAAGTAGTCCGCCTGTGATGCCCACTTTTTCTGGTTATTCCGTTGCCAGCGCGCCTTCCGCAGGGCGTTGGAGTCTCCGAACTGACGGGCGCCGCCAAAGGTGGGATCTTCCTTTGTCGGCACGCGGTCCGACCACTTGTCGTCCTCTTCGAGCTCGTCGGGGTCAAAGCCCTGTTCGAGCAGGTACTCGTCGAGGTCCATCGCTTCCATACGTTGGACGGCGGGCCGGGGGTGAGGCCGGAAGGGTGGCGGCGGAACCGGGGGCTTGCGGGCGAAGGGCTGGACAGGGCGGACGGGCCGGAAAACAGGCGGCAAGGGCGGGAGAGGACGCTTCGTCATTTCTCCAAGAGGCTATACCGAGAAACGGTCAGTGCGGCGGGCAATCGGAATCAGCGCCTTGGCGTCACCGGAGTCCGGGCGGGGAGCGCGCGCGGACAGCTCGTCGTTGAGCGTGGCCATGAACTCCTCAATCTGGCGCTGCATGGCTTCCATCTTTTCGCGCATGTTCAGGATGATTTCGACGCCGGCGAGATTGACGCCCATGTCGCGCGTGAGCTTCAGGATGACTTCGAGGCGCTCGAGATCCTCTTCGGTGTAGAGGCGCGTGTTGCCGTCGCTGCGCGAGGGCTTCAGCAGGCCTTCGCGCTCATAGAGGCGCAGGGTCTGGGGGTGGATCTCATACTGCTCCGCCACGGCCGAGATCATGTAGGCGGCTTTCGAGCGTCTGCGGGTGGAGGTCGCCATCGCTCTTATAGATTGGACCAGATACCGGCGCGGGGGTCGGTATCGGAGGATTTGGCGAGTTCGCGGAGCAGTTCCCGCGTGCGCTCGTCGGCGACGTCAGGCTGCTGGATGAAGACCTCGACAATCTGGTCGCCGCGCGTGCCTTTGCGGCTGTTCTGGACGCCGCGCTCGCGGAGGCGGAATTTCTGGCCGTTCTGAGTGCCTTGCGGAATCTTGAGCAGGGCGCGGCCCTCGATGGTGGGGACCTCGATCTTGGCGCCGAGGCCGGCTTCCCAGACGGTGACCGGGACGCGGATCAGGATGTTGTCGCCATCGCGCTCAAAGAACGGATGAGAGGCGACACGAATGGTGATGTAGAGATCGCCCGCACCGCCGCCGCGCGCGCCGGCATTGCCCTTGGCCGGAACGCGCAGCCGGGAGCCGGAAGCGACGCCCGCCGGGATGCGCACTTCGACCGCCTCCGGATGCGAGACGCGCCCGTCGCCGCGGCAGGAGGGACAAACGTTGCCCATCTTGCCGCGTCCCTGGCAGCGCGGACAGGTGATGGTGAAGCGCATGGCGCCGACCATCTGTTCGACGTTGCCGGAGCCGGAACATTCCGGGCAGGCCATGGAGCCGGAACCGAACTGGCCGGAGCCACGGCATTCCGGGCAGGTATCGTGCCGGTCGATGTTGAGCTTCACCTGGGCGCCCTTGATGGACTGCCAGAAGTCGATTTCGAGAGCGTACTCGAGGTCCGAGCCGGCCTGGGGACCGGAAGCGTTTGTCGCCTCCTGGCCCTTAAAGAACTGGCTGAAGAGGTCCTTGAACGAGGTTCCGCCAGGGGGCGCGCCCCGGCGTTCTCCACCGGCGCGCCCTTGCTGGGCCTGCGAAAAGAGATCGTCGAAATTGAAGCCTTCAAAGCCGAAGCCGCCGCCGTTGGGCGCGGCACCGGGCTGCGGGCGCACGTTGTCGGAGTAAAAGCCGAACTGGTCGAACATCTGGCGCTTCTGCGGGTCGCTGAGGACGTCGTAGGCCTCCTGCACCTTCTTGAAGCGCTCTTCCGCGGACTTGTCGCCCGGGTTGAGGTCCGGGTGGTATTTGCGGGCGAGACGGCGGTAGGCCTTGCGGATGTCCTCGACGGACGCCCCGCGGTCCACGCCTAACAGCTTGTAGTAGTCTTCGGCTTGCGCCGGCACGGCCTACCCCTTTCTCGCCCGCACGAACGGCCCGTTACTTCTTGTCATCGACGTCGACGAACTCGGCGTCGACGACATCATCCTTCTTGGGCGGCTCATTGGAAGCCGCGCCGCCGGACGCCGCGCCCGCACCGGGCTGCTGGGCGGCGCCGGAAGAGGCCTTGTACATCGCTTCGGCCAGAGAGTGGCTGGCGCGGGTCAAGCCCTCGACGGCCTTGTTGATGCCCTCGACGTCGCCCGCCGTCATGGCGTCGCGCGTTTCCTTCAGCGCGGCCTCCACCTTGGCCTTATCGTCGGCGGGGATCTTCTCGCCATGCTCTTTCAGCATCTTCTCGACGTTGTAGACCATGGCGTCGGCCTTGTTGCGGGCCTCGATCTCGTCGCGCTTGCGGCGATCCTCGGCGGCGTGCGCGTCGGCGTCCTTGGCCATCTTCTCCACTTCGTCCTTCGACAGGCCGGAAGAGGAGGTGATGGTGATCTTCTGCTCGTTGTTGGTGGCGCGGTCCTTGGCGGTGACGTTCAGGATGCCGTTGGCGTCGATGTCAAACGTCACCTCAATCTGGGGAACGCCGCGCGGCGCCGGCGGAATGCCGGACAGCTGGAAGACGCCGAGCATGCGGTTGTCCTTCGCCATCGACCGTTCGCCCTGGAAGATCTTGATGTCGACCGAGGGCTGGTTGTCGGCCGCCGTCGAGAAGGTCTCGCTCTTCTTGGTGGGGATGGTGGTGTTGCGCTCAATCAGCTTGGTCATGACCCCGCCGAGGGTTTCGATGCCGAGCGACAGGGGCGTGACGTCGAGCAGGAGAACATCCTTCACCTCGCCGCCGAGCACGCCGCCCTGGACGGCGGCGCCGACTGCGACGACCTCGTCCGGGTTGACGCTCTTGTTCGGCTCCTTGCTGAAGAGCTCGCGGACGATGTCCTGGACGCGGGGGATGCGGGTGGAGCCGCCGACGAGCACCACTTCGTCGATCTGGGCCGGGGTGAGCCCGGCGTCCTTGAGCGCCTGCTTGCACGGTCCGGCCGAGCGCTGCAGGATCGGCTCAATCATGAGCTCAAAGCGCTTGCGCGTCAGCGGCTTGACGAGGTGCTTCGGCCCGGTGGAGGGGTCGCCGTAGATGAACGGCAGGTTGATTTCGGTTTCAAAGGCGTTGGACAGCTCGATCTTGGCCTTCTCGGCGGCTTCCTTCAGCCGCTGCAGCGCCATCTTGTCGCGCGACAGGTCGACGCCCTCTTCGGTCTTGAACTCGGTGATGAGCCAATCGACGATGGCCTGGTCGATGTTGTCGCCGCCGAGGTGGGTGTCGCCGTTAGTGGACTTCACCTCGACGACGCCGTCGCCGACTTCGAGAATCGAGATATCGAACGTACCGCCGCCGAAGTCGTAGACGGCGATGGTCTGGTCCTTCTTCTTGTCGAGGCCGTAGGCAAGAGCAGCGGCCGTCGGCTCATTGATGATGCGCTTGACGTCGAGACCGGCAATCTGGCCGGCGTCCTTGGTGGCCTGGCGCTGGGCGTCGTTGAAATAGGCCGGGACGGTGACGACGGCTTCCGTGACCTTCTGGCCGAGGTAGGCTTCGGCGGCTTCCTTCAGCTTTTTCAACACTTTGGCGGAGATTTCGGGCGGGGCCATGGGCTTGCCCTGAATCTCAACGCGCGCATCGCCGTTGTCGCCGCGGACGACGTGATAGGGAACCAGCTTCATCTCCTCGCCGACTTCGTCGAAGCGGCGCCCCATGAAGCGCTTAATGGAGTAGATGGTATTCTCAGGGTTGGTGACGGCCTGACGCTTGGCCACCTGGCCCACCAGTTGATCGCCGTTTTTGGCAAAGCCGATGACGGACGGCGTTGTGCGCCCGCCTTCCTGATTGGCGATGACGACGGGCTGGCCACCTTCCATCACCGCGACGACGGAGTTCGTCGTGCCGAGGTCAATACCGATGATTTTTCCCATAGCTGGATTCCTCTCTCGAGTCTGCTCGTTTTCATTGTTGACCATGAGTCTGCTCTTGTCAACTTTCTCGAGTGTCGTGCTCGCACAGGATTCTAAGTCCCGGCCTGAGATCCTGATCGCGGCGGCCGCCGACCTGTCGAACCTGGCCGAGCCGCTGCAGGCGGGCTTCCCGGCGGCGAAGCTGACTTTCAGCTTTGGTTCGAGCGGGATGCTGGCGCGGCAGATTGAGAATGGGGCGCCGTTTGATGTGTTTTTGTCGGCGAATGAGGCCTATGTGATGCCGCTGGTGCAGAAGGGCCGGATCAACGCGGAGGATGTGCAGATTTACGCGGTGGGGCGGCTGGGGCTGTGGTCGAAATCGGGGGCGGTGCGGTCGGTGGAGGATCTGGGCAAGTTTGCGAAGGTGACGGTGGCGATTGCGAATCCGCAGCATGCGCCGTACGGGCTGGCGGCGCGGCAGGCGCTGGAAAAGACGGGGTGGTGGGCGAAGCTGGAGCCGGGAATCGTCTACGCGGAGAACGTGCGGCAGGCGTTGCAGTTTGCCGAGTCCGGAAACGCGGACGTGACGGTGACGGCCTGGAGCATGGTGCATGACAAGGGGGGGCACTTGCTGGACGGGGCGCTGCATGCGCCGATTCGGCAAGTGGGGGCGGAGCTGCGGCGGACGAAGCAGCGGAAGCTGGCGCGTCAGTTCATGGAGTATCTGACGTCTCCGGCGGGGCGGAAGGTATTGTCCGACGGCGGGCTCTTTGTGCCGACGTATGCGCCCAGCCTGAAGCGCTAGCGATACTGAAACCATGTCGTATCAGATCGCGGGGAGCTACCAGCCTCGCGGAGACCAGGGTCAGGCGATCGCGCAGCTGGTGGAGGGCGCCGGGGGCGGTGAAGCGCATCAGGTGTTGTTGGGCGTGACGGGTTCCGGCAAGACCTACACGATGGCGAAGGTCATTGAGAAGCTGGGGCGCCCGGCGCTGATTCTGGCGCACAACAAGACGCTGGCGGCGCAGTTATTCGCCGAGTTCAAGGGATTTTTCCCGGGCAACGCGGTGGAGTACTTCGTCAGCTACTACGATTACTATCAGCCGGAAGCCTATGTTCCTTCGAGCGATGTCTATATCGAGAAGGAAGCGACGATTAATGAAGAGTTGGATAAGTTGCGGCTGTCGGCGACGCGGAGCTTATTCGAGAAACGGGAAGTGATCATTGTCGCCTCGGTGAGCTGCATTTACGGCTTGGGCTCGCCGGAGGCCTACTACGGGATGCTGCTGTTTCTGGAAAAGGGGCAGAAGATCAAGCGGCAGGAGATTCTCGCCAAGCTGGTGGAGATCCTGTATGAGCGGTCGGATGCGGATTTCCGGCGGGGCACGTTTCGGGTTCGGGGCGATGTGATTGAGGTCTACCCGACCTACGACGATTTCGCGTACCGGATTGAGCTGTGGGGCGATGAAATTGATAGCTTGGCGCAGATCGATCCGCTGTTGGGGCAGGTGCGGCAGACCTATCAGCGGCTGCCGATTTATCCGAAGTCGCACTATGTGTCGACGCCGGTGACGCGGGAGCGGGCGATGAAGACGATTGAGGAGGAGCTTCATCTCTGGCACGCGGAATTGGAAAAGCAAGGTAAGCTGATCGAGGCGCAGCGGATCTGGCAGCGGACGATGTTTGATCTCGAGATGATCAAGCAGATCGGGTATTGCCATGGGATTGAGAATTACAGCCGGCACTTTTCCGGGCGGCTTCCGGGCGAGGCGCCGCCGACGCTGCTGGACTATCTTCCGGCCGATGCATTGCTGGTGATCGATGAAAGTCATCAGACGGTGCCGCAGCTGCAGGGGATGTATTTCGGCGACCGGTCACGGAAGGAGACGCTGGTCAGTTACGGGTTTCGGCTGCCGAGCGCGCTGGATAACCGGCCACTGACCTTTGAGGAGTTTGAAAACCGGGTGCATCAGACGGTGTATGTCTCGGCGACACCGGGCCCGTATGAGCTGAAGAAGAGCGGCGGGGTCATCGTGGAGCAGATCATTCGACCGACGGGGCTGATCGATCCTCCGGTGGAGGTGCGGCCGATTCGGGGGCAGGTGGATGACCTGTTGAACGAGATCCGCAAGCGCGTGGAGCGGCGGGAGCGCGTGCTGGTGACGACGCTGACCAAGCGGATGGCGGAGGATCTGGCGGAGTATTACTCGGAAGTGGGAGTGAAGTGCCGCTATCTGCACAGCGAAGTGGCGACGCTGGACCGGGTGAAGACGCTGCGCGATCTGCGGCGCGGTGAGTTTGATGTGTTGATCGGAGTGAACCTGCTCCGGGAAGGTCTGGACCTGCCGGAGGTCTCGCTGGTGGCGGTGTTGGACGCGGATAAGGAAGGGTTTCTGCGGTCAGCCGGATCCCTGATCCAGACGATTGGCCGCGCGGCGCGCAACGTGAATGGCGTGGCGATCCTTTACGCGGATGTGATCACGGACAGTATGCGGCGGGCGATGGAGGAGACGGACCGGCGGCGGGCGATTCAGCGGGCGTACAACGAGGAGCACGGGATCACGCCGCAATCGATCGTAAAGCCGATTGACTCGACGCTGGTGTCGGTGGCGGAGGCCGATTATGTGACGGTGCCGCTGGAGCCGGAAGATGAAGTGGACGAGATGTCGGGAGAGCGTCGGGCGGCTTACCTGGCCGAACTGGAGCAGCAGATGAAGGAAGCAGCGAAGCGGTTCGAATTCGAGCGGGCGGCACAGATCCGCGATCGAATCAAATCCCTGAAAGGGCGGAGTCTCTATGTCGCAGCGAAGGACGGCGCCGATGCCGCCCCGCCAGGTGGGGCTGATTTGCACGGGAGGGATTAGCGGGACGCATGTCCGCCGGTTCCAGGGGCTGATGGAAGCGCTGGGACCGGTGTTGGCGCCGAGTCTGGCGGCGGGGCGGCGCATCACGAACGAGCTTGGGCGCGGCGAGGCGGTGGTGGACTGGGAGGCGCTGGCGGAGTGCCCGTGCCTGGTGATCCTGGTGCCGGATCATGAGATTGCCGCGACGGTGGCGGCGCTGGAAGACCGCGGGTGGAGCTGGCGCGGCAGGACGGTGTTGCTGTTGCATCAGCGGGCCGATGTCGAGTTGCTGGCGCCGCTCGAACGGCGGAGCGCGTTGACAGGTTCAGCCTGCTGGCTGCCGGGCGGGACTTCATCGCGGCTGCTGGTGCAGGGGCGCGCGGCGGCGGTACGGCGCATCAAGACATTGCTGGGCGATGCGCGGTATCCGATTCTGCAGATCGATGCGGGGCAGCGGCCCGTGTTTGAGGCGGGGCTGGTGCTGGCTTCGGCGATGGTGATTCCGCTCTTGTCGGCCGCGCAGGCGTGCCTGACGGGGGCAGGGGCGCATCCGGCAACGGCCCGGGCAGCGGCCGTGTATGCGCTGGACGAGGCGCGGCGCGGCTTCCTGCGCGGAGGGCGCAAGGCGTGGGTGGGTCCGCTGGCGGAGCGGGATTTTCCGGCAATGGAGGATCTGGCAGATGCGGTGGAGGCGCAGGACCCGCAGCGCGCCGAGTTCTTCCGGGCGGCGATGAAAGCCACCGCGCGCTACTACCTGCCGAACGGCGTGGCGCGCGCGGCAACGCTGTTTGCCCGCGCGGCCCCGGGCAGCGATACAATCGGCGGCGAATGAATCGCAGACGGTTCCTCCGTTCCGGCTTTGCCGCGGCCGCCATGGCCGGTTTCCCGCTGGCTCAGAAGGCAGAGGCGGCGCTGAAGAAGATGAAGATCACGCGGGTGCGGCACTACGAGTCGCCGATCACGAGGCCGATCTTCAACCAGAGCTTCCACATTGTGACGGTGGAAACCGATGCCGGCATCACGGGCATCGGCGAGGGCGGAACGCCGGACATGATCGGGCAGTTGGGAGCGCAACTGATCGGCAAGGACCCGTCGCGGATCGACCATTTGTGGCAGCTGATGTACCGGGGCTACTTCTACCCGAGCGGCCGCGAGAAGCTGCACGCGCAGGGCGCGCTGGACATGGCGCTGTGGGACATCAAGGCAAAGGCGTTGGACGTGCCGGTCTATGAGCTGTTGGGTGGCCTGGCGCGGGACCACGTGGAGTGCTATTCGACGGGGTACCCGGCGCAGGAAGGCGGCGTAGGCAAGACGGCGGCGGCGTGTGTGAAGGCCGGATTTCGGGCGTTCCGCACGTCGGTGGTGGATCCGGGCGAGGGGAAGCCGTTCCGCTCGCAGGAGATGGTGCCGCGGACCTTTGAGCACTGTAAGCTGATCCGCGACAATACGGGCCCGGCGCAGTGGGCCATCGACTATCACACGCGGCTGGATTTTCCGGACGCGGTGCGGCTGTCGACGCTGATTGAGCCGCTGGAGCCCTACTTTGTGGAGGATCTGGTGCGGAGCGAGAATCCGGGTGTTTATAAGCAGCTGCGCCCGCTGGTGAAGGTACCGATCGCCGTCGGCGAGCAGTTTGGCGACCGCTGGGACCTGAACGAACTGGTGGAGGGGCGGCTGGTGGACTATTCCCGCGTGACGCTGCCGAACACGGGCGGCATTACGGAATTCGTGAAGCTGGCGGCGCTGTGCGAGACGCATTACGTGGGCCTGATTCCGCACTTCACGGGTCCGCTGGCGGAAGCGGCGCTGGTGCACTGCTGCGCGGCGTTCTCCGGACCGGCGCTGATGGAGATGACGGGCGATGGCTCACGGCCGATTCCGTATCTGCCGAAGTGCTACGACTTCCGGGAGGGCAAGATGTGGCCGAACACGCGCCCGGGACTGGGGGTCGAGTTCAACCCGTCGGGCTTGAAGCTGCTGACGGAGGTGACGAAGTTTGCGCAGAACATTCCGCTGTTCCATCGGCCGGATGGCTCCTTAACGAACTGGTAGAGCGAACCCGCTTGTTGTAAACTGAGGAGATTAGCGCTGAGGAGACGTGTGCGCGTGAAGCTCTCGCGCCCATCGCCTGCAAAACAGAGGCGCGAGCGCGCACGAAAAGAAGTTTCATGGATCACGCAACCCGCAAAGAATTGAAAACGGACCACTTCGTGGAAGAAGTGGGCCACGGCTTCGACTACCTGACCAAGCACAAGCAGCAGGTGGCCCGGTGGGGCTCTGTGGCGGGCGTGGTGCTGGCGGTGGTGGCGGGCGTGTACTTTTTCCTGAACACGCAGGCAGCTTCCCGCTCCGAGGTGCTGAACCGGGCACTGGCCATTCAGGAGACTCCGGCGGGTCCGGCGGAGCCGGGGCAACCGGTTCCGAAGTACGCAACGGAGGCCGAGCGCACGAAGGCGTTTGTCGCCGCATTGCAGCAAGTGGTGACATCGCACCCGAGCTCGGAAGAAGGGTATACGGCGAAGTACCTGCTGGCGACGACGGCCGCTGCGGACGCCAAGTGGTCCGAGGCGGAAAAATTGCTGACGGAAGTCGCGGACAAGGCCGGAGCGGAGCGCGCGGCCCTGGCCCGTTTCGCACTGGCGCAGGTGTATCAGTCGCAGAACAAGAACGCCGAGGCGGAGAAGCTGTACCGGGCGCTGGCGGACAAGCCGACGGCCCTTGTGAGCAAGGAACAAGCCCAGGTGGCTCTGCTGCGGCTGCTGCAGCGCACGAAGCCCGAAGAGGGCAAGAAACTGGCGCAAGACCTGCTGAAGGTTCCGGGCGCGGCAGGCAAAGCCGCGATGAACGCCTTGGCCGGGCAGTAACGCCGATTCCGCGTGACTCCGCCGCTGGCCCACCTCCGCTTTCCGCCGGAGCTGAGCCCTGGCAGGCGGTATCAGGAACGGTCTCATCCCTATCGCAACGACTTTCAGCGGGATCGTGACCGCATCGTCCATACGCGGGCGTTTCGGCGTCTGGAAGACAAAACGCAGGTCTTCGCGGCGGGATACTCCGATCATTTCCGCAACCGGCTGACGCACACGATCGAGGTTTCGCAGATGGCGCGGAGCGTCGCGCGGGCCCTGGGTCTCGACACGGACCTGGTGGAAGCGCTGGCGCTGGTGCACGATATCGGGCATCCGCCGTTTGCGCACGCGGGCGAGGAAGAGCTGCACCGGCAGATGGCGCGCTTCGGCGCGGCCTTTGAGCACAATCGACATGCCTTGCGGATTGTCGAGCAGTTTGAGCAGCGCTACGCGGCGCATCCGGGACTGAACCTTACCTTTGAGGTGCGGGAAGGGATTCTGAAGCATTCGGCGGACCTGGGGCTGGACTGTGATCCGGCGCTGGCCGAGTATCTGCCGGGCGTGCTGCCGCCGCTCGAAGCGCAACTGATTGACCTGGCGGACGAGGCGGCGTACAACACGGCGGACCTGGACGATGCGCACGAAGGCGGATTGCTGCGGTTGGCCGAGATTGCCGAAGCGTTGCCGGTGGTGGCGGAGTGTCTGGAGGCGGTGGAGACGCAGTATCCGGCCGCTCCGGAACGGTTGCAGTTTCAGGAGATGCTGCGCCGTCTGGTGGACATCTTCGTCCGCGGCCTGATCGAGGGGACGGCGGAAGCGGCAAAAGAGTATCGCGACGTGGAGGCGGTGCGGCGGGCACCTTCCCGGCTGGCGCGTTTCACGCCGTTGGCGGCGGAGCTCAGCCGCGACATGAAGCGGTTTCTCCATGCGCGGGTGTATCACTCGCCGGAACTCGCCGAGGAGCGCGAAGCGAGCCGCGCGGCAATCGCCGAGCTGTTCTCGCACTACCTGCGGCATCCGGAGCGGCTGCCGGAAGGCTACCTGGCGTCCGACCCGGGCCGTCCGCTGCATCAAGCCATCTGCGACTACATTGCCGGGATGACCGACGGGTTCTTTCGGCGCACCTATGCCTACGAGCTTTCCGGACGCTAGCCGGGGAGCCGGCGGCGGAGCGCGGCGAGACCGACACCTCCCGCAAGGAGCAAGGTGATCAAGGAGGGCTCTGGCGCGGCCGAGACGGAGTATGTGCCGCTCAAGTATCGGCCAATGCTCGAACCGGACGAGGAACCGAAGGAGAAGGTGCCGTAGCCGGCCGCCCAGGAGCCCCCGGGCAGTCAGCGCCTGAAACGTAGAGTTGCCAATCTGGTTGCTGTACCAGAGCACGGGATCGACCCGTCCGGACTGGACGAAGGCATGTTGGATTCACCTTCCACGAGGACCGGGTAAAGTCGATCGCTCGCCAGTGCGGAGGATGGCAACGAAACGCCACCGAAGAGGCCCGAAGAGCCAGTTACGGCGGGTACCCAAGCTGGCAAATCATGGCCGTGGAGACCTGGAAATCCGGCACGGAACGGGATTGCCGCAGCGGAGGCGGGGACTCCACAGATGAGGAAGCTCGCCGCCAACCAGGACAGGAAACGCGCTGGACCTCCTTCTCTGCTTCGGAGCCCTCCCATAGGCTCGAAGAAGAGAGGAGTATGTTTCGGGGGGTGTCCAACACCGGTACGTCCAGGAGGAGGTCGGGCGACTGTTCCGCGAGGCGCCTAGGACTCGACGATGCTGGTGACTTCGGCGTCGCGGACGCCGTAGACTTTCTCCACCTGGCGGGCGATTTCGCGGGCGATGCGCTCCGGCTTTTCGTCGTCTTCTTCGAGATCGACCACGACTTTGAGATAGATCTGGACCCGCGCCACGATTCGATGGTAGCAGTGCGGTTTGCGATGGTACGCTAATCGTTTCCGTGCCTGATCTTTGCCGGATTTGCGAGACGCGCCGGCCGCGGCGCTACTGCCCCGGCGTCCGTGGCGACATCTGCGCGCAGTGCTGCGGGCAGGAGCGGGAAGTGACGGTGGACTGCCCGTTGGACTGCGAGTATCTCGTCGAGGCACGCCGGCATGAGAAGCCCGTGGGGGTGGCGGCAAGCGCGATCGCGAACCAGGATATCCGGATCTCGGACAGCTTTCTGCGGGACCATGAGCCGCTGGTGATCGTTTGCGGGCGAATGCTGTTTGAGGCGGCGGCGACGGTGCCGGGCGCCATTGACACGGACGTGCGGGAGACGCTGGAGGCGCTGATTCAGACCTATCGGACGCTGGATAGCGGCTTGATCTACGAATCGCGGCCATCCAATCCGCTGGCGGCGGCGATTCAGCAAGGGTTTGAGCAGCGGTTCCGGACCTGGAGCGCCGAGGTAACGGAGCGGGCAGGCATGGCGGTGATTCGGGATAGGGAAGTGATGGGGGTGCTGGTGTTTCTGCAGCGCCTGGAGTTGATGAACAACAACGGAAGGCGGCGCGGGAAGGCGTTTCTGGATATTCTGCGCGGGTTCCTGCCACCGGCGGCCCAGGCTCCCGCATCCAACCTGATAACGTGACGCAAACAGGTTTTGTGGTTTTCGCACATGGATCGAGCGTGGAATCGGCCAATGAGGCGGTTCGCCAGGTGGCAGCGTCTCTCGGGCAGGCCGGGAGCCTCCCGCTGGTAGAGGCGGCGTTTCTCGAAGGGGGTGTTCCGGACCTGCGGGGCGCGATGGAGTTGCTGGCGGAGCGCGGCGCCGGGGGGTTCGTGATTCTGCCTTACTTTTTGACCTTGGGGCTACATATGAAGCGGGATCTGCCGCGCCTGATCGAGGAAGTGCGTCAGGCGCATCCGGAGTATGGCGAGATTACGGTGGCGGCGCCGCTGGACGGGCATCCGGCCCTGACGCAGATTCTGCTGGACCGCGCGGAGGCGGCATGCCGACAGCACGCCTGATCTCCTCGCGGGAGCTGGCGCCGGAGACGCGTCACTTCGTCTTTGAAGTGCCGGAGGTGGAGCAACTGGTGTTTCAGCCGGGACAGTTCGTTTCGCTTTCGCATCCGATTCAGGGCAAGACGATCACGCGCGCCTATTCGCTGACGAACATTCCCGACGGCAACCGGTTTGAGTTGTGCCTGAACCGCGTCGTGGACGGGCATTTTTCACCGCATCTGTTTGCGATGCAACCGGGCGAGAGCGTGAATCTGAAGGGTCCGCTGGGAACGTTCTTCTGGCGGCAGCCGGTGAAGCCCTCGATTCTGGTGGCGACGGGAACCGGGATTGCAC
>CAYNDS010000031.1:0-26268 GCA_964395885.1 uncultured Solibacteraceae bacterium | reverse complement strand
TCGCCAACCTGGACCCGACGGGTTCCGTGCCGATTGCGCAGCGCGTTCCGTTCCCACAGTACGGCTTCATTCTGCTGACCTACAACGGCGGCTGGTCCAGCTATCAGGCCATGACCGCGAAGCTCGAAAAGCGGTTCTCGAACGGCTTCTTCGGACTGTTCTCCTACACCTGGCAGCGGTCGCTCGATCTGGGCGCGACCGACGAGTTCTCGGCGCAGTCCACCGAGATGAAGAAGTGGGACAAGGGTCCCAACACGTACGACGTGCCGCACCGCTTTGCCGGCAGCTATGCCTATGAGCTCCCGTTCGGCAAGGGGCGCCGGTTCCTGTCGGGCGCCAGCGGCTTCGCCAACGGCTTGATCAGCGGCTGGCAGATTTCCGGCATCACGACCCTGTCCATGGGGCAGGCGCAAACGCCATCACTGGGTGTCGATTGGCTGCTGGTGGGCGCCTTCTCTACCTCGCGCCCCAACATCATCGGCGATGTCACGCAGGGACGGAACGTGCCGGATCAATGGGTCAATCCCGCCGCCTTCTCCCGTCCGGCGCAGCGCATTCAGGGCACCGCCGGACGCGGTTCCATCCGTCAGCCCGGAATCGCGAACTGGGATCTGTCGCTGATGAAGAACACCCGGTTCAATGACCGGTTCAACCTGCAGTTCCGCGCCGAGGCGTTCAACGCCTTCAACCACACCCAATTCGGCGCTGCCAATCTGAACTTCGCCAGCGTGAACTTCGGGCGGATCACCGGAACTCTCGTCGGACCGCGGCGCATGCAGTTCGGCCTGAAGTTGTTGTTCTAATAGTGGCATGCGGACCACAGCTGCCTTGCTGTTGGGGAGTGCGCTGTTTGGGCAGGCTCCCCAGGCCGACTATCAGAGAGATGTTCATCCGTTGCTGGCGGAGAAGTGCTTCGCCTGCCACGGCGGAGACAAACGATCCGGCGGCCTGTCCCTGAAGGACTACGCTTCCGCGCTCGAAGGCGGGCGCAGCGGCGCGGTGATCGAACCGGGAGATGCCGCGGGTTCTCTGCTGATGCGGCGCGTCTCCGGCGAAGTGAAGCCGCTGATGCCGCCCGCAGGTCCGCCGTTGAATGAGCGCGAACTGGCCGTGCTGCGCCGGTGGATTGACAACGGCGCCCGTCCCGCCGTCGATGCCGCCCCCGCCCGGAAGCGGTGGACGCCCACTCTGTCGCTGGTGAAGCCGTCGCGCACACCGGAGCAGATTCTCGCCGACTACTTCGCCGAAAAGAAGCTGACGCCGGCGCTGGTCGGCGATGCCGCCTACGCCCGCCGCGTCTACCTGGACGCTTGGGGCCTGCTGCCGTCTCCAGAACAGTTGCGTGAGTTTGTCACCGACAAGAGCGCCGACAAGCGCGCCCGTCTGGTTCGGCAACTGCTGGACCACCGCCAGAACTACGCCGGCAACTGGGCCACTTTCTGGAACGACCTGCTGCGCAATGAAGACAACTGGGGCACCTACGGCGGCGACCGGAAGTCGATCAGCACCTGGCTCTATCAGGCGCTGGAAGACAATGTCCCCTACGACAAGTTTGTCGAAAAGCTGCTGAATCCCGGCCAGAGCGGCGCCGAAGGCTTCCTGATTGGCGTCAACTGGCGCGGCGACATCAACGCCTCCCAGACGCCGCACATGCAGGCGGCGCAGAACTCGGCGCAGATCTTCCTGGGCATCAACCTGAAGTGCAATTCCTGCCACGACAGCTTCATCTCCAAATGGAAGCTGAAGGATGCCTACGCACTGGCAGCCTTCTTCTCGAAAGACGAAAAGCTGGAACTGGTGCGCTGCGACAACGCCACCGGCCAGTTTGCAACCCCCAGCTTCCTCTATCCGGAGCTGAACCATCCCGCGGGCATGAGCCTCGACGAGCGCCATGCCGCCGTCGCTTCCATGTTCCTTGACCCGCGCAACGGCCGCACGCCGCGCACCGTCGTCAACCGAATCTGGGCGAAGCTCATCGGCCGCGGCATCGTCGAGCCGGTCGACGAGATGGACGGCGAACCCTGGTCACCCGAACTGCTGGACCGCCTCTCGGCCGATTTCGTCGAGCAGGGCTGGGACATGAAGAAGTTGATCGCCACGATCATGAGCCTTCCGGCCTACCAGATGACGGCCGTGGATCGCGACGCCGACAAGAACTACACCTTCCGCGGACCCTCCATCCGCCGCCTGAACGCCGAGCAGTTCATCGATTCGCTCAGCGCCATTACGGGCGAGTGGCCGGTGTGGCGGCCGCGTGATGAAGGTCCCGCGAAGTACGTCCGAGAGGCGCGGCTGATGTCGTCGCCGCTCTCGCGCGCGCTCGGCCGGCCGATTCGCGACCAGGTGACCAGTGAACGCCCAACCGAGGCCACGACGCTGCAGGCGCTCGAACTGGTGAACGGGCAGGATCTCTACGCCATGATCTATCGCGGTGCCCGCAAGATGTTGGGACAGCAGCCCGCCGCGCCCGCGCCGTTGGCGTACTCCGGCGTGATGGGTGGCCGGTCCAAGCCGCGCGAATTCGACATCGACGTCACCGGCTTGAAGAAGTTGTGGCTGGTGGTGGGTGATGAAGGCTCTTACGCGCCCCCGGCGGTGAAGACCGACTGGGTCACCAGCGCCTTCGGAACGATTGCGATGGGCACCAACGACGTGCGCGAAATCGATCTGTCCGGCAAGGGGCTGACTCGCTTCAAGGCCAGCGCGGCATTGAACGAAGCGTCCAAGACCAGCGACATTTCGCCCTCCGTCCGGTTCTACGTCTTTAAGGAAAAGCCGAACATGGAGCGGCTGATTCCGGTGCTGCCGCAGCAGCCCGTGCCGGCGCCGGAAGGTCCGTTCACCACGGATTCCCTGGTCAGCCGGGTGTTCCGCCACGCTCTCGGCCGCGACGCAACGGCAAGCGAAGCGCAGTTGGCGCGCGCGGCACTGGGTGCCAAGCCCACCCCCGAAACTCTGGCCGATCTTCTCTGGTCCCTGGCCATGATGCCCGAATTTCAACTGGTCCTGTAGAGCTGTACGAGGTTGACATGAACAGACGCGACTTTCTCTCCGCATCCGCGCTGGCCGCTGCCGCGCCTTCCTTCGCCGAGGAGCAGTTGAAGAAGATTGCGCCCAAAGCCGACACGTTGATCGTGCTCTGGATGGGCGGCGGCATGGCGCAGACGGAAACCTTCGATCCCAAGCGCTACACCCCCTACGCGCCCGGCACCAAGTCCGCCGAGGTGCTGTCCACCTTTCCGGCAATCGACACCGTGGTGGACAACATCAAGCTGTCCAAAGGTCTCGAACGTGTCGCCAAGGTGATGGACCGCGGGACCTTGATTCGCTCCTATCAGGCGGGCGATCTCGGCTTCATTCTCCACGCGCGGCACCAGTACCACTGGCACACCGGCTACGCGCCGCCGCAAACGGTGGCGATGGCGCACATCGGGTCATGGATCTCCCGCACGCTCGGGCCCCGCAATCCCGACATGCCGGCGTTCATCGACATCGGCCAGGACATGGAAATCGGCGCGGAGAGCCAGGCCGTGAAGGCATTCCACACTGCCGGATTTCTCGGCGCGGAACATGGCCCCTTCATGATCGTCAACCCGGCGGATGCCGCCTCCTCGGTGCGCCCGTTGAAGGAACTCGGCGACGCGCGCTTCCATTCGCGGCGCGAGTTGTGGCGGCAGTTGACGAAGAACTCTCCGCTGGCGCAGGCCGGCGGCTTCCAGAAAGAGTCTCTGCTGCGGTCCGTGGAGAACGCCCATCGTCTTCTCGATTCCTCCGCTGCCAAGGCCTTCGATCTGTCGCTCGAAGCCAAGAAGAGCTACGACATCTACAACACCGGCCGTTTCGGACTCGGCTGCCTGCTGGCACGCCGCCTCACGGAAGCCGGCGCCCGCTTCATCGAAGTCACGACGGAGTACATCCCGTTCCGCAACTGGGACACGCATGAGAACGGCCATACCCGGGCGGAAGAGATGAAGCGTCAGATCGACGCGCCGATCGCGCAACTGGTGCTGGATCTCGAAGAGCGCGGACTGCTGAATCGCACCTTAATCGTTCTCGCCAGCGAGTTCGGCCGCGACATGATCATGGAAGGCAAGCCCGACAAAGCGGTGAAGGACCAGGTGGATGTTCCGGACGTGATGACCCATCCGAAGCACTACGGCATGCATCGCCACTTCACGGAAGCGGGCAGCGTGCTGCTGTTCGGCGGCGGCATGAAGCGCGGCTTCCTCTACGGCAAGACGGCAGAGGAGCGCCCGTGCCGCACGATCGAAGGCGCCATCAACATCGAAGACCTGCACGCCACGATCTATCACGCCATGGGCATCCCCGCCAACACGATGGCCGTCACGGAAAAGCGCCCCGTCTACGTCACGCGCGATGGCAAGGGCAAGCCGCGTATGGAGCTGTTCGCCTAGCGCAGATACGTGTAGGCCACCACGAGCAGGCCGATCACGGAAGCCAGAAATACGCTGTGCTTCAGCGTGAATCGGAACAGCAGCGATTCGTCGGAAGGCTTCATGCCCGTCGCCGCCGCCGCCACTGCGATCGATTGCAGGCTGATCATCTTGCCCATCACGCCGCCCGACGAGTTGGACGACGCCATCAGCACCGGATCAAAGCCCAGCTTGTTGGCCGTCACCACTTGCAGATTGCCGAACAGCGCGTTGGCCGAAGTGTCGCTGCCTGTCAGGAACACGCCTAGCCAGCCGAGAATCGCGCTGAAGAACGGGAACAGGGCACCGGTCGCGGCCAGAGCCAGGCCCATCGTGCCCGTCGCGCCGCAATAGTTCAGCAAGAACGCGAGACCCAGAACGCTCGCGATCGTCAGCATCGACATCGCCAACTGCTTGGAGGCGGTGCGAAACACCTCCACCACCTGCGCCGGCTTCACGCGCAGCACCAGAATGGTGGCGAAAACGGCAAACATACAGGCAGTTCCGGAGGCCGAAAGCCAGTTGAACGTGTAGACCGCGGCATACGGCGTCGGCTTCGCCATCACCGGCGGCATGCGCTCCACCAGATTGTGCAATCCCGGCCATGGGATCATCATCGTCGGCTGATTCAGCAGCTTCTTGATCTCGTCCTGACCCCAGAGCATGACGAAGATCACCAGCAGCCCGTACGGCGCCCACGCCAGGACCACCTCGCTCGCCGGATGACGCCGCGGCTCCGTCATCGCATGCGCCTCACCGGCAAGAACGAACTTGTCCGAGGGCTTCCACACCAGGAGAAGGATCACCATCACGCCGATGGCCGATAACGAACTGACGATATCCACCAGCTGCGGCCCCATGTAGTTGGACACGTAGAATTGCGCTCCCGCAAACGCGGCTCCACAGCCCACCGCCGCCGGCCACACACCCAGCAGCGCCCGCACTCCGCCCATCACCAGCACCAGGTAAATCGGAACGAAGAACGACACCGGGGCACAGATCCGGCCCACCCACATGCTGAGATCCTGCAGCGGCAACTGCGTGATCCCGGCCAGCGTCAGCACCGGTATGCCGATCGAGCCGAATGCCACCGGCGCTGTATTTGCCAGCAGGCAGATGCCCGCCGCATAGAACGGAGAGAACCCCAGCCCGGACAGCATTGCCGCCGCAACCGCAACGGGCGTTCCGAAACCCGCGGCGCCTTCAATGAACGCACCAAAGGCGAACGCGATCAGCAACGCCTGCAGGCGGCGGTCAGAGGTCAGGGAGCCGATCGAATCCTTCAGAACCTCAAACCGTCCCGTCACCACCGTCAGCCGATAGAGGATGATCGCCCAAAACACAATCCATCCGATCGGGAACAACCCGAAGCACGCTCCGTAAGCGATCGAACTCGCCATCGTCGACACCGGCATCCCGTACAACGCAACGGCAACGACAATCCCGGCGCCCAAGCCCGAAAGCGCCGCCATCCATGCCGGCGTGCGGCGGATGCCCAGCAGATACAAAAGCACCAGGATAGGCAAGGAGGCGGCCAGCGCGGAAAGGCCCAGGTTTCCCGCGATCGGAGCGTAGTGTTGCTGCCACATGTGGAACCCATCTGTGTTATCACAGAACGACGTTCCGCGATGCACTTAGCCACGATTGATTACGCCATCCTGATTTTGTACTTCGCGTTCGTGCTCGGCATCGGGCTCTACCTCCGGCGTCAGGTGAAGACCAGTTCGGACTTTCTGACCAGTTCGCATTCCATGCCGACCTGGATCTCCTCGCTCGCATTCCTCGCGGCCAACCTCGGCGCGCAGGAAGTCATCGGGATGTGCGCCTCCGGTGCGAAGTACGGCATCATGACCGCGCACTTTTATTGGGTCGGCGCGGTTCCCGCGATGCTCTTCGTGGGCGTCTTCATGATGCCGTTCTATTACGGCAGCCGCGCGCGCTCCGTGCCGGAGTACCTGAAGCTCCGCTTCGATGAAAAGACGCGCGGGTTGAATGCGATTACCTTCGCGGTGATGACGGTGTTCAGTTCCGGCATTTCGATGTACGCCCTGGGATTGCTCTTCCGGCTGGTGCTCGGCTGGAGTTTCACCGCCAGTGTCCTGCTCTCGGCGGCCATCGTTCTGCTCTATACGATGACGGGCGGGCTCTCCAGCGCCATCTACAACGAAGTGCTGCAGTTCTTCCTCATTGTGATGGGCTTCGCGCCGTTGGCCATTCTCGCGGTGACGCGCGCCGGTGGCTGGGAGGGAATGAGCCAGCGCGTCCCGGAAGTGATGACCCACTCCTGGCGCTTCGCCGGTGACGCGGCGCAGAACCCGATGGGCGTCGAGATCTTCGGCCTGGTGGCGGGACTTGGCTTTGTGCTCAGCTTCGGCTACTGGTGCACGGATTACCTGGTGGTGCAGCGCGCCATGGCCGCACAGTCGATGTCGGCCGCGCGCCGCACGCCGCTGCTGGCTGCGTTTCCCAAAATGGCAATGCCCTTCATCGTGATTGTGCCCGGCATTGCCGCGCTTGCCATGCAGCAGATGAACATTGGCTACGCGCTTCCGGCAAAAGGTTCCGGCTACGACTACGATCAGGCGATGACGACGCTCATGGCCCAGTTCTACCCTTCCGGCATGCTGGGCGTCGGCCTGACGGCGCTGATGGCCTCGTTCATGAGCGGCATGGCCGGCAACGTCACCGCGTTCAATACCGTCTTCACCTACGACATCTACCAGAGCTACATCCGCAAGGACGCGCCGGACTCCCACTACCTCAGCGTCGCCCGGTGGACCACCGTCTGGGGCATCGGGCTCTCGATCGCCACCGCGTACCTCGCGCAGCAGTTCAACAACATCATGGACTTCCTGCAGTTGGTGTTCGGCTTCGTCAACGCGCCGCTGTTCGCGACGTTCCTTCTCGGGATGTTCTGGCGCCGCGCCACGGGTCACGGCGCGTTCTGGGGCCTTGTCTCCGGCACCCTTGCCGCCGCCGCCACACACGGCTTGACCATCGCGGAGGGGAAGGGCGCGTGGCTCGCGCCGTTGCGCGAGTTTCCGTCCACCATGGCGCAGAACTTCTGGATCGCCATCTTTGCCTGGTCCACCTGCATGTTGGTGACGATTACCGTGAGCCTGGCCACCAGGCCCAAGCCGGCCGCGGAGCTCAACGGGTTGGTCTACGGGCTGACGAAGCTGCCCGATGATCGGGGATGGCGATGGTGGGAACGTCCCGCCCCGCTGGCCTGGATCGTCATCGCCGCCCTGGCGGCACTGAATCTGCTCTTCTGGTAACCGACGATGCTCGACTTACGAAAACCCGCCGGTGCATTCTTCCTCGCGCTTGGCGCCATGCTCACCGCGACCGGAATGCTTTCGCCCGCGCGCCCCGCACTGTCGCCCGAAATCAACGTCAACCTCTGGAGCGGCCTCGTCATGGGACTCTTCGGCGCGGCTCTTCTTCTTCTGGCGTTGCGCTCACGCTGATCGCGGTCACACGGCGAACCGGTCTCGATCTCTCGTCCGGCGAAGAACTTACCCACGTTCCATTCACTGCACGAAGCGGCGCCGTGCCTAGAATCGCAACGGGAGGCGACTCCGCGAATTCGCCCGCGGATACGGGGAATGTCTCACCTTGTCACGCGGAGTCCCGGATTCTCCAAAAAAACGGAACTCCCTAGCGCAGGAACGTCAGGCTGAAGAGCAGTTGATGGCTGGCAAAGTTCTCGAAGGCGAACACGGACTGGTTCATCCGCCACCACCGCCACTCCGCATTCGCCATCACGTGCTTGCCCATCGGTTGCGACACGCGCGCAATCGGTTGGAAGAAGGTCGTCGGGCGGCTGCCGCCGGTGGTCACGAAGGATCCGCCCACGTTCAGCCCCGGCTGCCGTGCGGTCCACGCCCGTGGATTCAGTTGCAGCAGCAACGTTCCGCTGTGCGCGTTCTCCTGGAAGTCCTGTCGCGCGCCGGCGAAGGTTTGCGGAAGGATGATGTTGATCCGCGAGTACCAGATCGAGCGGGTGTACTCGGCAAGAATCGAGTACTTCTGCCCGCCGTCGGGCAGCCAGTGCGCTCCCCAGGTCATCGCCCGCGCGGCGTAGTCCCAGCGGATGGCCGGGTTCGGATTCTCGTTCTCGATGAGCGAATAGTCGCCCGTCAGCCGCCACTTCGCGAACTTCGGCTGATACGATCCCCGCAGCCGCAGCCGGTCGTAGTGGAAGAGGCTGGTACGGAAGAACGCGCGGTCCGTGCGCGCCCTTTCATAATCGGCATTCAGGCGCAGCGTTGTGTCCCATCGGTAGCCGGCGCCCACCAGGGCAGTGTGGCGGCTCAAGTCCGCCGATTGGAACGGCAGCGCCGCGTAATCGGATCCGCGCACTCGTGTGTCCCCGAATGTGTAGCGGTGTCCGCCGCGCACGGTGAGCCGCTTCGTCAAGTCGTAGAAGACATCCACCTGCTGTTGTGTTTGGTTCAACGCCAGACGGTCCGGCAGGAAGTTTCGAAAGTTCACTACGCTGCCCGTGGTGAAGTACTGCTCCGCCAGCAGCGCGCTGGAGGCGTTATGCATGCGGTCCGTCATCCAATGCTGCACGATGCGCAGCCGCGTGAACGGACGAAGCTCGATCCGGAAGGACCCGGACGGGTGCGGCATGCGGGCGGCCGCCGACAGCGAGTCGAAGCCGCGATTCGCAAACAGCATCGATTGGGGGATGGCCAGCACGCCGCGCGAATCGGCCGAATAGTTTGCCGTGATCGAGGGGTTCGTGTAGATGAAGTCGCCGGTGATCTGAATCCACCGCCACGGCTCATACGCCAGCGTTCCCCGCTGATAGGAGCTGTTGCCGCGAACCCGGTAGGCTTCGAGCAGGCTGCCAAGTTGCAGATTCTGTCCCAGGAACGGCGCGCGAAAGTTCCCCGGATTGGGCACATTCTCATACGAAGACTGATCGTCGCGGAACAGCGTCCCGCCCTGCTCCAGCGCGAGATGGAAGCGGGAGAAGTTGAAGTTCACGCCCGCACGGAAGTGATCGCTCGAGTTGCGCGCCAGCGTCGGGACGGGAAATTCATTGCCCTCCCGCGTGAATGCCCAGATTCCGCGCCCGCTTTCCGACGCCCGTCCATAGGCGAGAAAAGGTGTGATGCGCTTGGAAGGGAACAGATCCAGCCGCATGTCACTCGTCCGGATCTGCGTGTCGAACGAGTTCTGATTCAACAGCGACCCTTGCGCAATGCGCGGGTTGGCGAACGAGGGCAGGAAGTTGAAGTACGCGATGTTGCGGTAGTCGAACACGAAGTTGTACAGGTCGTGCTTGCGAATGTCGAATCGCGCTGTGTTGTAAGGATCTCCACCCCAGGCCCGCATGGAGAGCGTGGCTTCGTTGAACAGCTTGCCGGAAGGGTCCCGGAAGCGCAGGTCGGAATTGAGAAGGCGAACACCCTCTCCCAGGTTCACCACGCTGCGATACGTGTTGAAGTTCCCGGAGGTGTTCAGCAGCGTGCGGCTGCCGACTTCGAAGCTGCCGGCAATCGGTGGGTCTTCGACGTTGCGGGTCACCTCCGGCTTCGGCGTATCCTGCGCCAGCGCGGAGCCCAGAACAAGCATCGCGAGTGCGTGCTTCATCGCTGCAGGCTCCTGTCGACGTGAGAGCCATGAATCTTTCGATGGCACGTGGTGCACGTCTGAAAGCGCGGGCTGCGCAGGTCATGGAAGGCGGGCGGCACGCCGCCCAACACACCGGTGGACCGCGCCGAAGCCGCGCCCAGATCGGCGTGACACTCCAGGCATTGCACCTTCACGTCATGCCGGGTCAGCATCTTCGGGTTGATGGATCCATGCGGCTCGTGACAGCTCTGGCAGCCTTCCAGGCGCACGGGCGCGTGTTCAAAGACAAACGGACCGCGCAGATTCGCGTGACAGGAGAAGCAGTTTGGCTCATTACCGAAGGCCACGCGCTGCGCGGCTACGCCGGTCGGATTGTGCGGATTGTGGCAGTCCGTACACGACATCGCGTGCTGATTGACCGGATGCGTATGCGGTTTTTGAAAGGACGCCTGGACGGTTTGATGGCATCCGTAACAGAGCCGGTTGATGCGTTCCGCACGGCGCTCAAACAGCACCTCACCTGGTTTCGGATGGACGGAGTGACACTGGCTGCACGCAACTTCCTCCCGGGCATGTCCGCTGACGATGCGGCCCACGCGCGCCGTCTGGTTCACATGGCACTTCAGACAATCGCGGTTCTGCACGATCGGCTTCTGCTTGCCCGGGTTGAGGATTTCCGCAATATCGGCCGACTCGGCATGCTTGGCGCCCGGACCATGGCAAGCCTCGCAGCTCTGCCCGGCCCAGCCGCGCTTCTTTTCCAGTTCGAGAGCCTGATGCCGGGTCTTTTTGAAGGCGCCGGCCAGATCCTCATGACAGACGGCGCACGCTTCCGACCCGACGTATCCGGGCTTCAGGTCCTGCGTGAAGCCCGGAATCGTGAGGGACAGAAGCGCGGCGCCAATGAGGCTAGCGCGCATGGACCCGATCGACCGAGAACTGCGAGTTCGGACCGTGGCAGACGGCGCAGGACTCGCCAATCGACCCGGTGTTCAACTGAGCGTGCGCGGCGGCTGCCCGCGTGTCATGGCAGCTGAGGCAAACCGCTTGCTCGGGCGGCGTCGGGTTGGTGAACCCGCGCGGCGTGGTGACCGGGATGCGTCCCTCGGGCAACGGCAACTGATTGGTCCCCGCCACGTGACATTGCTGGCAGTCCCGCAGGTCGCCGGGATAGGCAACCTTGGTGAAGTCGTGGGCGACGTTGCCGAACCCGTAGGCCGTGTAGCCACGGGTCAGGTCGTGGCCGCGGTGGATCTTGTGGACCATGGTGTGCAGGTCGACGGTCTCGGCCGGCAGCTGGTTGGCCGGGCGGCGCGCCGCATCGGTCAACAGAGGCGTATGGCAGACCAGACAGGCTTCCACGCGATTGCGATTGTCGCCGTGGAAGGAGATGGAACCGTGACAGGCATTGCACTTCTCGTTCGTCACCACGGCCCGGGGCGGACGCACCAGGGAGCCGTCGACCGAGAAGTGGGTGACGCGATTAAGACCGGCATCGCGGACCGCAAGCGGCGCGGCCTGTCCGGCGTCGATGTTGATGTTGCGGTACCCCTCGATGTCCACCGTGAAGGTTCCTTGCGCGGCTGCGGGAATCGCATTGGTGAAGGTGTAGGTGTACGTGTTTCCGGACACGGTGGCGTTCCGCGCGCTCTCCGAGAAGCGGGTGGCGTAATCCGTCGTCGGCCCGGCCAGGATGAGACTAAGCGAACTCATCTGCTGCGGCGTGATGGGGTTGCCTTGACGATCCTGAATCGTGAAGGTCACCGTGGGACGCTGGCCGGCAGCCGTGTTCTGCACACGGACCAGGCTGAAGACAACGCCCGGCAGCTGTTGCGAGAAGCGCGGGATCGTGTGAGCGCCGACGACCGAAGCATCGAACTCCCGATCACCCTGCGGCCGGTGGCAGTTACCGCAACGCGTGTCGTCCGCCTGAATGATGTTGCGGTGATTCTCGCCGGTTGCGAAGTTCACGTTGTCGTGGCAGGCTCCGCATGCGGCGCGGCTGCCGGTCAACCAACGACCAGCGTCACGCGGGCCGCTCTTGTGACACGAGGTGCAGGCGCGAATGTCCTGCGGATACCGGACTTCCGAGAAGTCGTGGACTTGGCCCCCAAAGCCGATCACCTGGTAGGGCTTGCCGGCTTGCACCGAAGGCAGATGCTCTCCGGCGTGGATCTTGTGCGCCAGGACTTTCATGTCCATGGTGTTGCCGGTATCGGGGTCCGTCGTCTGGCTGGTGTGGCAAAGCACGCAGCCCTGCATTTCGCGCCGGAAGCCGCCGTGCGCGTTCAACGGGTTATGGCAAGCGTTACAGGTGGCCGTCGCAACGAGGTCATGCGTCACGGTGACCGGCGAGCCGTTCGGCACCCATGTCAGGAAGTTCTCATCGCCCTGCTGATCCAGATCAAACTCGCGAAGGTCTCGCGTGGCGAACAGCTCCATGGTGTGAGTGACGGTCGGGTCAAAGTCAGCCGGAAGGCGCGTATTGAAGGTATAGGTATACTCCCCGTCGCCGGTCTTCTCGAACCGGCCGCCGGAATCGAACGAGGCCTGCTCCGCCTGAACGCCCGTGATGGGACTGGTCGGACGGGACACGGTATAGGAGCGATACTCTCTCGACCCCGCCGGAATGCGGGCCAACAAGAAGCGCGCGTTAATGGGACCGGGAGTCGTGATCCCTTCGCGATCCAGCGGCAGGCCCGCCCGGTCGGTCAGCCGGAAGCGGACTCGCGGCTGCGCCCCGGCTGCCATCTGCTCCACATTCAAGATGCGGGCTCGAATGCCGGGCCGCACGAACGACACGACTGCCTGATCGAGGTAGAACTCCTTGTCGCGAGGCGTCACCTCCGCTCCGGATTGTCCCGTGAGCCCGACCGTGGCCGCCAACAGCGCCACCAGAGGCATGATTGAGAAAAGCCTGCTCCGCATCGTCCTCTCCGCGGTCCTTACTGCTTGAAGCTCTTCGTGTGGGCGTAGATGTCGGCGGCCAGCTTGTCATTCACGCTGGAGATCCCCTTCATCTTGCCGACACCCTTCAACATGATCTCGGTCCACTTGGCCTCGCCGAGCGCCTGGACTTCCTTGGAGCCCAAGTGGCGCATCTCGACCTTCATCATCTTGGCGACAGCGGCATTCGGCGCGCCGTCGGCGCCATGACAGCTCTTGCAGGACTTGTCATAGGCGGCCTTGCCGGCAGCAGCATCCGCAGCCATTGCGGCGCCGATGGTCATCATCAAGCTAAAGGCGAGTCTCTTCGTTTTGCTGTTCATTGTCATCTCCTGCTGATCAAAGTGTTGGTGACTTCCAGGGTGTTCAGGATTTCCGGCGCGGGCTCGTCGACTGCGATCACCTGATGGCACAAAGCGCAGTCCTGCTGAATGACCCGGCCGTCCTTGGTGCTGTGGCTGCCGTCGTGGCAGCGGAAGCAACCGGGAGAGTCGGTGTGGCCGATGTTGTCCGGATAGGTTCCCCAACTCACTTTCATTTCCGGATGGACAGACCGGTCCCAAATGGCTGTCAGCGAGTCGGCCACGTGGCGGCGCGCGGCGGCCGGCTGGTCAGAATACGTTCTGTCGATCGCGGTGCGGAAGGCGGCTTCGGCAGTTGCTTTGTTGGGGTACTCGGCTTGCAGCAGGGCACGGCCTTCCTTTTTCAGGAACGGGAAGCTCATCGGCAGTTCGCCGGAGGCAAGGGCGCGGTCCAGTACCCGGTCCGGCGTGCGGAAGGCGTGTGCGGTGCGATTGTGACAATCCATGCACTGCATCGTGAACTCGGCGGTCTTGCCCTTGGCGGGTTCGCCCTCGTAGACGCGCGTCTCGCCGGTCCTCTTGTTGCGCCACGTGACGGTGTGGATCGTCTGCCGCTGAGTATCACCCGTCCGGTAGCTGATCTCGATATTCGGATCGACATGGGCTCCATGGATACCGGGTCCGCTACCCGCCCCAATGTGGAGCAGCAGAACGGAGTAGGTCCGCGTATTCGCCTGGTCGTCGGCGTACTTCGTGATCACGCGTAGCAGCCCACCGACCGCTTTCGCGCGGTAATGACACTGCTCACAGTTCTCCCTGACGGGTACGAGGTCATTGCGCTCCAGCGACGAGGGCACCGGGCGGGGGTAGCTGTTGGTGGCCATCTGCCAGATCTGGCGCGTGCCGGCCATCTTCGCGCTCAGCCAGCCGGACACTCCCGGGGATACATGACACTCCACGCAGGACGTCCGGGAGTGCGCCCCTTCCTGATGGCTGAACGCCTCGGGCCGCATGACATGGCAACTGGTGGCGCAGAACGCGACGGAGTCCATATGTTCGACCGCGCGGTAAGTGAATGTCGCGGCCAGGACGACATTCGTCGCCGTAGTGACGCCAATAAAGATCGCAATTCGCCGGATGGCATCGCCCCGCGTCAACTGGATCTCACCGGCCCACCGCTTGCGCCCCGCGCGCACGCCGATCGGAATGAGAATCAGACCGACAAAAAAGAGCGCCGGCAGGATGATCGCGGTAAGTAGGCCGAGGTATGGATTATCGCCGCCGTGACGTTGCGACGTCACGAGCAAAAGCCAAGTCACAGTAGCAGTTGTTACCAGACCTGCGCGAGCGAGACTCACCCAATGTCCTGCAAGCAGAGACAATACGGGCTGATTGCCTGAGCGATCTCCCATCCGTAGAAGACGATCTTAAGCCACTAGACGTGAAATGACAATGAAAAAAGAAACCAAATAAAATCGGATAACTCTGCCCCGTATTGCCTATTTCAAATCGAGACAACAAATACTGCGGTTCGAAACAAAGGAAGGAGTTTAGGTCCGCGGCAGCGGGATCGGGCGCTCGCACTGCGCACAGTGACCGAACAGGAATACTTCATGTCCGGTGATGCGGAAGCCAGGCGGGAGAAGGCGCTTCAGGTTCTCCACGCAGCCTTCTACTTCAAAGACACGCCCGCATTGCTTGCAGTGGAAGTGATGGTGGTGTTCCTTGCCTGACAGTTCGTACCTCGGCGGCTCTCCGGGAACGTCCACCGGAACCAGCCACCCTTCGTCGAGCAGGCCCTTGATGGTGCGGTAGACAGTGGCGATGCCAAGACCCTTGACGTTCGACTTGGCGGACTCCAGGACTTCCGGCGCGCCAAGCGGACGGTTGGCTTTTTCGAAGACGTCACGGATTGCGGTCCGCTGCCGTGTGGTGCGAATCATCTGCTCAGTTGCAAGCGTATCCCCCTTGAGTCTACGACGTCCGGCGCGGACGAAGAAGGGAAAGAGTGATGGAGAGGAACAGGATGACGCAGATGGCGCCGAGCGACCACCCGATCGGAACATGGGGCAGCCAGACGCCATTGAATATCGTCATCTTCAGACCTACGAAAACCAGCACGGCACTGAGACCGTATTTCAGCAGGTAGAACTGATCCATGGCACCCGCCAGCATGAAGTACATCGCGCGGAGGCCGAGAATCGCAAAGATGTTGGAAGTGAAGACGATGAACGGCTCTTTCGTCAGGGCAAAGACGGCCGGCACCGAGTCGATCGCAAAGACGATGTCGGTGAGCTCCAGAAAGACCAGAGCCACCAGCAGCGGCGTCGCGTGCAACCGTCCTTCCACATTGAGCAGAAAGCGCTGACCCCGCATTTGCGCGGTGACCGGGATGTAGCGGCGCAGCAGCCGGATGATCGGATTCTTGTTCGGCTCGACGTTCTCCGTGCCGCCCCCCAACATCTTGAAGCCGGTGTAGATCAGCAACACGCCGAAGAAGACCACCACCCAGTGGAACCGCATCAGGTACGCGCCGGCGGCGACGAAGATGGCCCGGAAGAGGAATGCCCCGACGATGCCGTAGAAGAGCACGCGATGCTGAAACCGGTTCGGAATGGCGAAGTACTGGAACACCAGGACGAAGATGAAGATGTTGTCGAAGCTGAGGGCGCGCTCCACCAGGTAGCCCGCCGCGAACTCCAGCGCAACCTGCCGTGCCACCGGTTCCGGGAACTTGCTTGCCGCGTAGACCCAGAGCACGTAGTTGAAGATGATCGCCAGAATGAGCCAGGCGACGGTCCACAGAGTGGCTTCCCGGATCGAAACGTCGTGGGCCTGGCGATTGAAGACGCCCAAATCCAGCGCAAGCAGGAAAGCGATGAAGGCGGTGAAGGCGAGGTAGGCCCACCAGTAGTCGATGAACGGAAAGAGCAATTCGGAGGTGGGCAAGCGGCTATTCTTAATCTCGCATAATGTCGAGATGACTCCGCTTGCAGAGATCCTCTCGGAGATAACGCGCTTCGCGGAAGGGCACAAAGGCGCACAAGTCTGGCTTGCCGCGCGGAACCTGAAGACGGGCGCCCGGTTCGGTGTCGGTGAGAATGAGCGGGTCCGGACCGCATCCACGATCAAGCTGCCGATTCTGGTCGCGGCCTACCAGGGGGCGGCGGAGGGGCGCTGGAAGCTGGACGATCCGCTGACGATCCGGGCACAAGACAAGGTGTCGGGTTCCGGCGTGATCCGCGAGTTTGCGGACGGCACGCGCCTGACGCTGCGGGACACGCTGCACGTGATGATCGTGGTGAGCGACAACACAGCCACCAACATGGTGATCGAGCGCATCACGGCCGACTACGTCAACGAGGTGATGGACCGCTACAAGCTGCCCGGAACCCGATCCATGCGCAAAGTGCGCGGCGACGGCACGAATCTGAAAGCGGCGGAAGGCTTCAGTGCCGCGGGGCGAATGAAGGAGAACGAGCGCTTCGGCCTTGGGTCCTCCACCTCTGCCGAGATGGTGCGGCTGCTGGAACTGCTGGAGCGGGGCGAAGCGGTCAATCCTGCGGCGTCGAAGGAGATGCTGGCCATCCTGGACCGGCAGCAATACAAAGACGGAATCGGCCGCCACATGGATCGGGTCGTGTCGAAGTCGGGCTCACTCGACGCGCTGCGGTCGGACGTCGGGATTGTCTATGGCGAAGGTGGTCCGGTGGCGATGGCACTCACCGTCGATGGCATGGCGAAGGTGGACTACTCACCCGACAATGCGGGCAACCTGCTCATCAGCCGCCTGGCGAAGCTCCTGGTGGAGGGATTGCAGCCGTCTAGGGCATGAGTCCACGCTTGCCGAGGAAGGCCCACACGTGGCCATAGATCTCGGCGAGACGAGGCAGTTGGAAGCCGTGCGGGTAGCCGCGCAGGGGGATGAGTTCCGCATCGCTCTTGGCGTTTCGAAGCAGGCGCGTCAGTTCGACGCCATGATCGTAGGGAACAGTTTCGTCCGCATCGCCGTGGATCGTCAGGATGGGCGGGAGGTCTTTCCGGACATAGCTGACGGGCGACAGCTTGCGGGCGAACTCGCGGCGCTCCGAGGTGGAATCCGGTACCCAAGTGGTGGCGTACTGCCGGATGCTGGAGCCGTCCACCTGGTCCTCAACGTCGGTGATGCCCCAGAAGTTGATGACTGCGGCGACGCGGTCCGCACTGCCGAAGCCGGACGATTTCTGCACCATGGCTGACATCAGCGCAAGATGTCCGCCGGCGCTTTCGCCCGTCACGATGATGCGCTTCGGATCGACGCCATACTTGGAGGCATTCTTCCGGAACCACTCCACTGCCGCCAAGGCATCGACGACGGCCGCGGGCGCGGTGGCCACCTTCGCGAGCCGGTACTCGACGTTGGCCACGACGAAGCCTTTGGCCAGCCACGGCTCCACCAGCGTGGGCATGGAGCGCTCTTTCGACCCGCTCACCCATCCGCCGCCATGAATAGCGACCACGCCGGGCCGCTTACCGCCCGCGGCGCCCGCTGGCTGATAGATGTCCAGCACCGTTTGCGGATGGCCGGAATAGGCGATGTTGGCCTGCGTCGGCTCCAGCGCCAGAGCGACCAGCACGAGAGAAAGCATATGCTCGTTATCGTATGAGACTTGCGACCCTGGTGGTAATGATCACCACCTTGGCAAACGGGCAGGAGCAGGGGCGGATTGCCAGCCACTGGATGGCGGCGGACGTCGCGCTCAGCGCGGACCCGGCGGCGGCGCACTGGAAGGAAGTCATGCCGGTGGTATTCGATCGCGGTCCGCTGGGGGAGCCGCAAGCGGGTCATCGCACCGCGATCCGCTCCCGGTGGACCGATCGGTACCTGTACGTTCTCTTCGTCTGCGATTACGACAAGCTGTTTCTGAAGCCCGATCCCGTGACGACGCGCGACACCTGGGAGCTCTGGAACTGGGACGTGGCCGAGCTCTTCATCGGCGGTGAGATGGAGCGGCCCGGACACTATCGCGAGTTTCAGGTGTCACCGCAAGGCGAGTGGATCGACCTGGACATTGAGCGCGGCGACGTGCCGAAAACGGACAAGGACTGGAACTCCGGATTCTCGGTGAAGGCGAGCATCGATTCCGTGGGAAAAGTCTGGTACGGGGAGATGAGGATTCCACTCGCGTCGATCAATGGATTTGTCGCCGCGGAGCCGGGGCGTGAGTTCCGCGCCAACTTTTACCGGCTGCAGGGACCACCGCCGGACCGGGTGTACCTGGCCTGGCAGCCCACCGGGGCGAAGAACTATCACGTGCCCTCTGCCTTTGGCCGCCTGGTGCTGACAAAATAGAAGGCGATGCCTCAGCGCTCGCTGCGCATTTCACAAGTGGGATTGCGCGGCATGGTGGGGTCGGGCGTGACGGCGTCTCGCGTCATCGACTTCGCGGCGGCTTTCGCCACGTTTCTTGATTCGTCCGGACCGGTACTGCTTGCCCGCGACCCGCGCGCGAGTGGCGTGATGATCCGCGAGGGTGTCACAGCGGCACTGCTGGCTTCCGGACGGGACGTCATCGACCTCGACGTAGCCTCGACACCGGTGTTGCAGCATGCGATCCGGCGCATGGACGCCGCGGGCGGTATATCCATCGGGGCCAGCCACAATGCGGCTGAGTGGAACGCGTTGAAGTTTTTCGGCCGGCGCGGCACCTATCTGTCCAGCGCGGAAGCAGGGGAACTTCTCGACATCTACCACTTGCGCCATTTCCGCTTTGTCGAATGGGACAAGTTGGGCAAACGGCGCGTGGATGTCTCGGCTCTGGACCGCTACCTGGAAGAGTTGTCCGAGGTCTTCTCCTTCCCGCGGCTGCGGCGCTACCGGGTCGTCGTCGACTGTTCGAACGGGACGTCCTCGCAGATTCTGCACCGGCTGAATGAGCAGCATGGCTTCTCGTTCGTCCTGATCAACTCCACGATGGATGGGCGCTTTGCGCACGATCCATCCACGTCGGCGCGGGCCGTGCAATCGCAGCTGTCGCCGCTGATCGTTCCGCTGCAGGCGGACGCCGGGTTTCTGTTTGATGCGGATTCCGACCGGGTGGCGTTTGCCACCGAGCGTGGCGACGCAGTCCCTGAGGAGTTGGTGCTGGCGCTGGCGGCGGATCACCGGCTGGCGAAGGAACCCGGCAAGCTGCTGATCACGAATCTGTCGACAACGGCCCTGCTGGACGACATCGCGAAGCAACGTCAGGGTACCGTTGTTCGGGTTCCGGTAGGCCGAAACGCCGCCATCGACGCGCTGAGCGCCTATCCGGAGGAACAGATTGCTCTGGCTGGCGAGGGCACGGGGGCGGTGATGATGCCGCAGTTCCGCTTCGTCTATGACGGCATTGCGACGATGTTTACGCTGCTGGAGATGAGAGACCACCGCAATCAGACCTTCACCGAGATCCTGAAGGCCTATCCGGCGTACTGCATGTTGAAGGAGGAGGTCCCCCTGTCGCGCCAGCGCATTCCCCAGATGCTGGCGGCCTTGGAGGAGCGCTACCCGGAAGCAGAGCGCAACACGGTGGACGGGCTCCGCCTGGACTGGCGCGCGGAGCGGCGCTGGCTGCACGTTCGCGTCAGCCAAACGGAGCCGATGGTGCGCGTCATTGCGGAGCAGCAAGGCAGTCCGCCGTCTCCGCTGTTTGAGGAAGTGCTGGCGATTGTGAGGACCTACGCCTGATGCCCGCGCGCGAACATTTGCTCAAGATTGGCGTCTCCGGCATTCGGGGAGTCGTGGGTGACTTCCTGACACCCGCCCTGGCCAGCGCCTTCGCACAGGCGTTTGGCACCTACACCGGACGCGGACGCGTGGTCCTGGGCCGGGATACACGGGCCTCCGGAGCCATGCTGGAGCATGCCGTCACGTGCGGATTGCTGAGCGTCGGCTGCGACGTCGTCAAGGTGGGGATCCTGCCCACGCCGACGATCCAGATGTATGTCGCCGCCACCGGTGCGCTGGGCGGAATCGCTTTGACCGCGTCGCACAATCCGCCCGAGTACAACGCCCTGAAGCTATTCAACGAACAGGGTCAATTCTTCAATCAGTACGAACGCACAGAACTGATCGACATCTATCACCAGGGCGACTTTGCCAGCGTGTCGAACGCGGACATGGGACGCATTTCCGAGGACTACGTCGCACCGCCGCGCCTGCACTTCGCGCGCGTCCTGCGCCACGTGCAACAGGAGGCGATCCGCAAACGGCGCTTTCACGTCGCCTTGGACGCGGTGAACGGAGCGGGTTCCGTCCTGACGCCGCACTTCCTGGAAGCGGAACTGGGCTGTCGGCTCACTTCCATTTCGACTGACCCCACCAAGCCGTTTCCGCGCGAGGCGGAGCCCCGTCCCGACACGTTGACCGAACTGGCCGAGCTGATGCGCACCAGTGGCGCGGAGATCGGCTTCGCGCAAGACCCGGACGGGGACCGTCTTGCCGTGGCGAAGCCCGATGGCACGCTGTTGGACAACGATGAGGTGTTGGCACTGGTTGCCGACGCGGTGCTGGCGCGAATGCCCGGCGACGTGGTGGTGAACCTGACGACTTCGGCCGTGATCGAGGAAGTGGCGGCGTGGCATGGAAGACGGGTCTTTCGTGCCCCTGTGGGCGAGGCAAATGTCGTGGAGCGCATGATCTCGCACAAGGCCGTGATTGGCGGCGAGGGCTCCAACGGCGGCATCATCTTTCCGTCCGTCCATTACTGCCGGGACAGCTATACCGGAATGGCGTTTCTGTTAGACCGCATGGCGGAAACGGGGCTGTCGCTTCCGGACCTTGCGGCGCGGTTGCCGCGATTCTTCCGCCTGGGCAAGAAGGTGCCGTACCAGCACGGCAAACTGGGCCCCATTATTCAGGCAGTGGAGGCGCGCTTTGCCGGTGCCGCAGCGGACCGCAGCGACGGGCTGAAGCTGACCTTCCCGGACGCATGGCTGCATGTGCGCGCGTCGAACACAGAGCCGCTGCTGCGTCTTGCCGTCGAATCGAAGTCCGAAGCGCGGGCGCAGGAACTGCTGCGGATTGGGACTGAGCTACTCGGCTCCTGAGAGTGTTTCGACTCGCGGAGTGTGCGCGGCGCAGCGCAGCACGGGAAGACGCGGGTACTTCGGCAGGCGAGGGTCGTCCTTCGCCTTCTGGCAGAGCGTGAAGCGGCTGCCACGATCGTTGACGATCTCGCGGCGGTGCTCGCAACTCTCGCAAAGACCCTTCATGACGCGGAAATGGTGTGCAGTTTCATCATGCTGGTGGTACCGGGGCGGCCGATGGGCTGGCCGGAAGTGAACACGACCCGGTCTCCCGGACGGACCAAGTTGCGCTCCTTCAGCATGCCTTCCATCTGCCCGATCATCTCATCGGTCGATTCCGCGTGCGGCGCCACTAAAGCGATTGCCCCAAACACGAGAGCCATTTGCCGTGCGGCGGATTCCGACGCGGTGAAGGCGATGATCGGCACCGGCGGACGGTAGCGCGCCACCAACCGGGCACTGGCGCCTCCCGCCGTGAAGACGACAATCGCGACGGCATTGGCGACCTTGGCGGCGCGATAGGCGGAATCGGCAATGATCTGCGGAATGGCCACGTCCCCTTCGATCGGAGGCTCCCGGAACCCGCGTTGACGGAGGCTGGCTTCCGCCTCTCCCGCGATCTTGTCCATCATGCGGGCGGCTTCCACCGGATAACGCCCTGCCGCGGTCTCGCCAGACAGCATCACCGCATCGGTACCGTCGTAGATTGCGTTCGCCACGTCGGATACTTCGGCACGGGTGGGCGAGGCATGTTGAATCATTGACTCCAGCATCTGCGTGGCAGTGATGACGAACTTCCCCATCATGCGCGCCTTGCGGATGATGTTCTTCTGAATGAACGGGACTTTCTCCAGCGCGACTTCAATGCCGAGGTCGCCGCGCGCCACCATGACGCCGTCCGCCTCCTTCATGATCGCGTCCAGGTTCGCCACACCTTCCGGCTTCTCGATTTTGGCGATCACCGGAACCTTGCATTCCTTCTCTTCGAGGATGAACTTCAGGCGGAGCACGTCGTTCGCGGTGCGGACGAAGCTGAGTGCGACGAAGTCGACGCCGTGCTCGAGGCCGAAGTGAAGGTCGGAGATGTCCTTCTTCGTCATCGACGGCGCCGAGACCTTCACCCCCGGAAGATTGATGCCCTTACGGTCTCCGATATCACCGCCGGAGACCACTTCGCACTTCACGGCTTTCCCGTCGTTTGCGAGTGCGCGGAGTTCCACGGCACCGTCATTGAGCAGGATGCGGTCACCCGCCTTCACGTCGCCGGCAAAGTCGGGATAGGTGGTGGACGCCACCTCCGCCGTTCCTTCGACCGGCTCCGTCGTGATCGTGAAGTACTCTCCGGTGCGAAGCGAGCAGCGCCCGCCTTCAAACGTGCCGAGGCGGATCTTGGGTCCTTGCAGGTCCAGGAGAATGCCGGTGTGCAGGCCCAATTCACCGGCCAGACCGCGAACTGTGCGAATCCGCCGGCCCAGATCCTCCTGCGTGCCGTGTGACGCGTTCAGGCGAAAGACATCCACGCCGGCGCGGAGCAGTTGCCGCACCGTTTCCGGAGAATCGGACGCAGGGCCGAGCGTGGCGACAATCTTCGTATTGGGCATGAAGGGGACTTACTAGTTAGTATCCCTTGCTGCCACGAATCTCCGGTTGCGGGAAGAGAAATTCCCGCAATGGTCACGGCAAACTGCCCGAAAACGGTCAACCGACGTTGGCGGAGTACCAGTCCGGCGCCCGGAGGACCTCGCGCGGGCGGCTTCCGTCCGGGGGACCGATGATGCCTTCGCGCTGCATACGGTCGAGAATTCGGGCAGCCCTGCCGTAGCCGAGCCGCAATCGCCGCTGGAGGGTGGACGTCGACGCTTTCCCCATCTCGAGCACGACGCGGACCGCATCCTGATACATCGGGTCGTCTTCGCCCTCAAACTCCTCACCGCCCGGTACACCGCCTTCGTCTTCCTCACTGGGCGGGGCAATCAGGTAGCTCTGGTCGTACTCGGGCGCCGCCTGATTGCGCCAATGGTCGACAACGGCGTTGATCTCCTGCTCCGTCACAAAGGCGCCGTGCATGCGGACCAGGCGGGAAGAGCCGGGCGGCAGCACCAGCATGTCGCCCTTGCCGAGCAGATGCTCGGCACCCATTACGTCGAGGATGGTCCGCGAGTCGACGCGGGTGGCGACGCGGAAGCTGATACGGGCCGGGAAGTTCGCCTTGATGAGTCCGGTGATGACGTCGACACTGGGCCGTTGTGTCGCCAGGACTAAGTGCATGCCCACGGCGCGCGCCATCTGCGCCAGCCGCGCGACGCTTTCCTCGACGTTGTTCCGCTCCAGCATCATCAGGTCGGCCAACTCGTCGATCAGGATCAGAATGTAGGGCAGCGGCCGGAGATCGTCGCCCGCCTCGTGCGCCGCCGCGCCGTCGTCAAACAGGCTGCGCGGCTCCAGCGCCAACTGCCGCACCTTCTTGTTGTACTGATCGATATTGCGCGCCTGCCGCGAGGCGAGCAGTTTCAGCCGCCGCTCCATCTCGAGCACGGCATTGCGAAGCGCATTGGTCGCCTTGCGCGGGTCCGTGATCACCGGCGTGAGCAGGTGCGGGATGCCTTCATAGATTCCCAATTCCACGCGCTTCGGATCGATCATGATCATCCGCACTTCGTCCGGCGTCGACTTGTAGAGAATCGACATGATCATGGAGTTCAACATCACGCTCTTGCCGGAGCCGGTGGAGCCGGCCACCAGCAGATGCGGCATCGTTTCCAGCGCCGAGACCTTGATGCGCCCGCTCACATCCTTGCCGAGCGGCAGCACCAAACGCGACGTCGCCTGATCGAACTCTTCCGACTCCAGGATCTGGCGCAGGCTGATCACTTCGCGGCGCGAGTTCGGCACTTCGATGCCGACGGTCGGCTTGCCGGGAATGCGCTCAATCAGGATCGATTCGGCCTGCAGGCCAAGGCAGAGATCCTCGGTGAGCGTCACGATTTTCGAGTACTTGATCCCGGCTTCGGGCTTGAACTCGAACGTGGTCACCACCGGTCCGGGGTTGATCTGTACGACATTGCCGAGAACGTTGAACTCCTCGAACTTCGCCTTGATCCGGGAGGCGGTCTCTTTCAGCTCCGCCGAGTCGTACGTGTTGCGCTCGTCCGGCTCCTTCAGCAGCGCCGTGACGGGCAGTTTCCAAATGCTGCGCGGCTTGCGCGATTCCCGCTTGGCCGGTTCGGCGGCAACCGGCGCGGGCGGTAGAACGTCTTCTCGCGGCGGTCCGAGTTCCTCGAGGGAGACGATGGGGATCTCTTCCTCCACCCGCGGCTGCTCGATCACGGCGACGGTCTCCGTAATTGGATCCGGATCAAATGGCGGCGCGTCATTGTCCACCCGCTTCAGGATGGCGGGACGCTCCGGGTCCACCACGCGACGGCGGCGCACGGGGGGCGGCAACGACTCGTCCTCCGGCTCCTTCTCTGCCTTGCCCTGCCACTTGGGCAACTCGAACCGCGGCAGCGACGGGCGGGGGACGCGAATCGATGCCACCGCATCCCGTATCCGCAGCAGCCAACGCATCGGCACAGCCAGCCACCGGGCGAGAACGGCCATCGAGAACGACGAGATCAGGTACAGCGAGAGGATTAAGCAGGCCAGAGTAAACATCAGCGCACCGGTGACATTCATCAGGTGCACCAGACCGTCGGCCACCAATAGACCAATCAGTCCACCGGCAGGCACGACGCCCCCAAAGGCGCGCAGCCCCGGCGCCATCGCCAGGAGCGTCGCCGCACCCAGGACAAACACTCCGGAGCCGAAGATCTTCACCCCGGGCGACTCAATCTCCCGGGAGTGCAGCCAGCGCCAGGCCAGCATCAGGATCAGGCCCGGAAGCACCAGGGAAGTGAGCCCGATCGATTGGAAGAGAAAGTCGCTCAGGTAGCTGCCGACGTAGCCGAGCAGGTTCAGCGGACGAGCAGCGCCCGTGGCGGAATTGAGCGAGGGATCCTCTGGCCGATATGAGATCAGACTCAGCATGAGAGCTGAGCCGATGAAGAGATACACGACGGCTAGGGCTTCATTCAGCCTCGGGTGTCGGGTCGGTCCTAATAGCTTCATCCGCTCGGGAAAGCGGTAGAACGCCAGGGCGACTAAGAGGTTAACACACTAGCCCAGACGAGCCAACGACTCGGGAATCGTGGGCGAACCACCGGCTTCGACGTCCGTCCGCCGAATCTGGTGGAACTTCGTCAGCACTTCGTTCGCCTTGGAAAGGGCGGCAATCCGCTCCACATACGCCGCCAGCTTGGCGCCGGGGATGGCGTACAGCGCGACGTTCGCGGCCAGGGCATCCACATAGACGCGGGCGCCGCAGCAGCCGAGCGAAAGCGACGCCTTCTGTCCCTGGATCGCCTGCGGCACGATGGCGCAGGCCGGGCGTCCCAGCGCGGTCATCCACTGCCCTTCCACCTGCTGCACAGCCTCGGCGAGGATCAGCTGCTGCTCCGGCGTGACGAACAGCAGCACGGTGGCAGGAGCGACGGGCGTGTCCGCCAGAGGGCCGTACACCACCGCCTCACTCGCGTCGGAAAGCGTCGGAATCTGGGCCAGGTCCTCCGGGCGCACATAGCCGAGATCGGCAAACACCTTCAGAGCGACGTTCAGGTCCTGCTCCACGGCGGCTGCCATCGGAAGCCGGTGCGTGTAGATGCCGATGGAGCAAAGCGCGTGATCGGCAGCCACCGTGACGAAGGTGCGCTTGGCCGCTTCCTGCCAGAATTGACAACCGGCGGCGACGCGTCCGTCGAAGCGCGGAACACCGGCGGGCACCTCCGCGAGTGGCGTCACCGCCACGGGAGGAAGACTCAAACGCAAGGACTGCTGCAAGGTATCAGACAACGATTGATAGTTCACTATTCCCAGGCCTCCATTCGCCACGCCATGTCCCAGAAGTCGTGCTCGTA
>CAYNDS010000030.1:21252-26442 GCA_964395885.1 uncultured Solibacteraceae bacterium | reverse complement strand
GTTCTCGGTGGCGGCCGTACGCGTCAAAGAATAGATGTTTCCGCTGGAGAGCACCACCCAACGTGCGCCGTTGAAGCGCTCCGCGCATTTGGCGGGCAGCAGGACATTACGAGCCCAGGTGGAAGACGGATCGCCGGAGGTTCCAAACTTCATGCCGGCGAGGAAAATGATGTTCGGGACATCGGGCAGGTTGCGAAGGTCACGATCATCAAGCAGATCGGCCGGGATGACCTCCACCCCAGCCGCGTTCAGTGCGCCGGCGGCACGCTGGTCAGAGAAGCGCGACGCGGCGATGATCCGTTTGCCGGGTGCCGCGCGCTTTGCTCGCATTGCGAGTGTCGGGCCCATCTTTCCACCCGCTCCCAGAAGCAGCAAATCGCCTTCCAATGCTGCCAGCGCCTCGCGATCCTCCTCATACGGTCGCGAGAGGAGTTCTTCCAACTCAACCAGTGAGCGGATCACTTCTTGTAGCCGATCTTGCGCAGGAAAGAGTGCCTCCATTCCTTGCCATCCGGCCCCTCCACGCCCTTCGGGGACTGCCCATCGATCACACCCAAGACCCCGCGGCCCTGTTCTGTTTCGGCAACGATGACTTCCACCGGATTCGCAGTCGCGCAAAAGAGCGTGACGACTTCGGGTACTTCCTTGATCCGGCCCAGGACATTGATCGGAAATCCGTTGCGCATCACCACGACGAAGCTGTGTCCGGCACCCACATGGCCCGCGTTGTAGGCCGCCAAATCCATCAGCGCTTCGTCATTCCCGTCGACGCGGGTGAGACAGGCTCCGGAGGCCTCATTGAAAGCGATGCCGAACTTCATCGAAGGATTTGTGTTTACGATGGCTTCGTAGATGTCTTCCACTGTCTTGATGAAGTGGCTCTGCCCCAGGATCAGGTTCACACCATCAGGGATCTCGAGTCGAACGGACTTCAGTTCCATAGGAAACCATTGAGCGTATCAAGGCCCGGGAAAGGGCGGGACAAGTCGAGGGAAGACGCGGGCAAGTATGCCAGGGGTGTGCTGCGGATGCATCGCGATGGCTTCGGCTTTGTGGCACCCGAGACCCCGCTGCTCGGTATCGACGGCGATATCTTCGTTCCGCCTGATGCGCAAGGTGACGCAATGCACGGGGACCGGGTGAAAGTCCGCGTGCAGCGGAACGCGAACCGCGCGGAGGGAAAGGTTGTCGAGGTTCTGTCCCGCGGGTTGACGACCGTTGTGGGAGAGTTCCGGCGTCGACGCCACGGAAGCTTCGTGAAGCCACACGACGACCGCATCCAGCACTGGATCGAAATCCCCGAGGGGATGGAGATCCCGCAGCGTGATTCCAATCCGAACCGCGTGGGGGCTGCAGCGAAAACGGTATCCGGACCCGAGGAACTGAACGGGCAGATCGTTAACGTGCAGATCCTCGATTACCCGGAAAAGGGTGATCATCCTGTCGGGCGCGTGGTGGAGATTCTGGGGTACCCCGACGACTTCGGCATTGATGTCGAGATCGTCATCCGCAAGCATCAGATTCCGCACGAATTCCCAGAAGATGTTCTGGCCGAGGCAAGGCAGGTCACTGCGCCAGCCGAGTCTGAGTTTCTGGACCGGGAGGATTTTCGCGGGTTCGACATCGTGACCATCGACGGCGAGTCGGCGCGCGACTTCGACGACGCCGTTTCCGTCGGGCGCGCAGAGAATGGAAACTGGCTGCTTCAGGTTCATATCGCCGATGTGAGCCACTACGTTCGTGCCGGTTCGGCAATCGATCGTGAGGCACGCAAGCGGGGGACCAGCGTGTACTTCCCGGACCGAGCCGTTCCCATGCTGCCGGTGGAGTTATCCACCGATATCTGCTCTCTGCGGCCGCAAGAGGACCGGCTCGTTTTCAGTGCCTTGCTCGAGATCGATCACGACGGTGAGACTGTCGGGGCGCGCTTCGTCAAGGGCGTGATCCGGTCGGCAGAGCGGCTGACATATACGCGCGTGCACCAGGAGTTGGAAGCCGACCGGCCCCCGCTTCGCTACGCGAAGATGCGGGATCTGGCGCTGTTGTTGAACCGGAAGCGCACGCGGCGGGGTTCAATCGACTTCGATTTGCCAGAGGCCCTCATCGAGTTCGATGAGTTTGGCGAGATGGCTGGGGTTTCGCGCGCGCCACGGAACATCGCCCACCGGATCATCGAGGAGTTCATGCTGGCGGCCAACGAAGCCGTCGCCTCGCACATTGAGCGCCAGGCTTGGCCCTCGCTATATCGCATTCATGAGCAGCCCGATCCGCGGCGCATTGCCGACTTCGAGGAGATTGCGGCGCACTTCGGCTACTCGTTGGGCACGGGCGGCGCGCTCGCCAGGAAGCACCGCATGGTACAGCGCGCGCGCGACGGGCGGAAGTTTCGACGCGACGTTGTCGTCACTGGTGAGGCGGAAGTCTCGCCGCGAAGCTATCAGCGCCTTGTCGCGAAGTTGGAAGGGAAGCCGGAGGAGCGGCTCCTCAGCTACCTGATGCTTCGCAGTTTGCGGCAGGCGCGGTACGCGGCGGAGAACGTGGGTCACTTCGCGCTGGCAGCGCCTTCGTACACGCACTTTACCTCGCCGATTCGGCGGTATCCCGACCTGATTGTTCATCGCGTGTTGGGCGACATCGACCGTCCGGGAGAAAGCCAGGTGAGGGAACTCGGCGACGAGACTTCTTTCACTGAACGACGCGCTGCAGAGGCGGAGCGCGAAGTCGTCGAGTGGAAGAAGGCGAAGTTCATGATCGACAAGATCGGCGACGAGTTCGACGGGATCATCATCAGTGTCCAGAAGTTCGGCTTCTTCGTCGAACTCGATCACATCTTTGTCGAAGGACTCGTTCCCATAGACACGCTTCCGAACGATCGTTATCGGTACCAGGAGAACTCTCGGCGAATCGTCGGGGAGCGACACAAGCGCTCCTTCGGCATGGGTGACTCGGTACGGATTCAACTCGTTCGCGTCGATGCGTCGGAGCGGCGGCTGGTGTTCGCACTTCCCCAGGCTCCACAGCACCGCCGGCGACGCTGAGATGTTAGTGTGACGGAAGGAATGACACCCTACGTTCGATTCAGTGTGAACCTGGCAACGCCGCCCACATCGCCAGACGGTACCCCCGGCGTCAAGTACGGCGTGAATGACGGCACCACCGTTTGGGAGATGACGGGTTTGGGCGGTTCAAAGACCGGTGCACACTTCGCCACGGCTGAGGTTCGCCTGCTGCCCCCCGTATCGCCCTCCAAGATTGTTTGCGTCGGGCGAAACTACCAAAAGCACGCGGCGGAACTGGGCAACGAGGTTCCGGCGGAACCGCTGCTCTTTCTGAAGCCACCCTCGTCACTGAACGGCAACGGCGATCCGATTGTCTACCTTGGACTCTCCCAAAGAATCGATTTTGAGGGGGAGATCGGTGTCGTCATCGGCAAACGGGCTCGGCGCGTCAAGGCGGACGAGGCGATGGACTACGTCTTCGGCTACACGGTCGTGAATGACGTGACAGCGCGGGATCTTCAGAAAAAGGACGGGCAGTGGACGCGTGGCAAGGGCTTCGATACGTCCTGCTGCGTGGGGCCTGCGGTGGTGGCGAAAGAGGAGGTCGACTTTTCCGCCCTCGGCGTGCGCACTCTGGTCAATGGCCAGCCGCGTCAGGACGGCTCCATCGCCGATCTCATTTTTCCGATCCCTGTTATCATCGAGTACGTTAGCCGGTTTATGACCTTGGAGCCTGGCGATCTGATCGCGACAGGTACGCCCGAGGGGGTCGGGCCGGTGCGCCCCGGTGACGTTATACGCATCGAAGTTCCCGGTGTGGGCGTCCTGGAGAACGTCGTCCAGCAGGAATCGCAATGAAGATTTTTCTCGACACCGCGAATCTCGACGAGTTACGCAAAGGCGCCGCTTGGGGCGTCGTGGACGGAGTGACCACCAATCCTTCGCTGATCGCGAAGGAAGGCAAGCCGATCGAAGAGCAGATCGCCCGTATCTGCGAGATCGTCGACGGCGATATTTCGGCTGAGGTGGTGTCCACCACTCACGACGAAATGGTGAAGGAGGGCCGCTCCCTCGCCAAGATCCACAAGAACATCGTGGTCAAGCTTCCTTTGATCCGGGAAGGCATCAAGGCTTGCAAGACGTTGTCCGGCGAAGGCATTCGCACCAACGTGACGCTGTGCTTCACGCCGGCGCAGGCGCTCTTGGCGGCAAAGGCGGGCGCCTACATCATCAGTCCGTTTGTCGGTCGCTTGGACGACATCGGCTTGGTGGGGATGGATCTGATCCGCTCGATCTCGCTGATCTATGCCAACTACGGCTTCAAGACGCAGATTTTGGCTGCGAGCCTGCGCAGCCCGCTGCACATCGTGGAGTCCGCCGAGGCGGGCGCCCACATCGGCACCATGCCCTTTAAGGTGCTGGATATGTTGTTCAACCATCCCTTGACCGACAAGGGTTTGGAGCAGTTCCTGAAAGATCACGCGAAGGCGTTTGAGCTGGCTGGGGCCAGCCGCTAAGTAAACCGTTCGGAGAGTAAGGAGCAAAGCATGAAGACTGTTTTCGCAACCCTGGCGCTTGCCGGCCTGATGGCCACCGCGAGCTTTGCACAACCCGCAAAGCCGAAGAGCGTCATCCACATCATCAACGTCAGCTTCGACGCCAATACGCCGAAAGCCGACGTGGACCGCGCTGTCCAAGCCGCCGGGGAGATCAATCACCCGGGCCTGAAGAATGTGTGGCTGCGCCCGATCAAGAATCAACTGGACGGCGTGACGCACATCATCGTCATGGAGTTTGAGAGCGAGGCGGCACTGAAGAGCTATGCGGGCAGCCCCGCGCAGAAGAAGTGGTACGAGGCCTACCAGAAGGCGAAGCCTTCCAGCCGTACCAACGACGTGACCAACTAGGTTTGTTTGACCTTTCTGGCGGGCGGGGCCAAACGGCTTCCGCCCGCTAGGTGTATTTACGGTTTTGAGTTCAGGAGATCTCATGTCGCTAGTGGTGGTGGGGAGTGTGGCGTATGACGGCGTGGAAACGCCTCACGGCAAGGTAGACCGGATGCTGGGGGGCGCGTGTACCTACATCGCGCTGGCAGCCAGTTATTTCACGCCCGTTCGGATTGTGGGCGTCGTCGGACATGACTTCGCGGATGACGATCATCGGCTGCTGACCGACCGCGGCATCGACACAT
>CAYNDS010000030.1:15384-21242 GCA_964395885.1 uncultured Solibacteraceae bacterium | reverse complement strand
GCTCCGGACAGACCTGAACGTGTTCGCCGACTTCGATCCGAAGGTGCCCGAGCACTATCGCGACCAGCCCTATCTGCTTCTGGGCAACATTCAACCCGCTCTGCAGCGCGGGGTTCGGCAGCAGATGACCGCACCGAAGCTGACCGGCGGCGATACGATGAATCTCTGGATCGACATCGCCCGTGAGGAACTGCTGAAGACGATCGCCGAATGGGATGTGCTGGTCATCAACGACGAAGAGGCCCACATGCTTTCCGGCGAGAAAAGCGTGCACAAGGCCGCACCCAAGATTCTCGACATGGGTCCGAAGACTCTGATCATCAAGCGGGGCGGCGATGGCGCCATGCTCTTCCGTCGCGATCACTACTTCGTCGCTCCGGCATTTCCGCTGGAATCGCTGTTCGACCCCACGGGTGCGGGCGATTGCTTCGCGGGCGGATTTTTCGGCTACCTCGCGGGCATTGGCTTCGACCCGGCGGTGGATTTCGACAAGCGGGAGTTGAATCGAGCTGTGGTGTACGGCTCCGTGATGGGCAGCTTCTGCTGCGAGAAGTTCGGTGTCGACCGTTTCCGCTCACTCGACAAGCACGAGATCGACAAGCGCTTCGATGCCTTCCGGCAGTTCACGCATTTCTAAGCGGAGTTCGGGGGGGCCGGTGAAGGCTCGAAGGAAGGCACACCGGCCGCCGGCATCGGATAGTCCCGCTGCGCCGTGGTTGTTGCTCGCCGCACTCGCCTCGCTCTCTGCCATCACCGGCTACTGGTTCTGGTCCGGCGGCTACACGCTCTACTATGGCGATGCCGAGGCCCACTTCAACATCGCGCGGAGCGTGATTGATTCCAAAACGCCGGGGCCGGAGCAGTTGGGCACGGTGTGGCTTCCCTTGCTTCACGTGCTGTTGATTCCGTTTGTCCGCAGCAACGCAGGGTGGCAGTCCGGCGCGGCGGGAGTGCTGCCCTCATTGCTGGCGTTCACACTCGCGGGCCTGCTCTTGTTCCTGGCGGCGAGACGCGCCTTGGATTCCACGGCCGCCGGAATGGCCGCCGCCTTCACCTTCGCGCTCAATCCCAACATGCTGTACCTTGCTGCAACACCGATGACGGAGCCGCTCTTCTTTGCATGCCAGATGGGCCTGCTGCTCGGTCTGGTCTGGTTCGCGCAGTCGAACTCTCTTTGGGCCGTAGTCCTTGCCGGGGTGGCCGGCGCTGCCGGAAGCCTGGTGCGGTACGACGGTTGGTTCCTCTTGCCGATTGCCGCGCTGGTGATCTTTGCCGTTGGCGGCGAGCAGCGGTGGCGGGCCTCAATCCTGTTCACGGTGGTCACGGCCCCAGGTCCGCTGTCCTGGCTGGGTCACAACCGCTACTACCAGTCGGACTGGCTGGATTTCTATCGCGGTCCCTACTCACCCATGGCGATTCAGGGGGGCAAGCCGTATCCCGGTCTCGGCAACTGGATGCTCGCCTGGAAGCACTATGCCCAGGCGGCCCAGCTTTGCGTCGGAATTCCGTTGCTCGTCGCATCTGCGCTGGGCCTGATTGCAGTGCTGGTTCGTCGCGCCTGGATCGCGCTCCCCATCCTGCTGGCGCCGCCGCTGTTCTACCTGCTCAATCTACACTCCGGTGCGTCGCCCATCTTCGTTCCCGGCCTGTGGCCCAATACCTACTACAACTCGCGGTATGGAATGGCGGCGCTTCCCCTCGCCGCGTTTGCGGCTGCCGGTCTTGTCGCCCTTTTCCCGAAAGGTCTGCGCGGCTTCGCCGCGGCTGCTGTGATCGCCTTGGGCGTGGCACCGTGGCTGGCCTATCCGCGCTCCAATACGTGGGTGGTGTTCCAGGAGTCGGTGGAGAACTCCAAGGCGCGGCGCGCCTGGACGAGTCAGGCCGCCGCTTTCCTGCGCCATGAGTACAAGCGAGGCGACGGGGTCTTGTCGAGTTTCGGTGATCTGACCGGGATTCTGCGACAAGCCGGAGTTCCGCTTCGTGAGGTCCTCCACGAAGGCAATGGAATTCAGTGGGATGCTACGCGCTTGCGCCCGGACCTGCACCTGCGCGCCAAGTGGATCATCACCTTCGCTCGCGGTCCATTAGCGGAGTCGATGCGCAAAGCGAGGGAAAAGGGAATGGCCGTCGAGTTAGTGAAGGCAATTGCTGTCGAGGGTGCCCCAACGGTGGAGATCTACCGGTATCGATCCACTCCGCGCGTGCCTTCGGCAACGGGCATATAATCACGACGACCCTTCAGGGCGTTACTGTTATGAAACATTTCTTGCGATCTCTGTGGATCGTGGGCGTCGCGATTTCCGCCTCGTTCGCGCAAACCACCGCCACGCTGAGTGGCAGCACTCTCGACAAGTCCGGCGCTGTCGTTCCAGGCGCGCGGATCACGGTCACCAACCCCGACACACAACTCACTCGCGAAGCCACGTCCGACGACAGCGGCGCCTACAATGTCCCGCTTCTCCCTCCTGGCTCTTACACGGTCCGTGTCGAAAAGACGGGCTTCAAGGGCGTCCGGCAGGATGTCACGCTTGTCGTCAACCAAACCGCCAGTCTGGACTTCACTCTGGAGGTAGGTCAGGTCTCGGAAACCATCGAAGTGAAGGAATCCACGGCTCTCCTGGAGTCGGAAACCTCCTCGATCGGGCAAGTGATCGAGTCCCGGCAGATCACGGAGTTGCCTCTTAACGGACGCAACTTCGTCCAGTTGGCGACGCTGTCACCGGGCGTGAATGGTGTCGGCTTCTCGGCAAGCGGAACCATCATGAGCGGCACGCGGCCGGATGATTCGCGTCCGGGCAGTGAACTGTTTGCCAATGGAAATCGCGAGGGATCGAACAACTTCCTCCTGGATGGCGTCGACAACAACGACCGCCTCACGCTGTCGATTGTCCTTCGGCCTTCGGTTGAAGCCGTTCAGGAATTCAAGATTCAGACCAGCATGTTCTCGGCGGAACAGGGTCGTTCTCCCGGCGCAACCGTGAACACGATTTCCAAGTCGGGCACCAACCTTCTGCACGGCTCCGCCTACAACTTCCTGCGGAACTCCGCTCTCGATGCTCGCGACTATTTCGCGCGCCCCGGCGCGGCGAAGCCGCCGTTCCGCCAGAACCAGTTCGGCGCCTCTCTCGGCGGCGCGGTGATCAAGAACAAGCTGTTCTACTTTGCCAACTACGAAGGCTATCGCCGACGCCGCACGGACGCGCAGTTGGTCAGCGTTCCCACCGCGGCGATGAAGCGAGGAGACTTCAGCGCAGTTCGGGACATCTTTGACCCGTTCTCCATCGTGGCGGCGCCGGGCACCCCGTCCGGCCGCACACGTACGGCGTTTCCCGGCCGCATCATTCCGCCAAGCCGCTTTGACAGCGTGATGGGGCGCGTTATTCAGGCTTATCCGGACCCGCAGTTTCCCGGCCTCGCCAACAACTTCACCGCGTTGTTGCCGCGTTCGATTGACTGGGATCAGGGCGACGGCCGCGTGGACTACAACCTGTCCAGTAAGGACCTGATCTTCGGCCGGTTTTCCCGCCAGGACTCTCTCGATACCCGTCCCTCCACGTTTCCGAACGCACGCGTTCCCGGTCTGAGCGACCCGGTCGGGCTCGGCAACGAAGACACGTTTGCCGGGACGTCGTACTTGAAGGCGTATCACGCTGTCGCGGCGTGGACGCGCTCCTGGACGCCCACCTTCGTCATGGATGCGCGCATGGGCTTCCAGCGATTCAATCTGAACTTCACGCAAGAGGGTGCCACTCCCGGTGCGCGTCTCGGCGAAAAGCTGGGCGTTCGCAATGCAAACCAGGCAGCTCGCGCGGATGGTATTCCGATCTTCTCGCCCTCCAACTACATCGGCATCGGCCAGACACGCAGCCTGCCGATCATTCGCATTCAAAACACGTTCAATCCCACGGTGAACTTCACGAAGATCGCCGGGGCGCATACCTTCAAGTTCGGCGGTGAGATCCGCCGCCGGCAGATTACGGAGTTCCAAACCAACCGGGGTAACGGCCGCTTTAACTTCAACCAGCAGTTCACCACCGATCCGAACAACACCGGTCCCACGGGTGACCCAATCGCCAGCATGCTGTTGGGTACCGCTTCCGTGATCGAGCAGGACTTCACCCTCCAGTGGGTGGGCCAGCGCGGCACCGAGCATGGATACTTCTTCCAGGACGATTGGCGAGTCAACAGCAAGCTGACGCTGAATCTGGGGCTGCGCTATGAGCTCTTCACGCCGTATCGTGAAGTCGCCAATCGCATCGCCAATTTCGACGTGACCGATGGGCGTCTGAAGATCGCCGGATTCCAGGGCGTCAGCCCCACGGCAGGCATCAAGACCGACTACGGGAACTGGGCTCCACGGGTAGGCTTTGCCTACAAGGTTCGCAACTCCACTGTGATCCGCGGCGGCATCGGTGTGTTCTACGCCGTTCAGGGCAATGGCGGCGGCGCGCTCCGTCTGTTCCGGCAGCTTCCTTTCGGTCCCATCAATGCAGTCGACATTGACAACTTCTCGGCGACGCCTCGCCGCGTGCAGGACGGTCTCGACCCGATTCCGAATCTCGATCCTGCCGTTGTCACGCAGCCGAACATCGCGGGAACTTTCGCGGCGGCGATCAATCCGGACTGGCGCAGCGGACGCATCATGCAGATGAATCTGCAGATCCAGCAAGAGATTGCTCCCATTGGCACCGTGATCAAGGTGGGCTACGTCGGCAACCTCAGCCGAAGGCTGGACAACAGCTACAACTACAATCAGCCGGACCCGGGTCCCGGTACCCCCGCCTCCCGGCGTCCGATGCGCTTCGTCAACCCGCGCGCGCTAGACGTCACGTTCTTCACCACCGATGGACGTGCGAACTACCACGCCCTGCAGGTCTCGGCCGAGAAGCGCTTCTCGGCGGGCATGAGCTTCGTCAGCGGCTACACGTGGGCACACTCCATTGACAACGTCGCAAACGCGTTCGGGGGCGCGGCCAACGGACCGCTCCCGCAGGACATCCGTTTCCGCAACAACGACCGTGGCGCCAGCGGGTTTGACATCCGCCACCGCTTCACGCACGCGATGAACTATGAGCTTCCGATCGGCAAGGGCAAGAAGGTGGACTTCAAGAACGGCTTCTTGAACAACGCCATCGGAAACTGGCAGACCAACGTGATCCTGACGATGCAGACCGGCTTGCCCTTCACCCCGGTGCTGGCCACTGCCGTTTCGAATGCGGGCGGCAGCCGTCCGAACCGGCTCAAGAGTGGGGAATTGGAAAACCCCACGCGCGCCCTGTGGTTCGATCCGTCGTTCAACACGCCGACCGCAGCATGGGCCACGCCCGCGCAGTTCACCTATGGCAACGCGGGCCGCAACATTCTCTACGGACCCGGCCGCGTGAATTGGGACTGGTCGCTGTTCAAGAACTTCAACATCACCGAGAGGTATCGGCTGGAGTTCCGCAGCGAGTTTTTCAATCTGTTCAACACGCCGCAGTTCGGACTTCCGAACTCCACTATCGGTACACCGGCAGCAGGTACGATCACCTCGCTTGCCGGGCCGAATCGCCAGGTGCAGTTCGCCCTGCGCCTGGCGTTCTGATCGGCAATCCCTGGTCAAGAGACATGGCCGGAGAGAGATCTCCGGCCGTTCTCATTTGGAATGCACTTCGATCTGCGGCGGAAGAGAACGCTCCTGCCGGATTCGGACCGGGCGCGGCGTTTCGCTGCAATCGGGGAGGGGCGTCGTGGAATAGAAGTTCAGCCCGTAGCGCCACGCGCGATGCATTGTTTCAATGCAGACGGCATCGCGGCGAGCTGCGATTGCGTTCCATAGCGGCCTCGCGCTTACCTGCACGTCGAGAACGGGAAAGGTC
>CAYNDS010000030.1:14591-15374 GCA_964395885.1 uncultured Solibacteraceae bacterium | reverse complement strand
CCAAACCAGGAGCGGCACAATTGCAACGGTCGTGATCGCCACGCCTCGCCACTGTTTCCACCAGCCGACAGAGGCCGCACCCGACGCCACCAGAATGGCCGGCACCCAGCGGATGTCGGCTTGCGCTCGGGACAGCCCAACAGCCAGCGCATCAGGCAGCACGTCTCCGATGATCGTGGTGACTCCCAACAGCGCGCCACATGCTGCGCACCACCAGTTGGGCCGCTTGGAACGCCGCAGACCATCGGCGCACATCGCCACCAGCGGCGGAAGCAGCGGCAGCACATAGCCCGGAAGCTTGTTTCGCGACAGCGAGAAGAAAAGCAAGCCCCAGCCGAACCACGCTGCCTCCAACAGGACAGGGCGCCGAATCGTGAGCAGCAGCGGGGTCCACGGAAACAGAAGTCCCGCCAGGACGGGCACAAAGAACCAAGCCGGCTGCACGTGCTGCAGCGCGGCTTCGGTGAACCGCGAGAAATGGTGCCGGATGAAAAACTCCTCGATGAAGGCGCGTCCATGCCGTTGGATCATCAGCCCGTACCACGGCAGAGCCACCACCATCGCCAGCGCGGCCCCCTGCAGCCATTGCCGCCACTGCCGCCAGTAGATGCAGAGGGCGGGGAGGACCAGAACGCCCGCTACCAGTCCCTTGGCAAGCAACGCGAGGCCGAGAAAGACGCCAGCCAGGGGGATGCGTCCCTGCCGGATGAGGATCATCGCCGCGCCAAACGTCGCCGCCAGCGGCATGTCGGCACAGCGAGCCCGCTCGGAAGTCCTGGTCGA
>CAYNDS010000030.1:0-14581 GCA_964395885.1 uncultured Solibacteraceae bacterium | reverse complement strand
CGGCATGTCCATCACCGCGATTCGCGACTCGGCGATCCACCCGGCGGAGGTCGCCAGCATCGCCGCCGCCGTCCAGCCGTACTCAGCGGCAAACAGCAGCAGGAACGCCGCTCCAAGAGCCGCGTTAAACAGACGCGGCGCCGCATCGTCGTCCAGTCCGAACTGATACCCCAGTGCGATTCCCCAGTACTCCAGCGGAGGTTTCTCAAACCAGGGCTCACCCCATAAGCGGGGCGTGAGCCAGTCTCCAGACTGCGACATTTCGCGCCCGATCGAGGCGTAGCGCGGCTCGTCAGGCCCGACCAGTCCGGTTAGCGTCATTCCGCTCACCAGCACCGCCCACAGCGCGAGGGCGACGCCGGCTCGCCGCATCCAGATGTTCAAGCGGGGGGCCCGGCGGCAGCTTTCGCCACGCCGCCCTTTCTCACCCGTGCTTCCTGTGCGAAATGCTCCACGACCTTCAGGTTACGACTGACCTGACATCGCGTCCGAGTCTCGTCTGGTACCGTCAAAGCTGATGCCGGATTCGAATCCGTTTCAGGACCCGTTGCGGTTTGAACGGCGCGTCCCGCCTTGCGCCATCGTCATCTTCGGCGCCAACGGCGACTTGACTCAGCGAAAGCTTCTTCCTGCTCTCTACCGCCTTGCCTATGAGCGTCGCTTCCCCGCCGGTGTTGCGGTTATCGGAACCTCCCGCACGCCCATGTCGGATGACCAGTTCCGGGACAAGATGCGCGAAGGAGTGGAGAAGTATCTGGAGGACAGTCCGTTTGATGCCGACCTTTGGGTCGATTTCGCCAAGGGGTTGTTTTACTCCGCCGGCGATGTCAGTGATCCAGGCATGTTTGTCCGCCTTCGCGAGCGTCTGACGGAAGTCGAGGCAGAGCGCGGCACGGGCGGCAATGTCCTGCACTATCTTTCGACGCAGCCCAGCCACTACGCGCCCGTAATCGCCGGAATCGGTGAAGCGTCTTTGGCGCAGAACAGTGGATGGACCCGAATTGTGATCGAGAAGCCATTCGGGCATGACCTGCACTCCTCGGCGGAACTGAACCAGGCGGTGCAGAAGGTGTTCGTCGAGTCGCAGGTGTTTCGCATCGATCACTACCTGGGCAAGGAAACCGTTCAGAACGTGCTTGCCTTCCGTTTCGGTAACGGTATCTTTGAACCGCTGTGGAACCGTCGCTATGTGAACCATGTGCAAATTACGGCGGCGGAGTCCATCGGTGTAGGCAGCCGGGGCGGATACTACCAGGAAGCCGGGGCTCTCCGGGACATGATCCAGAACCACCTTCTGCAGGTGATGGCCACCATCGCGATGGAACCGCCCGCTGTCTTTGAACCGGACGCTGTCCGCGACGAACGGGCAAAGCTGCTCCGGTCCATCCGTGTGCCGAAGCGCGAGGATGTCGCGAAGATCGCCGTTGCCGGACAATACGGCGCTGCACGCATCGGTGGTGAAGAGGCGCTCGGCTTCCGCCAGGAAAAGGGAGTGGATCCCCACGCGCAAACCGACACGTATGCCGCCGTCACATTCACCGTGGACAATTGGCGGTGGGCGGGCGTGCCGTTCTACATTCGCACGGGAAAGCGGATGCCGAAGCGCGTCACCGACATTGCGATTCAGTTCAACAGTGCCCCGCACTCCGTCTTTGCCGACGCGCCGATCCTGTCGCGTAGCGGACGCGGTCCCAATCTTCTGATCCTTCGCATTCAGCCTGAGGAGGGCATCTCGCTGCGCTTTCTCTCCAAGGAGCCCGGTGCCGGAATGCAACTGCGGCCGGTCTCGATGGACTTCAACTACGGGTCCAGCTTCGGCCAGCGTTCACCCTCTGCCTACGAGACGCTGCTGTTGGATGCGATGGCGGGCGACAGCACGCTCTATACGCGCCAGGACATGGTGGAGGCCTCCTGGAAGGCTGTTCAGCCGATTCTGGATGTCTGGAGCGAGACGAAGTTCGACTTCCCGAACTATGCTGCGGGAACCTGGGGTCCGAAGGCTTCGGATGACATGCTCGCGCAGCGCGGCCATGTCTGGAGGGTGCCGTAATGGCTTCGGCAAGCGTACAGGCAGAGGGGCTGCTGCGAGAACTGGATCGCGTCTGGGTCGAACTTGGGCACCAGAACGACACGGCCGGCGGCGGTGTGCTCCGTGCCTGCGCCATGACCTTGATCGCGCTGGTGGAAGACGGACCACAACCGGTTGACGTTGCCGAGACGCTGGCCGAGTTGATGCACGATCATCCCGCGCGGGTGATCGTGATCCGGGTTCGCGGCGGGGGGCAGGGATTGACCTCGCGAGTCTTCGCGCAGTGCTGGATGCCGTTTGGACGCCGCCAGCAGATCTGCGCCGAGCAGATCGAGATCGACGTGCCGGCGGCCGATCTCGGCGACGTTCCGGCCGTACTCAGAGGGCTTCTTGCGCCGGATCTGCCCGTGGTGCTTTGGGTACGCAGCGCGGCGCTGCTCAGTGACCCGGAAACCTCCGCCTTCCTGGAGCTCGCCAACAAGGTGATCGTTGAGTCCCGCAGCGCGCAGGACCCGGCTTGGATTCTCCGGCAGATGAAGGAGCTTGCCGCGTCGGGTCTTCCTGTCGCAGACTTGGCGTGGACTCGGATTACGCGCTGGCGGGAACTGGTGGCGCAGTTGTTTGACTATCCGGGTATGGCTGCCTTACGCGGTGCGATCGCGCATGTCAACGTTGGTCACTCTGGACCGGTGCCCGGTCTGGCGGCTCGATACCTGGCTACGTGGACCGCGCAGTGCCTGGACGGGCGGCCGGAGGTCCTGCTGGAACCCGCCGGGCTTCAGCAGTCCTGGCAAATTCAGTCGCTCGAACTGAGCGGACCGGGCATCTGCGTTACGGTCCGGCGCACGGAACGCGGCCTTGTCGACGTCGACCTCTGTGGTCACACGCGGCGATCCGTGTTTCGCCAATTGCGCGAAGCGGACCTGCTGCGCGAGGAGCTTTCGGTCGGACGCCGGGACCCGATCTACGCCGCTGTGCTTTCCGCCTTATGAGCCAGATCTTCGTTTTGGATTCCGCCCAGGAAGCGGCTTCGGCCTGCGCGCAGGCGATCGAAGCGGCTTTGGCTCGGGCGCTGGAGACAAACTCCCACGCGACGTTGGCCGTCTCGGGAGGTTCGACACCGAAGATGATGTTCCGCGCCATGCGAGCCGGTGCGCTTGACTACTCCCGCGTGCATCTCTATTGGGTCGACGAACGCTGCGTGCCGCCCGATCATCCGGACTCAAACTTTGGAATGGCGAACGATGCGCTTCTCGATCACATCCATTTCGGCCGCGTGCATCGGATGGAGGGCGAGCTTGCACCCGAAGACGCTGCCGCCCGGTACACTGAGCTCCTGCCGTCCCGCTTCGACGTCATTCACCTGGGAATGGGCGCCGATGCGCATACGGCGAGCCTGTTCCCCGGACTTGCCGAAATCGAAGACCGGGAGCATCGCGTCGGTGCAGTCTTTGTTCCGAAGTTGGCGAAGCACCGTCTCACGCTCCTCCCTGAAACTCTTCTCTCCGCAGCGAAGATTGTGGTGCTGAGCGTGGGTGCGGACAAGGCGGATGCGCTTCGCCACGCCTTCGCCACGGACTATCGTCCGCTGGAGTTTCCGATTCAGCTGATCCACCGCAATGCATCGGACGTGGACTGGTTTGTGGACCGCGCCGCCAAGCCGTGAGAATTCAGTCAGCTATACGCACTATCTTCCCGGATGTATCTCGAGGCCGGCCATGACCTGCGGACGCTGGATCGTTGTCTGCTGGCTGTCCTGCCTTGGTTGAGCGCGTGGATTCTGTTGAGTGGCATTGATGATCTGATCGTCGATCTGCTGTTCTTGCGCCGTTGGCTCCGCGGACGAGAGTCCCCGCCCGAGCCGCCACCCGACGGCGTGAAGCTTGCGATCCTGATTCCCGCCTGGCAAGAGCATCGTGTGATCGAACGAATGCTCCGGCACAATCTGTCGGCCATTCGCTTCGCAGACTACGCCATCTTCGTCGGCGTCTACCCGAACGATGAGCTCACCGCGGATGCCGTGCGCCGTGTCGCCAGGGAGGATGCCCGTGTGCACCTCTGCGTCGTGCCGCACGACGGACCCACTTCGAAGGCGGACTGTCTGAATTGGGTGCTGCAGCATCTGTTTCTGGATGAGCTGTACCGGGAAGCTCACTTCGACGGAGTAGTGATTCACGATGCGGAAGATGTGATTCATCCCGATGGACTGACGGTGATTGCGGAACACCTTCCGGGCTTCGGGATGGTGCAGGTGCCGGTGCTGCCGCTGGCCACTCCCTTCTGGCATCTCACCCATGCGGTCTACTGCGATGACTTTGCGGAGTCGCAAACAAAGGACCTGCTCGCCCGCCAGCAGGGTGGTGGCTTTCTGCCTTCCTGTGGAGTGGGGACGGGATTATCCCGAGCGGCGCTTCAGACGCTGGCAGAGACCAGTGCCAATCGGATCCTGGAACCGACCGCCCTGACCGAGGACTACGAACTTGGCTACCGGCTGCATCGCCTCGGCTTCCGACAGACGTTCGTCGAACTCAGCGTCCCTGGTCCGATTGCCACCCGGGAATTCTTCCCGCACAGCTTCTGGGGCGCCGTCCGGCAGCGGACGCGCTGGATTACGGGAATCGCTTTGCAGGGCTGGCAACGGAATGGTTGGGGAACCACCTTCGGCGAAGCGTATTGGTTCTGGCGGGACCGCAAATGTCTGATCGGAAACCCGCTGAGCGTGGCCGCGAATCTTTTGTTCTTTTATGGTCTCGCCACCTGGATCGCCAGCCTGTTCCACCACCACGCATGGCCACTCGGCGGCTTCATCCCGTGGTTGGCCTGGAGCGGAGCGGCACTGCAGGGGATCCGCCTGGCGACGCGCACGGCAGCGACAGCTCGCATTTACGGCGCCGCCTTCGCCGCAGGAACGCCGCTTCGCCTCTTCTGGGCCAACTGGATCAACTTCTTCGCGACTGCCGGGGCGGTCCGCCGCTTTTTCACTTCTCAGTGGAGGCGGCTGCCGCTGGTGTGGCTGAAGACCGAGCACGCTTTCCCCACTCTGTCGGCCATTGTCGAATCCGAGCGGCGCGCCCAGCCAAAAGTGCGCGCCGCTCGGGCCGGCTCAAAATAGAATCTTCAGCGCCAACTGAACGTTCCGGTTGCCGGCGCGGAAGGCAGGAACGAAGTCGGTGACCGCCAGATCCGTGCCACCGGTTGCGAAGAGGTTCGCGTGATTGAACACGTTGTATACCTCGAATCGCAACTGCGTCCGCACTCTTTCCGTGATGTCGATGGTCTTGTAGACACCCGCATCCAGATTCCAGAAGTTCGGACCGCGGAAGACATTCCGGCCACTCATGTTGCTTGGGAATGGTCCAAACTCGCCCGATCCGGTGATTGGATTCACGACCGAGTTGTCCAGGCGTGCCGTCGACAGATCCTGGAAGTTCCAGGTGTTGGGCTGAGCCGTCGGGAACCGGTCTCCCTGCCCGTTCCGTGGAACCGGCTGGTTAAAGGACGCGCGGGGCGTGAAGAAGTAGTAAGCGTTCGTCGAGTCGAACAGGCTGTAGTACTGACCGGTCCGCGCGGTGAAGATCGGCGCGAACGTCCACCCGCCGGCCAGTAACCGGACTAGCCGAGAACTTCCGGAACGGCCCAATGGAAGATCCCACGTCCCCGCGATTACTAGTCGATGGCGGACATCGAAATCCGCGTTGCCGCGATCGATCCTGGGATTGAACGGATCGAGGAAGCCCAGGTTGACGCCATTGCCGGACTGTCCCAACAGGGCGCTGACCGTCGACCCGGCCGAAGGCACGCCCGCCGAACTGAACACATCGCTCAGAGTGTCAATCGCGTGTGACCACGTATAGTTCACGCGCATGTTCACTCCTGTCTGGGCGATGTTCCGGAACGTGTTGCTGAGGTTCAGCCCGTGGTAGATGGACTCCGCGTCGTTGCCGCGCCAGTTGATGTTTCCGTACTGGCGGTTCAACCGCGCGTTGCAGGAGAACGGATCGCCCTGCGTGCAAGCGTCGCGAAGATAGACATTGCCGCCGCCAGGAGCATTGATGTTCGAAATCGAGTACAGCCGACTGCCCTTGGACCCGACGTATTCCGCTGCCGCGATCCAGCCGGGCACGACTTGCCGCTCGATTGACAGGTTCCAGAACTGCGCATACGCCGGGCGGATGTCCGGATCCACAGCGCGTAGGGTCACAGGCGGCAAACTCCGGCTTCCGGAACTTCCCGCCAGCGGACCCGCCAGACCGGTCGAGATGGGAATCCGAGGAACGTCCACGCCGGCCACCAAGCCCAGCACCGCGTAGTTTGGCGGGTTCTGGATGACGTTGAAGGTGACGTTGCCGAAATTGCGTTCGTAGCCAATGCCGTAGCCGCCTCGCAGCGCGCCTCGTCCGTCTCCGGTGAGGTCATAGGCAAAGCCGAGCCGCGGGGCAAAGTTCCAACGCTGCGGACGCCACAGCCCACCTTGCGGAGACTGGTCGGCCAGCAGGACCTGTCCGTTGCGGATGCGCTCCTGGAAGGTGCCGCCATCTCCCAGGTAGAAGTTCGAATCGAGTTCCGACCGGTTGTTCCGTTGGGTGCCGAAATACTCGTAGCGAAGGCCTAGGTTCAGAGTCAGACGGCCCGTCAGCCGCCACGTGTCCTGTCCGTAAAGAGCAAACTCGTGATAGCGGAAGCTGCGGCTAAAGCTGGGCGAGCCGACAGGCAGCGTCACCGTGCACGCCGGTGTTGCGGAGCCCACGCACGGAAACTTACCTTGCGGGTTGATCGCGCCGTTGAAGCCGCGCGCCTGACCTTGCAGCAGGTTATCCATCGCCTGTCCGAAATTGGTTCCCAGCGAGACCACTGAGTTCAGATAGGCTCCGAAAGTGCGATTGTCCTGCAGGTAGTTGTAGCTGCCGCCAAAGCGGAAATTGTGTTTGCCGCGCGTCCAGTTCAGATCCTGGTAGAGCTGAATGAAGTTCTGCGGCCCGCCAAACGGAATGGCACTTCCCGGGTTGAACGGAAGATATCCGGGCGCGCCCACCTGCACACCCAGTATCGACGGCGCCGACTGATTGCCAAAGTAGAGTGTCGGCGTAGCGGGGCGCTCTCCCAGCGGCTGCGTGTTGGTCAGCCGGTTATAGACCGCTTTGCTTTGCGACACCAGCGTCGGTGAGAACGTATGAATGGCCGAGACAAGGATAGAGTTGTTTTGGTTCGCCTGGCCGGTATCGAAGCCCGAGTAGGGGCTGTTGGCAATTGTTCCCGCAAACAGGTCCACGCGCTCCAGTGCATAGCGTCCAAAGATCTGGGTACGCTCACTGAGGTTGTAATCGATGCGCGCTACCTGAAAGTAGGTGTTCTGCGGGTCGCCTCCGCCCGAGTTCGCCGGCACGTTGTACTGTACGCGGGAAAACAGGGGCAGATTGGGATCAATTGTGCTGCAGGCGCCTCCCGCCGCCCCTCCGCGACAAGGGTCGAAGCCGCGCGCACTCAGTTGTCCGCGGCTCAACGTTTCCAGCGTCTGCAGATTGGAACGCGGCGTACCAAAGGTTTGGAAAAACTGGCGAGTCTCCGGTGCCGAGGCTCCCACGAGCTGTGGCGACGGAATCCAAGCCAGAGTACTTGCTTGGCTCCGCACCCGAATCCATTCCGAGCTCTGGAAGAAGTAAAGCTTGTTTTTCACAATCGGTCCGCCGATGGAATATCCCGGCTGATTGCGCGTGTACACGGGGCGGCGGATGCCGTTGGCATTGTTGTTGAAGTCGTTCGAACCCAGGGCGGAAACGCGATTGAACCAATAGACGCTGCCGCGAAAGTCGTTGGTGCCGGTCTTTGTGACGAGGTTCACGACGCCGGCAGTGGCCCTGCCGACTTCCGCGGTGAAGTTCGTTGTCGCCACCGAGTATTCCTGTACGGAGTCCAGCGGGATGTTCTGCCCCGTCGAACCCGTGAACTCATCGTTGTTCGCACCGCCGTCCAGCAGAACGTTCGTCCCGGCGGAGCGCAAGCCGTTGATCGCAAAACCGGCGCCGCGCCCGGAAGGATCATTCGGGCTGACGTTGCCCAGGGTTCCCACGAAGTCATAGGGGTTGCGTGTCAGAGACGGCAGGTCCACAATCTCGCGGGTTCCAATCACGCCACCGACCGTTTCGGAGACGGTGTTGACCTGACCCACATTCTCGGTCACCTGAACCACGGTCTCCGCCGTGCCTACCTCCAACTCGACGTCCAGTCCGACTCGCTGACCCGGTGCCACGGAAACTCTCAACTGCTTCGTCGAGAAGTTCGCCGCCGCCACGCGGACCTGGTAGTCGGATGGAAGAACGTTCGTGAAGAGGTAAATTCCCTCCTCGTTCGTCTGTGCGCTGCGGCTCACCTCGGTCCCCTGCCGGACCAGGCTCACCGTCGCGTTTACTACCACGGCGCCAGACGGATCCCGAACAATTCCTGTAAGCTGCCCCGTCTCCACCTGTGCAATCAATGGGGCAGCCGCAAGCAGGGCAACCCCGCACCAATACTTCACAACCATAAGACTCCCTTCCCTTCCGTAGCAGCCTCCGGCAGCACGAGCCTTGCCGCAGCGCGGCGTCAGGAGTGCGAAGTCTCACCTGCGCCGCTGGCCGAAGAATTGCCCCAGAGCATCGGTGGTGACCGATCGGGACTTTATGCGGCTTGCCCTTCAACAGGCGCACCTCGGCGACCGCACTCCGGGCGCGGGCGAGGTGGGTTGCGTGATTGTGCGCGACGGGGTTGTAGTGGCAGAAGGTCACAACGAAGCGGAGATGTCGTGTGATCCCACGGCGCACGCCGAGATCGTGACCTTGCGCCGGCTAGGGCAGAAGTTGCAAACGATCGATCTTCGCGGCACGACCGTCTATTGCACGCTGCAGCCCTGTAGTATGTGCACGGTGGCTTGCATCTGGGCGAAGGTGTCGCGGATCGTTTACGGCGCAGCCCGTGACGACGTGCACTCGATGTACTTCGATACCCGCCACTTCAATACCGCTGATCTGGTGCGCGATGCTTTTCGGGAGGATATCGAGATTGTGGGCGGCGTCCTCGCCGAAGAGTGTGCGAAGCTCTACTACCGTCCAGAGGACGCGGTTCCGCTCGGGGAGCAAACGAATCTATGACGGTTGACGGCGTACTGGAAACGGCTCTTTACGTGGACGATCCAGAGCGGTCTTCGCAGTGGTATGCAAGGGTGTTTGGGTTTCCCGAAATCCTGAACGATCACCGGCTCATCGCGCTGAGTGTCGCGGATCGGCAGGTGTTACTCCTGTTCCGGCGAGAGGCGATGGGTGTGCCGATGGATACGCCAGGTGGACGCATTCCAGACCATGGTGGCGCGGGGGCACTCCATCTCGCCTTTGCCATCGACGCGTCCCAGCTCGAACTATGGCGAGCCCGACTGAACGACCTCGGCGTCGCGATCGAGAGTGAAGTGCGTGCGCCACGCGGCGGAACCAGCCTCTATTTTCGGGACCCGGACGGCCATTGCGTGGAGATTGCCACGCGGGGTCTGTGGTCGATTTACTGACGTCGGGCGATCCGCATCCGCAATCCGAAGCGGGGCCGCAACGTCAGTAGTCCGAGAGGATCGACCGTCTGGCCTGGTTCCAGGTCCAGGTTCCAGTTTTGATACAAGGCCGCCAGCAACAGCACTCCTTCCATCCACGCAAAGCGCTCGCCCAGACACATGCGGCTACCCGCGCCAAAGGGGAAGTAGGCGTTCCGGCCCTTCTTTTCCTGCTGCCAGCGATCCGGGTCAAAGCGGTCGGGCTCGGGCCAGAACCGCGGATTCCGGTGCAGGCTGTAGAGGCACGTGACGAAGACGGCGCCGGCGGGAACCCGTATGTCCCGGAATTGGTAGTCCTCCAGCGCCCGCCGCCCGACAATCCACACCGAGGGAAACAGCCGCATGGATTCCCGCAGGACACTCTCGGTGTAGACCAACTGCGGGTAGTGCTCCGCCTTGACGGAGCCGCCGCCCGTTACCGACTCGATCTCTGCCTGCAGACGCGCCCGGATATCCGGTGATTGCGACAACAAATAGACACACCACGCCAGTGCGTTGGCGGTGGTCTCATGACCGGCGACGAGCAGGGTCACGGCTTCGTCGCGCAACTGCTGCGGCGACATGGCCAGGCCCGTTTCCTCATCCCGCGCCCCGGCGAGGGCCGACAAAAGGTCCGTGCGATCCGGTTGTGCAATCAGCCGCCGCACGACGGCGTCCAACCGCCGCAATGCCAGCCGGTAGCGTATCGTCGACGGCAACGGAAGCCACATTCGCAAAGCCCCACCGGGCAGCACCAGCCGGTTCAGCATTTGCAGAACCACCTCCAACTCGTGGCCAATCAGATCAGCCTCCTGTTGGGTATCGGCCCCAAACAGGCTGCGGGACACGATATCGAGCGCGGCTCGGTTCAGGTCCTGTGCCAGGTCTCTGACCTCACCGTCACGGTATGGCTCCACCATGCGCTGCGCGCAATCGGTCATGATCCGCCCGTAGCCCAGGATCTGCTCTCGGTGAAAGTGCGGTTGCATCAGGCGCCGCTGCTTCATGTGCAGCGGTTCCTCGCTGGTCAGCAGACCGTTACCGAACAGCCCATGATCGGCCGGGATGCGCGGGAACTTCTCGAACCGGCGTCCCTGCGTGACCAGGATGTCGTACAGCAGGTCGCCGTCGTGAACGATGTGAAACTTCGTGCGTCCGAGCGGCAGCAGGACGTACTCGCCGTGCGTTTCAAACGCGGAATGAAAAAACTGCAAGGGGCCATTTTTCAGCAGGGGAAGATGGCGCAGCAGCCACTGGGGGGATGGTTGAACAAACACGGAAGCAGGCAGCGCGATGCGCCTCGGTTAGCATAGCAATGGCCGCGCACTTGCACGCGGCCTGCTGAAGAATGCTCTCCTTTCGGGCTCCTGGCCGCGTCAACCTCATCGGTGAACATACCGACTACACCGGCGGACTCGTCTTCCCCGCCGCCATCCACTTCTCGACAACCGTCGACGCCGAACCCTTGGACGGCGGCAGGCTGATCGTCGCCTCGGCCGACTTTCCGGCCGTCGGCGAGTTCGAGTTGGCCGACCCCGAGCCACTCCCGCGCGGTGATTGGACAGACTACCCGCGCGGAGTGGCGGTCGAGTTGACGCGTGCCGGTTTCGCACTGCGGGGCGCGCGCCTGCAGATTCGGAGCGATGTTCCCTTGGGTGCGGGCTTGAGTTCCTCGGCTGCCCTGGAGGTTGCCACCGGTCGCGCGCTGCTCGGCGTGGCCGGGCTGAGCTGTGATCCGGTCCAATTGGCCGAGATCTGCCAGCGCGCCGAAAACCACTTCGTCGGCACCAAAAGCGGCATCATGGATCAGTTCGCCTCCTGCCTGGGCAAGCGCCACCACGCCGTCCGCATCGATTGCCGCTCCCTTGCGTATTCGTATGCACCCATCCCGGAGAACTGGTCGATTGTCATTGCCAATACCGGCGTGAAGCACGAGCACGCGGGGGGCGAATACAACGTGCGCCGCGCCGAGTGTGAGGCGGGTATGCAGGTCCTCGGCAAGGGGCTGCGCGACGCGACTTTGGCGGAGTTGGAGGCCCAGCGTGCTGCGATGCCCGACGTTGTCTACCGGCGCTGCCGCCATGTGATCTCAGAGAATGCCCGCGTCGACGCCCTGTGCCAGGCGTTTGCCGCCGGGGATGCCCGGCGTGTCGGCCAGTTGATGGACGAAGCGCATCGCAGTATTCGCGACGATTTCGAAGCCAGTTGCCCGGAATTGGACGCAATGGTCGGTGCCGCGCAGGAGCAGGATGGTCTGATTGGCGCCCGGATGACGGGCGGGGGCTTCGGCGGCTGCACCGTCAACCTGGTGGAGGCCCGGCTGGCGGCCCAGTTTGCCTCTCGCTTGGCGTTCCGCTATGAACAGATCACGGGCATCCCCTGCGAGACGTATCTGACTGAGGCCTCCGACGGGGCCTTCGCATGATCCCGGCAGAAGTGTTGGCCCAGTTCGCCGACTATCCGCACCGGCGCTGGAATCCGCTGAAGCGGGAGTGGGTGCTGGTGTCTCCACACCGAACCAAGCGGCCCTGGCAAGGGCAGGTGGAATCGTCGCTTCCCACCCAAGCACCGCGCTACGATCCGTCCTGCTATCTCTGTCCCGGCAATGTGCGGGCGGGCGGACAACGCAATCCGCCGTATGCACAGACCTTCGTCTTCGAAAACGATTTCGCGGCACTGCTTGCCGACGCGCCCACTTTCTCTCACCGCGACGGGCTCTTCCGCCTGCAATCGGAAAGGGGCATCTGCCGGGTGATCTGCTTTTCGCCCGATCACAGCCTCACGCTGAGCCAAATGGACCAACCGAGTGTCGAGGCAGTGGTCGAGGAATGGGTCCGGCAATTCCAGGACCTGAGCGCGATGCCGTTCCTCTCCGCCGTCCAGATTTTCGAGAACCGCGGCGCGATGATGGGCGCCAGCAACCCCCATCCGCACGGACAGGTGTGGGCGACCGAACACCGGACCGACGAACTGGTACGCGAGGCAGAGGCGTTTCGAGAAGATCCGGGACTTTTGCTGCGCTACGCGGAGGAGGAAACCCGTCTTGGCACGCGCGTCGTCGTTCAGAATGAGGCGTTCCTGGCCGTCGTGCCGTTCTGGGCTGTCTGGCCGTTCGAGACCCTGGTGCTGCCGCGCCGTCCGCATCGCAACCTCGCCTCGCTGTCCGCCGAGGAACGAACGCATCTGGCAGCACTTCTGCGCGAACTTACCGCCCGCTATGATGCCCTGTTCGACGCGCCATTTCCCTACAGCATGGGTTTTCACCAGATCGCGCAAGACGAGCCGTTTCAGTTACACGCCCACTTTTACCCGCCGCTGTTGCGGTCCGCGACGGTGCGCAAATTCCTCGTCGGGTTCGAGATGCTCGGCAACCCCCAACGAGACATCACTCCGGAGCAGGCGGCCGAACGTCTGCGCGTGGCCATCTGATCGTGCGATACACTCAGCGGCTATGCGGTATCTGCCGTGGCTCTTCGCCGTTTCTTTGCTCGCCGATTCCAAGCTCGGCGATGTGAGTTTCCCTGTCACCGGTTCGGCGGAATCCCGAAAGTGCTTTGAGCGTGGCGTGGCCGCGCTCCACAGCTTCTGGTTCGAAGAGGCTCGCGAGCAGTTTCAGCGCTGCACGGCAGCCGCCCCGGACTTCGCCATGGGTTATTGGGGCGAGGCGATGACCTACAACCACTCGCTTTGGATGCGGGTTTGGCCGGAAGAGGCCAATGCTGCCCTCGCCAAGATCGGCAATGAGGACAAACTGACGCCGCGGGAGCGGGGCTACATTGCCGCGGTCCGCACGTTGTTCGGCAAAGGCACCAAACTGGAACGGGAGATCGCCTATACCCGCGCGATGGAGAAGTTGTCCGCCGACTATCCGGATGACCACGAAGCGGCGGCGTTCTACGCTCTGTCGCTGTTGGGACAGACACGCAAGGGCGACCCGGGCTACGTTCGCCAGATGAAGGCCGGCGCCATCGTGCTGGACCTGTATGCCCGCAACCCCAACCATCCGGGTGCCGCGCACTACATCATTCATGCCTTCGACGATCCGCAGCACGCCATCCTGGCCTTGCCCGCGGCGCGCCGCTATGCGCAGATTGCCCCGGAAGCTCACCATGCCAAGCACATGCCGTCGCACATTTTCCTCCAACTGGGAATGTGGCCGGAGGAAGTGGCTTCCAACGAGGCGTCCTGGGCGGCCAGTGTCAAGTGGCAGACCAGCCGGAAACTCGACTACGACAAGCGCGATTACCACAGCCAGTACTGGCTGGCCTACGGCTACCTGCAGCAGGGACGATTCGCGGAAGCCTGGAAGATCTACGATGCCAAGCGCCGGGACCTGATCGAGGCGCAGGGCGCGGGCGAGGTCTACCGCTATTGGGCGGATCTCGGCGCGATGCTGGTGCTGGAAACTGGCGCCTGGGACCGCGCCACGACCGTCTTCGACGATCCGGTCACGGTGCGGCGCTCTGCCGGCAGCGAGCATGTCCACGCTCCCCCGCCGAACGACCGGGCCTCGGCGGCGCTTGTGCGGGGTCTGGCCGCGGCGCTTCAGGGTGGTGACATCGCGCCGCACCTCGATCAGTTGGCGCAAGTGAAGGCGATCATGGAGCAGCGCCAGAATCGTGTCGGTGCGGCGTTTGCCGAGGCGCAGGCGCTGATGATCCGCGCCCGTGCGGCGGCGCGTGCCGGCAGGTTCGAGGAGGCTCTCCCGCTGATGGCGAAGGCGACACAACTGGAGGAGACCGACGGCGCTCCGGATGGTCCGCCTTTGATTTTGAAGCCGTCGCACGAGCTCTTTGGCGAGATTCTCCTGGAAGCCGGCAGGCCTGCGGATGCCGCCCGGCAGTTTGCCCGCGCCTTGGAGCGGCAACCGAATCGGTCTCGAAGCCTGTTGGGCGCTGCTCGTGCCGCCGCCCGTCTGAATGACGCCGCCACCGCGCAGGGGCTGTACCGCCGTCTGGCGCAGAACTGGTCCCGAGCGGATTCCAGCCTTCCGGAGCTGGCCG
>CAYNDS010000029.1:0-26506 GCA_964395885.1 uncultured Solibacteraceae bacterium | reverse complement strand
TTGATCGACCATGCCTTCATGCGGACAAGGGCTTCGCCGGGGGCGGGTTGCGGTTCCGGCTGTTCCACCAGGGCGAGTTTGTCGAGCCCGAACTCCTGAATCTCGTATGCGCGCATCAACCGTAGAATATCGTTCATGCCTGTCGCCGATTACGAGAAGTTGGGTGTGTTTTATCTGGGGCGCCGGAAGGGCTCGGGGGCACCGCTGCTGTACGACGCGAAGGATCTGACGACACACGCGGTCTGCGTGGGCATGACGGGCAGCGGCAAGACGGGACTTTGCCTGTCGCTGCTGGAGGAGGCGGCGATCGACGGCATTCCGGCGATCGTGATCGATCCGAAGGGCGACATCGCCAACCTGCTGCTGACGTTTCCGAATCTGGCGGCGGAAGACTTCGCGCCATGGGTGAATGCCGACGAGGCGCGCAATCGGGGAGTGTCGGCGGAGGAGTTCGCGGCCCAACAGGCGCAGTTGTGGCGGGACGGGCTGGCGAAGTGGGATCAGGGCCCGGAGCGGATTCAGCGATTGCGCGATGCGGCGGATTTCGCCATCTACACGCCGGGATCGAACGCGGGGCTGCCGGTTTCGGTGATGAGTTCGTTTGCGGCGCCGGCAGAGGCGGTGCGTGAGGACACGGAGGCGCTGCGAGACCGTGTGGCGACGGCGGCGAGTTCCCTGCTGGGACTGGCGGGCCTGGAGGCCGATCCGCTGCAGTCGCGCGAGCATGTTCTGATTTCGGCGCTGCTCGATGCGGCATGGCGGCAGGCACGCGACCTCGATTTGGGATCGCTGATTGCGCAGATACAGGCTCCGCCGCTGACGAAGGTGGGCGTGATGGACCTGGAATCGTTCTATCCGGCGAAGGAGCGGTTCGCGCTGGCGATGGCCCTGAACAACGTCGCGGCGTCGCCAGGCTTTGCGGCATGGATGGAAGGCGAGCCGCTTTCGGTTGCCGATCTTCTGTACACGGCGAAGGGCAAACCGCGCATTGCCATCTTTTCGATCGCGCACCTGTCGGACTCCGAGCGGATGTTCTTCGTTTCGCTGCTGCTGAATCAGGTGCTGTCGTGGGTGCGCGCACAGTCCGGCACGACGTCGCTGCGGGCGCTGCTGTACATGGACGAGATTTTCGGCTACTTTCCGCCGACGGAGAATCCGCCGTCGAAGAAGCCGCTGTTGACGTTGCTGAAGCAGGCGCGCGCGTTCGGGCTGGGCGTTGTGCTGGCGACGCAGAATCCGGTGGATCTGGACTACAAGGGGCTGGGCAACACGGGGACGTGGTTTATCGGGCGCCTGCAGACAGAGCGGGACAAGATGCGCGTGCTGGAAGGGCTGGAGGGCGCGGCGGCATCGGCGGGAGGCCGGTTTGACCGTCAGGCGATGGAGCAGACCTTGGCGGGGCTGGGCAATCGCGTGTTCCTGATGAACAACGTGCACGAGGATGAGCCCGTATTGTTTGAGACGCGCTGGTGCCTGTCGTATCTGCGCGGTCCGCTGACGCGGGAGCAGATCCGGCAACTGATGAAAGACCGGGAGCGCACGCGGGCGGCAACGGGAAAGCCGGGGGCTGCGGCAGCGGCACCGGTGCTTCCGCCGGGGATCGCGCAGTACTTCATTCCGGTTCGGGGTGCGGCACAGGCACGCTATGCGCCGCACGTGCTGGGCGTGGCGGAGGTGCACTTTCTCGACGACAAGCGCGGCATTGACGAAGCACGCGCGCTGCGTTACGTGACGCGGTTCGGCACGGCGGCGACACCGGTGGAGTGGGCGTTCGCGATGGAGTTGGAAGAAGCGATGGAGGACCTGGAGACCGCCGCGGAGGAGGGCGCGGAGTTTCTGGAGCTGCCGGGCTTTGCGGCGCAGCCGAAGAACTATGCGGCTTGGGGCAAGGACTTCGCGACGTGGATTTTCCGTACGCAAGCGATCGAACTGTGGCGGAGCCCCTCGACGAAGCTGACGTCGCGAGCGGGCGAGACGGAGCGCGATTTCCGGCTGCGGCTGACGCAAGGGTCGCGTGAGGAGCGCGACGCGGCGGTCGAGAAGTTGCGGGCGAAGTATGCGCCGAAGCTGGCGCAACTGGAGGAGCGCAAGCGGCGCGCTGTGCAGAACGTCGAGAAGGAACGGCAGCAGGCGCAGCAGGAGACGATGCAGTCGGTACTGAACATCGGCGGCGCGATCCTGGGCGCGTTTCTCGGCAAGAAGACGCTGTCGGCCAGCAATATCGGGCGTGCGACATCGGCGGCGCGGGGTGTGGGCCGGGCGATGCAGCAGCGGAGCGACATCGGGCGCGCGGAGGAAACCGTGGAAGCCGTCGATGCGCAGATCGCCGAACTGCAGGCGCAGTTTCAGGCCGACACGGAGGCACTGGCCGAACGCTTCGATCCTTCGGCAGAGGAGTTGGAAGCGGTGGTGGTGCGGCCGAAGAAGACCAACATCGCCGTGAAACTGGTGGCGCTTGCGTGGCGCGCGGCCGACGCATAGCCGTCATATAATCGGGCTTCCCGTGACCCCAAAACGAATCGTTGTGCTTCCTGGCGACGGCATTGGCCCGGAGGTGACCCACGCCGCGTTGCGTGTTCTTGAAGCGGTGGAGAGACAGCAGGGGGCTCGCTTGTTTGAAGCAACGGAGCTGCCCTGTGGCGCGACCGAGTACCTGCGCAACGGTGATCCGCTGCCGGAGGCGACGGTGGCCGCGTGCCGGGAGGCGGACGCGATCCTGCTGGGCGCCATGGGTCTGCCGAACGTGCGATGGCCGGACGGCACGGAGATGGTGCCGCAGATCGATCTGCGCGAGATCCTGGACCTGTATGCCGGCGTGCGGCCCGTGTATCTGTATCACGAGAGCCACTGCCCACTGAAGGGAGTACGCGCGGGCGAGATCGACTTCGTGCTGTTTCGCGAGAACTGCGAGGGGTTGTTCGCATCGCGCCGGAAGCAGTATTCGGCGGACGCCGATCAGGTGGAGGACACGCTGCGCATCACGCGTCACGGAGCAGAGCGCATCATTCGCGCGGCGTTCCGTTGGGCGGCGAAGCGGCGCAACTTCGTCACGCTGGTGGACAAGGCGAACGTCCTTCCGTCGATGGCGTACTTTCGCCGGATCTTTGACGACCTGCACGCGAAGGAGTTCGGCATCGCGAGGGCGGACCGGATCTACGTCGATGCGGCGGCGCTGTTCTTTATCGAGCATCCGAAGCACTTCGATGTTCTGGTGAGCGAGAACATGTTCGCCGACATTCTCAGCGACCTGGCAGCGGGGCTGGTGGGCGGGATGGGCATGGCGCCGAGTGCCGATATCGGCGACCATCACGCTGTGTTTCAGCCTTCGCACGGGACGGCGCCGACGATTGCGGGCAAAGGCATCGCGAACCCGATCGCGACCATTCTGTCGGCGGCGATGATGCTGGACTGGCTTGGGCTTCCGCAGCTTGGCGAGCGCATCCGCAAGGCGGTGGCGGTGACGTTGAGCGACGAGCGCAATCGCACACCGGACCTGGGCGGTGATCTCGGGACCGACGAGATCACCAACCGGGTGATTGCAAAGCTGTAACGAGCTAGGAGAGCGGGTAGGTGATGCTGTCGGCCAGCCACTGCCGGTTGGCGCGCACCGCATCGCGCAGGGCGCTGACCAAGCCGTCGCGCTGGTCAAACAGCCGATAGCCTTCGCGCGGGCGCAGGTAGCCGCGGGCCTCCGGCACTTCCTTGAACAGCGCATCCGGGCCGACTTCCGCGGCGCGCGCTTCCAAGGCCTTCCGCTTGTCGAGCAGGCTCTTCACGAGGAACGGCATGATCATCGAGTAATCGGCCTGCATGCTCTCGGTGGTTTGGCGATAGACGTCCTTGTCGACCTTGCCCCAGGTGACGGCCTCGGCGGGCGGGCAGGACGAGAGGGAGCCGTCGGTGACGGGCGCGGTGACGATCTGGATGTCGAACTCATAGCCGCGGACGTTCTCGAGACCGAGGATCTGGCCGAGCGCGGGCTCCGGCTGAAGATTGAAGTTCTTCGGCACGCCGCCGCCGAGAATCAGCGTCGCCAGTGATTTGGCGTCGCTTTCAAAGAGTCCCCAGCGGTGGTAGGCGCAGGCTTCAAAGACCTCGGCATGAAGGTCGAGATCGAAGCCATAGCCGTCGACGAGACCCGCTTCGCGCATGGCCCAGAGCTTCATCGAATTCAGGAACACGCTGCCGTCGGAAGGCGCGCCGACGAAGACAGGAATCGCGAGGCGGTGGCAGGTGGCGAGGAGTCCCGGATCGACGCCGTTGCGGCGCTCCATGGCGGCATAGTGCGCGCCGAGGCGATTGCGCAGTTCGGTGCCGGTCATGCGCTTCTGGAACTCGGGCAGTTGCAGCAGGGCGCTGAGGTAGCGGTCCTGGTCGAGCAGGACGTCCTCGTCAAAGGCCATGTCGGTGACGCGGATCGTGCGCTCGTCGCGCAGTGCGCCGTCGTCGCCGAAGATCGGAACTTCAAAGACCGGATCGCGGCGGCCCGTCAAGGAACGATGGCCATCGTGATAGCAGACCGCGTCGGTAGTGGACAGGTAGGCGACCCATCCGGTTTCAAGGAGTGGAATGAGCCACGCCTGATGCTGTCCGGAGACGGTGACGGGTCCGGCGATGGCGAGCGTGAGCGGACAACCGGCGCCGATGGCGGTATCGAGAATCGTGTAGAGGCGGCGGAGGTAGGCGCCGCCGAAGGCCGGCAGGCAGTGCCGAAACAGTTCATCGAGGGTGGCGACTTCATCCACGCGCCGGACGCGGACGGTCCGGCGCTGGTGCTGTTCTTCTTGCATCTCCTTCGACCGTAGCAGCTAGCGCCGCCGGCCTTCAATGGTGACAGGCGAGGAAAGCGTGAAGCGAAGGACGGTCTCGGCGGGGATTTCGGCGGCCTGGCCACGAGTCATCAGGACGGTGCCGGTTCCGGCGCCCGCTCCGACGCCTGCGCCGATTGCCGCGCCCTTGCCGCCGCCGGCGATGGCTCCGATGGCGGCGCCGATGCCGGAGGCGATGCCCACCTTGACGGCGTCCTTCTTGGCGGAACCTTGGGCGGTGCGGACATCGGTGGAGGTGCGGATGGGGATGCGGCGGCCGTCATCGAGGACGAGCGCGCGGAGTCCGACCGTGAGCGAGGCTTTGCCCTTGACGCGTCCGCCGGCATCGGCATCCACGATGGTGCCTTCGACGCGCGCGCCTTTCGGGGCCAGGATGACGCCATCAGCCTCGAGGGGTTCTTCCAGAGTGGCGTCGAACGTTTCGCCTTCGCCGGCGCTCTTGGTCGAGATCCGGGAGGTGGTGCGGACGGTGATGGGCGTGCCGGAATCGAGCGTGTAGGTGGGCGGCGGGGCTAGTGCCTTCTTCACCTCGGCGCGCGTTTCCGCGACGTCAGCGCTGGCCTTCCGCGCTTCCGTGCGGGCTTCATCGACGGCGGCGCGGGTCTCGCGGGCGGACTGTTCGGCTTCCGCCAGTTTCTTTTGCGCGGCCGCGACCTGGGACGTGGCGCCCTTGCGGGCGGCCGCCAACTCGCGCTTGGCCTGCTCCACCTTGGCTTCCGCCTGCTCGGTGGTGACCTTGGCCGTCTCCTGCAAGGCGGTCTGCTGGTCTTGCAGTTTCTTTTGGGTTTCGGCGAGTTGCCGCTGCATTTCGTCGAGCTTCTTCTGGGTCTCGACGGCTTCGTTCGATCGAGCACAACCGGTCAGCAGTACCGCGCACATGGCCACAACGGACAATCCAACGGGTTTCATCGTCGTGTCTCCTCCAGCTTCATTGTGATAAATTCGCCCACAGCTATGGGACGCTCTGCGATCACGCGCCGTTGCCTGTTGGGCACTCTCGCCGCCGCCGCTACGGCGCCCGGTGCGAAAAAGCATATTCCGATCGGGCTGGAGTTGTTTTCGGTCCGCGACGACTTGAAGAAGGATCCGCAAGGAACCGTGCGCGCGGTGGCCAAGATGGGCTACGAGGGCGTGGAGTTCTTCTCGCCGTACTTTGCCTGGACTCCGCAGGAGGCCAAGGACATGCGCAAGCTGCTGGATGACCTGGGCATCCGCTGCCTGTCGACGCACAACGGGCGGAACGCGTTCACGGGCGACGGCGTGGCGAAGGCGATCGAACTGAACCAGATTCTGGGCAGCAAGTTCATCATCATGGCAAGCGCCGGCAAGGTGGCGGACCTGGATGGCTGGAAGGCGGTGGCGGATCAACTGAGCGCCGCGAATGACAAGATGAAACCGGCCGGTATCCGTCCGGGCTTCCACAACCATCAGTTGGAGTTTCGCCCGATCGACGACAAGCGGCCGATCGAAGTGCTGGCGACGAACACGCCGAAGGACGTGGTGCTGCAGTTGGACGTGGGGACCTGCGTCGAAGTGGGCGTGGACCCGGTGGCCTGGATCGAGAAGAACCCGGGCCGAATCGCGTCGGTGCATTGCAAGGAGTACTCGCGCAAGCCGGGCGTCGGCTACGAGGCATTGTTCGGCGAAGGCGACGCGCCCTGGGCGAAGATCTTCGCGGCGGCGGAGCGCGTCGGCGGCGTCGAGCATTATCTGGTCGAACAGGAGGGCAGCAAGTACCCACCGCTGGAAACGGCGGAGCGCTGCCTTGCGTCGATCAAGAAATTGCGTGGCTAACCCGCCCGAGACCCTACAAGACTACTTTGCACAGACGCTTGCGGGCGCCCGCGGCGAATGGCTGATTGACGACGACGGCTTTCGCGCGCGGCGCTTTCGTTACGCGCAGTTGGTGGCGGCGGCGCGTGGCGCGGCTTCGAAACTGGCGCAGGCCGGAGTCTCCGCCGGGGATCGCGTCCTGCTGTGGAGCGAGAATTCCGCCGCATGGGCGGCCGCATTCTGGGGCTGCATCCTGCGCGGAGCGGTGGTGGTTCCGCTGGATGAAAAGCATGCGGCGGACTTCGCCCTGCGGGTGGCGCAAACCGCGCAGGTGAAGCTGGTTCTGACGGGCGCGCTTGTGGACAGCGCGCTTCCGGGATTTGCCGGGTGGCCGCTCACGTTTGACGAAACGGGCGAGACGAGCGCATCGGTGACGCCGGTCACGCCGGACTCCCCCGTGGAGATTCTCTTCACCTCCGGCGCAACGGCAGATCCGAAGGGCGTCGTCATCACGCATCGCAACATCCTGGCCAACCTGTCGCCGATCGCGCGCGAGATCGCGAAGTACCGATGGATGGAGCGTCCGTTTCACCCGGTGCGTTTCTTGAATCTGCTGCCGCTGTCGCACATGTTCGGGCAGTCGATGGCGCTGTTCATTCCACCGCTGCTGGAGGGCGTGGTGGTGTTTCAGCGGTCGCAGAGCCCGGCGGACATCGTGCGGCAGATCCGATCGCGGCGGATTTCCGTGCTGGTGGCCGTGCCGCGCATCCTGGAGATCCTGCGCGGACACCTGGAGGCGGTTTCTCCGGCGACGCGACAAGCAGCGCCGAAGGGCACGGGGGCCGCGGGGCGGTGGTGGCGGTATCGGGACGCACACCGGCGGTTCGGACTCAAGTTCTGGAGCTTTGTGGTGGGCGGGGCGGCGCTGGATCCGGCGGTGGAGGAGTTCTGGTCCGGGCTGGGCTTTGTCGTGGTGCAAGGCTACGGACTGACGGAAGCGGCGCCGATTGTGACGCTGAATCATCCGTTTCACGCGGCGCGCGGCGCGGTGGGGAAACCGATCGGCGGCGTGGAGATCCGCATCGCGGAAGACGGCGAGGTGCTGGTGCGCGGCGGCAACGTGGCGCAGGGCTACTTCAACAATCCGGAAGCGACGCGCGAGGTCTTCGGCGACGGCTGGCTGCACACAGGCGATATCGGGGAACTGGACGCGAAGGGCCAGCTGCGGCTGAAGGGCCGCAAGAAGGAGATGATCGTGCTGCCCGATGGGCGCAACGTCTTCCCGGAGGAGATCGAGTCTGTTCTGAACGCGGCGGAAGGCGTGGTGGAGTCGGCGGTGGTGGGGACCGATTCCGTTCACGCGGTCCTGGTGGTGCGCGATGGGGCGGAGGCGGCGCGGATTGTGGCGGAGGCCAATCGACGGCTGAACGACGCGCAGCGGATCCGATCCTTCAGCGTGTGGCCGCATCCGGAGCTGCCGCGCACGGAAGGCACGCGCAAGCTGAAGCGGCGGGCTATCCGCGATGAGATCGAAGGCCGGGCGGAGGCACCCGTCGCCGCCATGGCGGGTCTGGACGAGGACGCGGAGCTGGAGACGCTGGCACCGACGTCGCTCGACCGGGTGGAGCTTCTGGTGGCGATGGAGCAGAAGCTGGGCGTCACCATCGATGAAGGGGCGTTCGCACAGGCGCGCACCGTCGGCGAGCTGCGCCGGTTCGCCACGTCGGCCCCGCCGGAACGCGCCTTCACCGCCCCGCGCTGGAACCGTCAGGCGTGGGCGCACTGGCATCGCGTGGTGCATTTGAACCTGTGGGTGCTGCGGCTGGCGCAGATCTTTGCGTGGGTGCGCGTGGAAGGCCGCGAGAATCTGCCGGCAAACGGACCGGTCCTGTTCGCGTCGAACCATCAGGGCTTCTTCGACACGCCGATTCTGTTTCTGGCGATGCCGTGGAAGTGGCGCCACCGGCTGGCTCCGGTGATGCGGAAGGAGTTCTTCGACGCGCACTTCCATCCGGAGCGTTACAGCCGCGGGCACTGGTTCACCAACACGCTGAACTACTACCTGTCGCTGTTGATGTTCAACGCGGTGCCGATTCCGCAGCGGGAGGCCGGGGTTCGGGAGGCGCTGCGGAACCTGGGCTCCGTTGTGGAGGATGGCTATTCGCCGCTGGTGTTTCCGGAGGGCGTGCATGGGCGCGATGACAGCGTGTTGCGCTTTGCTCCGGGCGTGGCAATGATGGCGACGAAGCTGAACATCCCGGTGGTGCCGCTGCGGATTCGGGGCTCGAATCGCGTATTGCATCCGGACTGGAAGTTTCCGCGTCCGGGGCGGGTGCTGGTGCGGATCGGCAAGCCGATGGTGCTTTCAGGCGACGATTACGCGGCGCTGGCTCTGGATGTGGAACGGGCCGTGAGGGCGCTGTGAAGGCAGTACCGGAGTTGATTGCGGCGGCAATGGGCTGGTTGGTGTCATTTTTCGCGGTTGCGACCGGAATGGTTTCGGGCACCCCTTGCGATTTGTTGCCGGATGCTACGGCTGGAGTTGTCTTGCTTACCTGGCCAGCCTGGCCCTATTTCGCAGGCTGGAGAGGGATCTGGAGTGGAGCCCGATCGTGCAGCGATGGAGGAGATCCCGCAAACACGGATATCCGTACCGGCTGATTCAGGCCCTGGTGGCAAAGGCTTTGCTGGATGTCATTTGGTTGCTCGCCGAACTGAGAGCGCCGCCGTCAGGGCAGCCATGCGGCCAGCCACTTGCCACCGTGCGCCACGGCCAAGCCGGCGAGGGCGAGGAAGGTTCCGAACGGGAGTTCCGTCAACGCCGCATCCTTGCCCCGGAAGACGACCAGCGCGAGTCCGAACAGGGCGCCCGTCACGCTGGCCACGATCATCGTCAGTAGCGCGCCTTCGAGACCGAGAAACGCGCCGAGCAGAAGCAGCATCTTGACGTCGCCGAAGCCGAGGCCTTCCCGATGGCGGACCCGCGCATAAAGGGCGCCGATCGACCAGAGCACGGCGGCGGGAAACAGTCCCCCGATCACGCTGTCCGCCAGGGACTCGCCCGCGGGCAGGCGCTCCTGCGGGAGCAGCAGTGCCACCAAGCCCGCCGGCCAGGGGGCTGCCATGGCGAACACCCAGCCCACCACCGTTCCCCCGAGCGTGATCTCGTCGGGCAGCAGAAACGTCTCCAGGTCGGTAAACAGGAGCACCAGCAGCAGGCAACTGAAGACGGCCACGCGGGCGGCGGCGATTGTCCAGCCGAGTTGCGCGACGGCGAAAAACAGCGCCAGCGCGGTGAGCAGTTCGACCAGCGGATACCGCCACGGAATCGGCGCGCGGCAACGCCGGCAGCGTCCCCGGAGCAACAGCCAGCTGAGGACGGGAAGGTTGTCGTAGGCCGCCACGGGCGTGTTGCAGCTGCCGCAAAAGCTTCGCCGCGGCCACGCGACGGACATGTCGCGCGGCAGGCGGAAGATGGCAACGTTGAGGAAACTGCCCAGCAGCAGTCCAAACGTGCCGGCCAACCAGGCCTCAACCATGCAGCACCTTTCGATAGACGGCCAGGGTCCGGTCGGTCATCGCATCCAGGCCGAAGGTGGCGAGAAACGCCGGCACGTCGACGGCGATCTCACGGGCGGCGGCAATGGCGCCGGGCAACTCCTCCAGACGATCAATCAGAACGCCATGGCGCACGGCTTCCGGCAGTCCGCCGACGCGGCGCGCGACGACCGGGACTCCGGCAGCCTGGGCGAGCAGCGCGGCGGAGCCCAGCCCTTCCATGTCGCTCCAGTAGACGAACACGTCGCAGTGCGCGAGATCCCGTTCGATGTCGGCAACGGCTTGGGTACCGGGAACGGCCACGCCGCTCTTGGACAGCGACAGGACGCGCCCGCCGCTGCGGTCCGCCAGGGGTCGCGCGGGTACGCCATCGGGCACGACGTGAATCCTGCCGGACGGCACTCCCGCCGCACGGAGTTCTTCCGCGACAAAGTTCGACACCGCCAAATAGGCCTCCGCACGAGCATACTTCCATCGGGACAGCCAGTCGCGGCCGACGGGAAAGGCGACGCGGCGCGAGACCACGAAGGGCTTTCGGGCGAAGGTGTGGGAGCGGGCATCGTGACAGTGGATGAGGTCCCAGCGCTCGATCGGTTCACGCCACAACGGCGATTCGACGCCGCATTCGACGCCGCGACGCCGCAGCCCTTCCACCAGCCACCGCATCTGGATCTGGCCGCCCTGCCGGGCTCGACCGGTATCCCGATGGAGAATCCTCAACGGTCCGGCCCCATGGTGCGCGCCTTGGCGTACTTCAGGAAGTTGTAGACGGCGGCCATGTAGGCGATCACGATGCCTTCAAAGCCATCGAGAAAGCCGGCCTTGAGAAAGTAGGTGCTGAAGAACGTCCACGCGGGATCGATCACCAGGTGCGCCCAGGTCACCGGCTTTTTGGCGGCGATGATCTGCTGCGCGGCCAGCGTCGTGTAGCGGTCAATCGACTTGACATGCTCGGTGAGCGAGTCGCAGGTGAAGTGCAGCAGGTTGCCTTCCAGGGCTTCAACCGTGCCTTCCACGGTGACGCTTTCGTGGACGAAGTCTCCCACCCACTTCGCCTTGCGGCGGTCAAAGAGGCGCACCTTGCGGTCGGGATACCAACCGCCGTGCAGGATCCACTTGCCGAGGTACTGCGCCATGCGGGGCATGGTGTAGGCGTCGGCGCGCGGGCCGGTTTTTTTGAGTTGCCAGATTTCGGCTTCCAGCGCCTCGCTCAACGCCTCGTCGGCGTCGATGGACAGGACCCAGTCATGCTGGCACTGCTCGAGGGCGAAGTTCTTCTGTCCGGCATAGCCGCGCCAGGAGGCCTCGACCACGCGCGCGCCGAGGTTCTCGGCGATTTCGCAGGTACGGTCGGTGGAGCCGGAATCGACCACGACGATCTCGTCGCAGCAGCGCAGGCTCTCGATCGCCCGGGCGATGTTGCGCTGTTCGTTTTCGGCGATGATCGCGGCGGAGATCTTCATCGGGCGGGGTCCGGGGTTAGGTGTGCACCGGTGCAGGCATGAAGCTGAGCAGGAACAGCAGGGCGGCAACGGCGGCGAGGGAGCGGCGAAGCCACCCGATCGGCTGCCGGTCGTAGATATAGGGGTGGCGGCGTCCGAACAGGAATAAGCCAGCCGCCCAGAGCCACCAAGGCCAGTATAGGAAACCGAGCGGAATCAGCGCGCCGAGGGCGATGGTGGACAGCAGGCGGTGACGCTCTCCGGCGAGCGCGTAGACGAGATGTCCTCCGTCCAACTGCCCGATGGGGAGCAGGTTCAGCGCCGTGGCAAACAGTCCCACCCAGGCGGCGCGCGCAATCGGATGGAGATAGATGTCGGCCTGCGGGACGCCGGGAAAGTAGACGGACTCCAGCCAGGACAGCAGCAGCGGCGTGCCGAAGACGATGTCGCCGCGATGGGCGATGCCCGGCAACTGCTTCGACATCGCGAGGCCGACGAGCAGCACCGGAATCAGCACGACAAAGCCGGCAATCGGACCGGCAATGCCGACATCGAACAGGACGCGGCGCGAATAGACGGCCGACCGGATCCGGATGAAGGCGCCGAAGGTGCCGACAAAGCCGGGCGCCGGCAAAAAGTACGGCAGGGAAGCGTCCAAGCGGTAGTGGACGCAGGCCAGATAATGCCCGAGCTCATGGGCCAGCAGAATCCCGACCAGGGTAAGCGCGAACGGCAAACCGGCCAGAAGTCCGTCAGAACCAAGAAAAGGAAACAGAAACTCCAGCAAGTCCCCTGTCACGGTGAACGCGGGACGGTTGGCATGGAAGTTGGCAAGCAGGCGCGCGCCCGCCGCTGAAGAGGTCAGCAGCGTGAGCGCCAGCAGCGCGGCATGGATCGTAAGGCGAACCGCGCGCGGCAACTAGAGGCTCTGCAGTTCCTTACCCGGCTTAAAGCGCACCGCACGGCCCGGAGGAATGGCAACCTCGGCACCGGTGCGGGGATTGCGGCCGATCCCGGTTTTGCGCGGGCGGACGTTGAAGATTCCGAAGCCGCGCAGTTCGATGCGCTCGCCGTTGCCGAGGGCGCGCTTCATGCTCTCAAAGACGGTCTCGACGGCCATCTCCGCTTTCGTCTTGGTGATGCCGGTCTTGTTGACGACCTCATTGATGATGTCGAGCTTGATCAAAGAAAGCCTCCGTTACTTGAAAGCCCATGATAGGATTAGGCTTACGACACTGTCAAGGCGGCCGTACCGCCGAGTTCGATGCCAGTACCCACCCCTGACACCTATCGCCGAGCCTGCGGGCAGTTCGCCACCGGTGTCTGTGTCGTGACGGCCTTTGACGGCGCACCGCACGGCTGCACCGTCAATTCCTTTACATCTGTATCCCTTCATCCGCCTCTGGTTCTGTTCTGCTTGGACCGGGAAGCGAATGTCGCGGCGGCTTTTCGTTCGGCGTTGCACTTTGCGGTGAACGTGCTGGCGGCGGATCAGCGCGAGGTCTCGTCGGCGTTCGCGTTCAAGCAGGAAGGCCGGTTTGAGGGAATCGGGTGGCGGCCCGGGCTGGAAGGAATTCCGTTGCTGGACGGGGCGGTGGCGCACCTGGAGTGCCGGCTGGTGCGTGTGCTTCCCGCCGGTGATCACGACATTCTGATCGGCGAGGTGTTGCAACTGGAGTGCTTCAGCGGAGAGCCGCTGGTCTATTGGTCGGGCGGCTACGCCCAGATCAGCCGGTAGGCGCCCGGCCGGCTCAGGCAGTTCCGCCGAGGATTGCGGCCATCCGCCGCGCGAGCGTCTCGGCTTCTCCGGGCTGCAGAGTCCAGGCGCAGATTTCGAGCGTCCCGGCCACTTCCGAGCCCGGTACCAGTTCGATGGACGGATCTCCGCCGCGCAGCTTCTCGCGGACCTGGTCGGGCGTCACGGCCACGCGGGAATCCCAACTGACGCGGAGGTGCGGCGTCTGGTTGGCGATGCGCGGCTGGAACGGCTCGGCTTTGACCCCAGCGACTTTGGTGATCGCGGTCCGGATGAGCGCGATGCGGCGGTCCGCCTCTTTGTACTGGGCGCCGTGGTCTTCCTTCAGAAACAGATCGAGGGCGACCATCATGCCGACCATCTCTTCTTTGTTCACTTTGCAGGAGCGGGCGATGGAATCGGAAAAGGGGAGTGTATTCAGGCGCGCCGCGCGAATCAGATCCTCACGTCCAAACAGGATGCCGGCGCTCTGCGGGCCGCGAATGCACTTGCCTCCGGACACGGCGACCAGGTCGAAGCCCAAGCGGATGGGACGGAGCAGATTCTCAACGGGCGGCACATCGGCGGCGGCGTCGTTCATGGTGGGGATGCCGGCGCGCTTGCCGATTTGAACAAACTCGTCCATCTTGACGTGGCCCAGGGGTTCGGACTTATTCAGGAAGAGCAGCATCGCCGTGCGTTCATTGATGGCCGCTTCCAGTTGCGCGCGGGTTTCGACTTCGATGAGCTTGACGCCGCAGTTGCGAATCATGTGGTCGTAGGGGAAGCGGTGGGACTTCTGCACGATCACTTCGCTCTTCATTCCCGTCAGATCCGGGATGCGGAGAATCTTGGACTGATCCTCGCCGGTGAGAACGCCCGCCATGCCGCAGGTCAGGGCTCCGGCGGCGCCGGAACTCACCATGGCCGCCGGTGCACCCACCATGGCGGCGATCCGTTTGCCCACGGCGTCATGCAGTTCATTGATGCGGACGAAGTGATGGCTCATCGACTCGATGGCGGTGACGACCTCTGGCCGCATCAGGCTGCCGGTGAACATCGTGTACGAACCGGCGGCATTGATGATGGGCTTGATGCCCAATTCCTTCAGGTAGTCGAGCTTGGGGGCTGGTGCGGCATTGGCGGTCAGCATGGGAGCGGTGGCGGCGGCTTTCAGGAGACTGCGGCGCTTCATGGGCAACCAGTCTATCGAGGTTGGCCGAGCTGGTCCAAGGTGACCGCGTCCGGCTGCCCGCCGCAGTACTGTTGCAGCGCGTCGTGGAAGACGGAGGGGGCGGCCGCAACGGCGGCGAACAGCGTCATCGAGGACCGAAACTTCAGTGCATCGATCGGGCCGAAGATGGCTTCGAGAGAGCGGCCCTGGACGGCGTTCACCAGGCGTGTGCATTTCATCAACCGTGGGCCGAGGATGGGATGCGCCAGGTAGGCCTGTGCTTCCGCGCGGGATGAGATCGCATAACGCCTGGCCATGTCACTGCGGCCCAAGCCAGCCAGTTGCGGAAAGACGAACCACATCCAGTGGGTCTCCTTCTCGCCGCGGTGCAGTTCGGCGCGGACCTGTTCCAGTACGGGCGCTTGCGCGTCCAGGAATCGTTGCAAGTGGAACGGATCGTTCATGGCCGGCCGAGGTGCGGTACAAGAATCTCATGCTTCGAAGAGAGTTCCTGAGCGCGGCAGCGGCGGCGGCGGCGCCGGCACGAAGACCCCGGGTGGCGGCGATCGTGACGGAGTACCGCTGGTACTCGCATGCGGATGTCGTGTGCGGGCGGCTCTTCGGCGGATCTTCGCCGAACAATCAGTGGCACGCGCCCCGGACGCAGATTGTCTCGATGTACACCCATCAGGTTCCGGCGACCGATATGAGCCGTGATCTTGCGGCGCGGCACGGCTACCGGATCTACCCCACCATTCGCGAGGCGCTGACGCTGGGGGGAGACAAGCTGGGCGTTGATGCCGTGGTGTTTATCGGCGAGCACGGCAACTACCCGACGAACGAGCTGGGCCAGAAGCTGTACCCGCGCTTTGAGCTGTTTTCCGAAATCCTGGACGTCTATGAGAAAAATGGGCGCGGTGTGCCCACTTTCTTTGACAAGCACTTGAGCTACTCCTGGGACAAAGCGGCGGCGATGTATGCGCGGGTGAAGAAGCTTGGCTTTCCCATGCTGGCGGGCTCGTCAATTCCGGTGACGGTGCGGGATCCGGACGTTGACCTGGCACTGGACACGCCGCTGGAAGAGGCGGCCGCGGTGGGCTATGCCGATCTGGACGCGTACGGATTCCACACGCTGGAGGCGCTACAGTGCGTGGTGGAGCGACGAAGGGGAGGCGAAACCGGGGTGGCGCGCGTCGAGATGGTGGAGGGTGATCCCGAAGTTCCCTTCCCCCCGCTGGTGGAGCGCGCCTTGGAAGTGCAGGGCTTGACCGTTGCCGAGGCACGCTCCCGCCAGCCGGTGCTGTTTCGGGTGGAGTATCGGGACGGTCTGCGGGCGACGGTGTTGATGCTGAAGTCCGGAAGTTGGAGCGTTGCGGTGCGAACGCCCGACCGGACGCTGGCGACAGTGTTCGGCAAAAAGACAGAGCGTCCGCTGCCGCATTTCGACGGGCTGGTCACGCTAATAGAAGAAATGTTTGTGTCCGGAAAAGCACCCTATCCGGTAGAGCGGACGCTGTTGACGACGGGGATACTGTCGTACCTGTTCGAATCCCGGCGGGAGAAGCGTCCCGTCGCCGCGCCACTGGACGTGCGGTATCGCGCCACCGAAAGGAACTGGTATCAGAAGGCCTGATTTTCAATTCGCGACGCGGCTGGCGATTGCTTTCGCTACAGCCGTTGCGGCGCACGCGCAGTTGACAATGGAGCAGCGCGTGACCGATTTTCAGGCGCTGGCGGGCTTGTACGCGCGTCACTATGCCCCGGCGAACTGGAAGATTGTCGGGCTGGGCGTCAACATCTTCGACACGGAGCCGTGGCTGCGTCGCGTTCGGGCGGCGAAAGACGACCTCGAGTTTTACGAGATCTGCGGCGAGTACGTGGCGTCGCTGAAGGATGGCCACTCCGTCTTCCTGAGTCCCTCGAACTTCTACACAACGATGGGAGTTCTGTTCGACATCTTCGACGGTAAGGTGTTGGTGACCGGAGTGAGCCGATGGCGCTTTCCGGGCGACGAGTTCGATTTCGACATCGGCGATGAGTTGATCTCGCTGGATGGCAAGCCGGCGCTGGAACTTGCCGCGGAACTGACCAAGACCTATAGCGCCGGTATCGGGCGGGCAACCTTGCGTCAGGGTGCGCTGTTTTTGGGCTTCCGGTCCCAGGATGTCATTCCGCGAGCAACGGAAACGCCCGAGGTATCGCTTGCCGTGATCCGAAGCCGGGAAACCGGCGAGGTGCAAACGTTCTCGCTGCCCTGGCGGCGCTTCGGCGATCCGCTGATTGTGTCGCGTCTTCCCAACGCCGCGCGGCATTCCGAGCCGGCGGCCGAGCCGCTGCGAGCGCGCCACGAGTACGCCGTCACGTCCCGGGTGCCGTTGCGGCATGCACCGGCGGTGCGTCGCGAGTTTGACGCGGAACTGCCCGCCAATGCCCTGCTGGACGTCGGCGGGCGCTCTCCGTACTTCGACATGCCGGCAGGATTCGTCCGCCGGCGCGGCATCGGAAGCGACAACCTATTCAGCGGAACGTTCGTTGCGGAAGGCTATCGCCTGGGCTACATCCGCATCCCGACCTTCGATCAACCGCTGTATGAGCCGGTGTTGCGCGCGGTTCGCGAGTTCGACGCAGAAATTCGATTCCTGCAGGAAAACACCGATGGGTTAATCCTGGACGTCACGCGAAACCCGGGCGGATGGTGCTCCGCCGATTATGTGGCCCGCCTGACTCCGCAGCCGTTTCTCACTTACCAGTCGCAGTTTCTCCCGAGTATCTCGGAATTGAACGTCTGGAGGGGAGTGCGGGAGGAAGCAGCTGCGTCGGGCGCTCCGGACTGGGTACTTCGAACTTATGACTTTCTGGTGGATTCCCTGCTCGGCGCCTCGCAAGGGGTACGGGCGTTGACGGGTCCCCTGCCGGAGTGCGACCAGTTTGCCGTGCCTGGGATCGTGGCGCCGACCGAGCTACAGTATCCGGCGACAGACTCACTCGGCCGCACGGTCGCGTACACGAAGCCGGTGGTCGTGCTTGTCGACGACCTGAGCTTTTCGCAGGCAGAGCACTTCGCCGCCATGCTGCAGGACAATCAGCGGGCCTTGATCGTGGGCACGAGAACGCCGGGCCTGGGCGGAGGCGTGCGCAGCTTCGAAAATGTCACTCCGTTCACGGAAGCCTCGGCAAGCGCCACAATCCGCCTCACGGTGCGGAGTGCGAACCACAGCGCGCCCGGTCTTCCTTCCTCGCCCTTTCTGGAAAACACGGGCGTCATTCCGGACGTCGCCATCGATTCCCAAACCAGCGATAACTTACTTCAGCGGGGGCGCACTTATATCGACTCCGTAGTGCGCACAACGGTCGATTACCTCCGTCGGAAAATGTAGGCGGTTGCGTCGGAACGTGTGCCGAAATGCACCTTGCCGTGTTACGCTCCGCTCATGCGGATTGCCATCCTTCTTACCCTTTCGGCGACGCTGTTTGCGCAGATGACGCCCGAGCAAAGGGAGCATGACTTTCGGACGCTCGCGGCGCTGTACGCCAAGCGATACGGACCCGCCAATTGGAAAATCCAAGCCCTGGGCGTGAATGTTTTCGACCTTGCGAGCTGGCTGCCGCGGGTCCGCGCGGCGAAAGACGATCTGGAGTATTACGAGATTGCGTCCCAATACGTGACGCGATTGCAGGACGGGCATGCGTTCTTCTCAACACCTTCGAACTTCGTTGCGGAGCTGGGGTTGTCCACCGATCTCTACGACGGTAAGGTCCTGATCCAGGGCATTGCCCGGGCCCGGTATCCGGCGACGGCGTTTCCGTTCCAGGTTGGTGACGAACTAGTCTCGCTGGACGGGGTGCCCGTGCAACGGATCATGGACGACATCGCGCGGTTCGAAGGTTGGGGCAACCCTGCCTCGTCACGGCGACGGGCGGCGTTCTTTCTATCGATCCGGCCGCAGCAAATTGTCCCGCGCGCCATCGACATACCGGACGAGACGAGTGCGGAGATCCGGCTGGCGGATGGAACTCTGGGGACCTACACGCTGCGTTGGACGAAGTCGGGCCTTCCGCTGCGGACGACCTCGCCCGTTCCGTCGCCATTCGGCACGATGTCTCAATCGCCGGAGGGGGATTCCCCGCTCGCTGCACTTCGCCGCTTCCAGAACTACTCGTTGGATGAATCCAAGCTGAGCGTCTATCGCCTGCCGTTTGAAACGGAGAACGGCGAAGCGACGGACCGGAACTACATCCTGGGTTGGGGCGCACGGGCGCCGTACTTCGCACTGCCGGAGGGCGCCACCATTCGCCGGGGATCGTCCGCGGCGGATACGTTTTTCACCGCAACCTACACGGCCAATGGCTTCCGCATCGGCTACTTGCGCATTCCCAACTTTTCGCCTTCCGCGCCGGTCTCGGCGGTGCTGCGGGAGTTGGACGGGGAGATCGCATTCTTCCGCGCGAACACGGACGGGCTGGTGGTGGACGTGAGCCGCAACACCGGCGGAGGGTGCATCGGAATCGACTATGCTGCGCGGCTCATTCCGCGACCCTTTACGGGGTTTCGCGAGCAGCTTCGCCCCACACAGGAGTTATTGAACTTTTTTGAGACGGAACTTCGCCGGGCACGCTTGACGAATGCACCGGGCTGGGTGGTCTCCCTCTTCGAGTTTTACCTCGGCACGATTCAGGAGGCGGCGCGGCAGAATCGAGCGCTCACCGGACCGATCCCGGCCTGCCCGGCTCTGGGTCAACAGTTCGTTGTGCCCACGGAGTGGAACGCACCGGCGCGTGACAGCAACGGGAACGTGATCGCCTACGAAAAGCCGCTGATCGTGCTGGCGGATGAGATGTCGGTGTCGTTCGGCGACATCTTCCCGGCGATGCTGCAGGACAATCGGCGAGGTCCGATTGTGGGGATGCGCACGGGCGGGCTCGGCGGCTCGATTACGTCATGGAATACTCAGAGTCCCGGGCCACAGTGACGGATAGCCTCGTCGTCCGCGAATTGAACGGGTCCGCGCCGGGATTCCCCTCTGCTCCCGTGATTGAGAATCTGGGAGTGACGCCGGACATCGAGCTGAACTACATGACGCGCGAGAACCTGATGACACGCGGGCGTCCGTTTGTCACGGAGTTCACCAACATCCTGGTGAACGAAATCCGGCGGGCGGGAGGCACACCGCCCACCCATCCGGAGACCGAGGGCAACTAAGGGAGAAAGGGGGACGCCGGTCCCCCTCTTTCCACTCTGAGTCAGGGTTGGAGGGTTTCGAGGATCGTGCGCTCGACGAGCTCCCAGACTTCCGGGTCGTACTCCATCTTGAGGTGCCCCTTCAGAAAGGCCCGGCGAATCCAGGGTTCGTTCTCCAGGTCGATGGTCTTGCCGCGATAGCGGAAGCGGCGGTTGTCGAGCATCCTGGTGCGCAGTGGATCTTCGGGCCGCATGGAATTCTCGCCGATGATCGGCCAACTGTCCCGCTGATACAGGTTCATCGCGGCGGCGACATTGGGCGGCACCAGCCGGTCGCCATAGCCCACGCTGTCAATGGCGATCATGAGCTTGACCGGGTAGCCGCGCTCGCCCAGCCATCGCGCCAGACGCACTGTGGCGGACCCGCCCAGGCTTTGCCCATACAAAACGATCCCTGCCTGCGCCGGATCGGGAAACGCCTTCACCAGCAGTTCCTGCGCGAGTTGGATCTTGTGATTCTCGACGGTTTCCACCCAGACGCCGGGCAGTTTGCGTTCGCGAATCCGGAGTGCGACGCGGCGGATGACCCGCTGCGGAGCATCCCACCGCTCCCACCCGCCGACGATGCCAAGCACCAGCGTGCTGCGGGCGGGAAGCGGGAGCGGCGTCGAGAAGTCCGAGAAGACCTGGTTCCGGCTGTCCGCCGCGAGAGGCAGGACGAAGAAGGCGAGTACCGCGGCGCGCTTCACCCTTACAGCGTCTCAAAGAACTGCCGCACATCGCCGAGGGCGCGAGCATGACGCGCACGGGCGCGCAGCACGTCGTAGCGGGTACGGATCTCAAAGTCCTCCGCTTCCGCAAGACGCCCTTGCGCGGTGATGGTGTCGAGGTTGGTCGAAAGTCCGGAACCGAAGCGGAGGCGCGCCAACTCCAGGCTCTCGCGAGCGGCGGCGGTGGCGCGTTGGGCGGCCTGCAGAGCATCGGCGGCGGATTGCCACTCGATGCGGGCACGTTCCACATCCTCGCGCACGGCGAGTTGCGCTCGGCGCAGCGATTCGCGGGCCTGCTTTTCCCGGGCGCGGGCGGCGGCGATCTCCTTCTCGATGCGGCCGCTCGTCCAGATGGGAAATGTCACGGTGGCGCCCACCGAATAGGTCGAGAGACTGCGAGTGGGGCTTTGCCCCAACACGCCGAAGTCTCCCGTGAACGAGGCTTGCGGCCAGTACTCCCGCTTGGCGCGCTGCACGCCGAGTTCCGCCTGGCGAACTGCCGATTTCTCAGCCAGCAGTTCCGGCCGGGCGTCGAGTGCGGCGGCAAAGCCGGGCGAGACGGGCGGCAACGGCTGCGGGGTGTTCGGCAGCGCCGCCAGTTCAAACGAGTCTTCGATGCCGATGGTTCGTTTCAGCGCCGCTTTCAGCACGTCAAGATCGCGCTCCGCCTGGATGCGGGTGGCATCCTCGTTTTCCATCTCCTGCTGCGCGCGAACGACGTCGAGCGCGGACGCCGCGCCGCCCTGCTGCCGTTCCCGCGCCTGATCGAGGGCCGCGCGGGCCGTGCTGAGCCGCGCCTGCGAAGCGGCAATCCGGGACTGCGCCTGGAGAGCCTGCAGGTAGAGTTCGACCACGCTCCACTGCGTCGCTTCTCGCACCGCCTCGACATTGTGCCGATTCTGCTGGAAGGCCTCGCGCGCCTGCCGAAGCTCAGCGATCAGGCCGCCATCGAACAGCGTCTGCGTCAGGACGGGCCGGGCGTTGAAGACCCGGAACGGTCCGATGCGGTCAGGGAACCCCGGGAAGATCAGCCCGATGCCCTGCAGGTTGGCGGTCTGGTAGGTCTGGCTGACGGTACCGTTCAGTTGCGGCAGATACCGTGAGCGCACGGCGCCGGCCTGCGCTTCGCTCTCCAGAATGCGAAGACGGGCGACGGCGAGGTCCGGGTTTTGGCTGGCCGCGCGGTCCACCGCCTCACGCAGGGAAAGCGGTTGCGCCTGGGCCGTGGCCGGCGAGAGCAACAGGGCCGCAATCGCGGCGAACAGTAACAGAAGCAATCGGCAGCGCATGGTTACTTGGCTCCTTGGATATAGGCGTCGACACGCAGCCCGATCGGCAGCGTTTGGCCGGGGTCGAGTTCGACGAGCGTCTCCAGGATCTTGGTGTCCACGCGCTCTGTGGGCTCGTCGGTGCGAATGTTCTTGCGTCCGAGAATCTCGCCGACGCGGATGACCTTGCCCGTGAACTTCCGGTCTCCGTAAGAAGCGGCAGTCACGTAGGCGGGCTGCCCGACGGCGACGCGCGCCACGTCGGTCTCATCCACGTCGACCCGGATGCGCAGCTTGGACGTGTCGCCCAGTGTCACGACCGGAGTGTCTCCCTTGCCGGAGACGCTCTCCCCGGCGCGTACTTTCTTGCGAAGGACGATGCCGTCGATCGGCGAGCGGATGATGGTCTTCTCAAACGTGGCGCGCGCCTCGGCAGCTTGCGCCTGCGCACGGGCTAATTCCGCTTCGGCCCGCAGACGGTCCTCCACCCGTGGGCCCTCCTCAATCAGGTTGGCGCGCTCGCGAACGGCGTCCAGGCGTGCGCGCGCGACCTGAAACTCGCGGTCCGCGGAGTCGAACTCGGTGCGGGAGATGGCGCCGCGATCGAGTAGGCTTAGGCGGCGGCGGCGCTCCGCATCGGCGTTGGCGAGCACGGCTTCGGCCTCCCGAATCTGTGCGGTGGATTCGCGCTTCTCCTGCGGACGGTTGCCGTTGCGAACACGCGCCAGGTCCGCCTCGCGCTCCCGCACGACGGCATCGGCGAGCGCAATTCGGGCGGCGAAATCGGCATTGCTGAGGGTTGCCAGCACCTGGCCTTTGCGGACAGTCTGCCCTTCGTCGACCTTGACGGAGTTGACCTTGCCGTCCATCTCCGCGCCCACTTTGACCTCCTCACTGGCGGGTTCCACGCGTCCGGCGCCCACGATGGGACCGGTGCGCGGGGGCTTGGTGACCGCCGCGTTGACTACCGCCGGCGGCTGAGGCCGGAAGGCGAACCAGGCGGCTCCGCCGAGAACAGCAGCAATGAACAGCAGCAGGGATTTCATGAATGAGCTCCTTCGTGGATTTCCGTTTCGAGAAGTTGACCGTCAGCAATGTGGATGCGGCGGGTGCCGTAGTCCAGCACGCGCGAATCATGGGTCACGATGACGACGGCACGGCCGCGATCGCGGGCCAGTGTGGAGAGAATCTCCATGACGGTCTTGCCGGATTGCGAATCGAGCGCCGCGGTGGGCTCGTCGGCGAGAATGATGCGCGGGTCTCCGGCCAGAGCGCGGGCGATCGCGACGCGCTGTTTCTGGCCGCCGCTCAGGTCCGCCGGATGATGGTGCATCCGCTCGCCGAGGCCGACCATGTCCAGCAGTTCCGCGGCGCGGCGGCGAGATTCGCGTCCCGACACGCCCTTCAAGGTCAGTGCCGTTTCGACGTTCTCCCGCGCGGTGAGCGCCGGAAAGAGGTTGAAGCCTTGGAAGATGAAGCCGATGTTCTTCAGGCGAACGTCCGGCAGCCGGCTCTCGGCCATCCCCACCACTTCCTGCCCCATCAGCTTCACGCTGCCGGAGGTGGCCTTCAAGATGGCCCCCATGATGGACAGCATCGTTGTCTTGCCGGAGCCCGACGGCCCCATCATCATGAGGATCTCGCCGCCGTCGACATCGAGGTCGATCCCACGCAGGGCGTGTACCGCGGAATCGCCCGCCCCGTAACTCTTCCGCACGTCACGGCAGTGGATCAGTGCTTCGTTCATTGCCCGTTCTCCTTTAGCCCTTGAAGACCATCGCGGGATCGATGGTGGTTGCTTTGCGAATGGATAAGACCGACGCCATCACGCACATCACGATGGCTAGCGCCAGAGTGCCGGCAATCATCTCCGGCGGCAGGCTGATCAGTGCGTCGCCGCTCTTGGATTGCTCGGCGACAAACATGCCGATCGCGATGGCGATGCTGTAGCCCATCACTGCGCTGAGCAGGGCCTGCTCCAGAATCACGCGGTAGATGTAGCTGTTCCGCGCGCCCATGGCCTTCAGCGTGCCGAACTCGCGGATGTGGTCAACCGTCGCGGAGTAAATCGTCTGCGCGACCACGACAACGCCGACAACAAGCCCCAGCACGGCGCCCATGAGCGTGGTGACACCCGCGCCCGTCGAGAAGACCCAGTAGTTGCGCGTGCGCATCCACATCTCGTCGTTGGTCAGGACGTCGACGCCGGATAGCGCCGCGCGAAGATCCCGGCGTACCGTTTCCGCATCCGCGCCGGGCGCCAGACGGACCAGCAGGTAGATCGTCTCGTCTTCCCGCAGGCTCATGTAGTTCTGCGCGTTCTTGAAGCTGGTGAAAATGTAGGGTGCCGTGGTGAAGCTGCGGATGCCGCTGGTAAGGCCCACGATCCGGGCGCGGCGGCCCATGATCTCGACCGAGTCCCCTACCCCGTCCACGCCGAGTTTCCGCAGGTAGTGGCGATCCACGATCACCGTGTCATCCGCACGCAGGGCATCCACGGAGCCTGCCACCAGGTCCCACGGACCGCCCATGGCGCCGTCCAGATCAAAGCCCGTGACCTGAACCGACTCCTGCGCGCCGGTCGGCAGCTTCCAGTTCAAGAAGAACAGCGAGTATCGGTCGACCCGCGCCACGCCCGGCACCCCAAGCGCCTGAAAGCGGCGCCGCTCCGGAATCGCCGACCCGCCGTTCACGTGCGGTACACCCGGAGCCGTAATCCAAAGGTCAGCGCCGGAGCGGGCCACAATGTTGGCGCTGGTTTCCAAAAAGCCCAGGAACAGGCCGAACTGCACGACGATGAGCACCAGCGCAAAGACGATGCCGGTCAGCGTGACCACCAGGCGGACCCGGTCATGGAAGAGGTTCTTCCAGGCGAGCTTAGTCATGAATATCGTTCTCCCATTACCGCAAGGTCATTTCCTGAACACCGTTCATCACTGAACACTGTTCATTGTACGGACACTGCTCAGCTCCGTCAAGGGGAAAATTTCGGTGCGAAGGAGAAAAGGGGCTAGGGGCGATCCGCGCGGATGCCGTTCAGGATGGCGTCGAGAGCGGTCTCGATGACGCTCTCGAGGTCTGCCCAGGGGAAGTTTTTGACCTCATGCGAGCAGATGAGCATATCGGTGACGCCGTGGATCATCATCCAGATCGACTGGCTGAGGACCTCGATGTCGTGGCGGCGGATTGCGCCGGCATCCATGGCTCGCGTCACTTCCTGGCGGAGCACGTCATAGCAGCGCAGCCCGGCGGTATCGCCCGGGGACAGGACGCCTTCCACTCCGCCCGCCGGAATGTGGCCGAAGGTGAGGCGGTAGTGATGCGGGTGGCGCAAGCCGAAGTCGATATAGGCACGGAGACCTTCCCGCAGGGAGGGGAGCGGAGGACGCTTCCTTGCCGAGATGTCTGTCAGGATCTCGCACAGCTCCGAAAAGACCTCTTCGCAGATGGTGTCCAGGATCTGTTCTTTGTCTTTGAAGTAGAGGTAGATGGTGGAAGGGGCGTACTCGATCTTGTCGGCGATCTTTCGCATCGACACGTTCGGCACGCCCTCCGTGACGAACAGTTCCGTCGCGGCTGCCAGGATTTGGGAGCGGACGGCTTCTTTTTCGCGTTGACGACGTTCCAGGACACCCATACTGCTGCGCCCAGCGTACCGAACACCGTTCAGTAAATCAACAGCTATTTTCGCTGCAGGGTCTCCAGGTGCTTCACCAGGTTGAAGATTCGCTGATTCACCGCGCCATCATGGGCATCCATGGAGCGGAACAGCGGACCCCACACCGGCATATCCGCATTGCCGTGAGCGGCGACGGTGGCGGTGCCCATCAGCACGCCGCGAACACGATCGGAGGGGTATGTGCCGTTGTTGCGCATCGCCAACAGAGTCAGGTCTCCCGGGGTCTTGGTCAGCGCGGACGCCGCCGGGCCGTCACCCCTGCCCGCAGTGCCATGACAGGCTGCGCAGTACTGCCGATAATTTTCGGCGCCAGAGACAGGGCTAATCGGAGTAACCGGTACCTTTTTGACGTCTTTTTTGTCCGCGGAGATCACCAATGCCATCAGGCCTGCGAGTAACAACATCACGCCAGTCTTGTAAGTCATTTTTCGCTCCTGGGAGTAGATATCACACGGAAAAACAAAAAGAAAGATCTTTCTTTATTGACACTTAAGCGGATCCTACTTGTTCCGTCCGAGCGGAGATCGGCTACACTAAGCGACGCATGCGAAAGCTGATTTCAATGCTTCTGCTCACGGTGGGATTGGCCCTGACGGCCGGTGCCCAAAGCACGAAGAAGGCTCCCGAGAAGAAGGCCGTGGCAGGGGAGATTCTGGACATCAATTCGGCGACTGCCGATCAGTTGAAGACGATTCCGGGGATTGGCGAGGCGTACTCGGCAGCGATCATCAAGGGCCGTCCCTATCAGCGCAAGGATGAACTGGTCGCCAAGAAGATCCTGCCGCAGGGAGTCTATGACAAGGTAAAGGACCAGTTGATCGCGAAGCAGCGCGGCGCCAAGAAGTAGAGTTGTCGTGTGACTCTGCCCCGGCTCTATCCGATTCTCGACACCGGGCGCTCCGGCTGGCCATGGCGGGCGCAGGCGGAAGCGATGCTGGAAGGTGGCGCGCAACTGCTCCAGATCCGGCATAAGGCCAACTGGACCCGGGAAGACCTTGCCGAGGCAGAAGCTGTGGCGCGCCTGTGCCCGAACCTGATCATCAATGACCGTGCGGACGTCGCCCGCCTGTTGGGGGCGGGCCTGCATGTCGGCCAGACG
>CAYNDS010000028.1:20362-26737 GCA_964395885.1 uncultured Solibacteraceae bacterium | reverse complement strand
CCCTACGGCCGGTTCACTCGCAGCACACGATCGTTCTCGCTGTCGCCGATCAGGAGCGCGCCGCGGCGCGTCAGGCCCACGCCGTGCGGACGCTTCAGCCCGCCCGCGACCACGCGTACCTTTCCGGTCGCCTCGTCAACAAAGCTCACCTCGTGGCTCTCCGTGTCGGCGATGAAGACGCCGCGATGACGCCGCGAGTAGACGATCCCCTTCGGACCGTGCAGTTTCTCGGCGACGACCGTGTGCCGCTTTGTGGCGTAGTCCAGCTTCCAGACGGCGTTGCCCTCGCGCAGCGCCAGCCAGAGCGTGCCGTCCGGCGCAAAGTCGATCGCGCGCGGCCCCCGCACCGGAGAGTCCTCTCCGCCCAGCCACGTCTCGATCCGGCCCGAGGCCGGGTCCACGCGCCGGATCCGGTGATTGCGAATGTCGCAGATCAGCAGCCGCCCTTGCGGGTCGAACTGAATCGCATGCGGCTGGTTCAGCTTGGCTTCGACAGCCGGTCCGCCGTCACCGCCGAACCCCGCATCGCCCGTGCCCGCCACCACCGTCACCACGCCCGTCTTGCGATCCCGGCGTTTCACCTGATGCGCCTTCATATCGACGAAGAAAAGGTTGCCGGCCCGGTCGAAGCGAACCTCGTACGGCTCATTCTGATTCTCGATCACGGCCTGGACGGCGCCTGTTTTCGGCTCCACCCGGAAGATCGCATGGTCGTCAAGCGAGCAGGCGTAATAGGCGCGGTCCGGCCCCTCGATCACACCGTACACGTTGCGCACGCGCGCCACCGTCTCCGGATCAGCGGCCAGCCAGGAGGCGAACGGAAGCAGCCAAAACATCGCCAAGCGGAATCTCCTCCATTGAATCTCGTCGAATGACTTCGACGATGCTACCGCGAGGCGCCCACACCGCGGGATCCGTGGGCCCGAACAGCGCAATCACCGGCGTTGCGACGGCGCTGGCCAAATGCGTCACGCCGGAGTCATTGCCGATGAACAGCCGCGCCCCGGCCAGCCAGCAGGCCAGGTCATAGAGATTGTCAAAGCGCGGTGTGCCGTCCGGGTGGATCGCCCAGTCCGCGTCCAACTGCTCGGCCAGGGCGCGAAAGCGGTCCAGCGGCCAGTTCTTTCGCGCGCTGCCGGAGAACGGATGGATCACGATACGAGTCCGCTCCTGTTCGGGGACGGAAATCCTGGGCACGCCGGGCGGCGGCGGAAGAGCAGGGAAGAAGCGGAACGGAAGCCCGCGCACCGCCTCCCGAAACTCCGGCTGATTGGTTCCGTACCAGGAGACGATCTCGTCGAAGCTCGCAAGCCGCTGCAGGACCGGACGCTGCAAGCCTTCCACACCCGGAATCGCCAGCCAGTCCAACCCCGTCGCGGCGATCGACTCCACACGGTCCGCAAATCGCACCAGGGGCTTCACCACGCCGGGCACCCAGACCTCCGTGTAGCCGGCCCGCAAGTCTTCCATCGCGGGGAAGGTGAGCAGGCAGTCCCCGATCGCACCGGGGCGGATGAGCAGGCGTCGCAAACGTTAGCGGATCTCGAGCGGCACGGTCACCGAGAGCGTTTTCGGCGGCAGGCACATCGTCTTGCTGCACGCCTGATAGCGCAACTTCGCCGCAGCCATCGCCAGGCCGGGAGCGGCGGAAGCGGGCACCTTCAACCGGCTCTGAATTTCGAAGTCCGCCACGTAGACGCTCAACGGCTTCTCGGAGAAGTCGTACTTCTCCACCTTGGCCACCGGAAACTGCACGGAGTCCACCTCCAGCGGCTTGGCGTCCCAGGTCAGCCGCAGCGGGATGAGATACTCCTCACTCGGCGTATTGCTGTTGACGTGATAGCCGGGCTTCAACTTCACGGGCAGCGCAATGGTGGCGATCCCCCCGCGCTGAACGGTCTGCTTGGCCGGTGTGGCGACGCTTAACGCGTCAGTCTGGCCGTACGACAGTGGCGACAGCGTCCAGAGCAGCGCCGCGATTGCCGGCAGCCTTCGGTTGTTCCAAAAGTTTCGTGATGTCACTGACGTACTCGCTCTTGCTCACCAGTCCCACGTGCACCGACGCGATTCTGCCCTCGCGGTCGAGGAGAAAGGACGTCGGCAGGCTGTCGACACCGCCGTACAACTGCGCCACGATGTCGTTGCCCATCACCACGCGGTAGTTGACCTTCTTCTGGACAATGTACGGCTTGACGATCTCCCAGCCCTCTTCGTCCATGGCGACGCCCAGCACGGCAAATCCCTTGTCCTTATATTGATTCTCGAACTCGATGAACCAGGGGATTTCGATCTTGCACGGGCCGCACCAGGTGGCCCAGAAGTTCAGCAGGACGACCTTGTTCTTGTAGTCGGCCAGCTTTACCGTCTTGCCTTCGGCGTCCTTCAGGGAAAACTCGGGCGCCGGCTTGCGGGACTTCGGCGGCTTGACGTTCTCCGCACTCGCCTGAGACGGCGCTGCGCAGCCCGCCAGCCACAGCGTCGACGCCGCCACCAATGCCCATCCGGCCAACTTCATGCCTCTCATTATACTGGCCTCACACCGGCAGCTTGCGCCGCGCGGCCAGCTTGCGGAAGTACTGGCGTCTGCGCGGGCGCGCCGACGCGGCCAAAGTGTGCTCTTCATGACGGGGGCCCGAGGAGAAGAACCAGGCGGCCGTGTCGCAAAAGCTCTCGCAGACGTAATCTCTCCAGACGCGCGTGCCCGGGCGGGGCTGCGCCTGTTTCCGCCACTCGGCGGACCAGCCCAACTCCCCCTTCACCTTGCGCCGCATCTCGTCGGCCAATAACTGCGACCATTCCCGCCGGGAGGCGTTGTCCAGCCGCAACCAGACGAAATGAAACAGCTCATGCGTCACAATCCGCAGCGCTTCCGGCGCGTGTTCCAACAAAGCCCGGTCCAGCCAGATCTCGCGGTCGCGCAGAAAACTCGCTGCATGGGCGGGTTCCGCCGTCGTGCTGGGGACGCGCTGCCGAAACGAGATTTTCAAGGCTTTCCCGGTGCCACGGGAGGCCGGTTCACCGGTGGCGTCGCGGGTCGAGCCCCCGGTCCCGTCATCCCGGGCAGACCCTGCACGGCCGGGGCCACCGTCTTCGGGCGGAAAAACTCTTCGTTGCGGAACTCGATCTTTGCCGCTGCCTCCTGCCGCACGCCCTGGAACCACTGCGCGAACTTCTCCTGCCGCAGGGCGAGGGCTACCTGGTCGCGCATCTGCTCCAGAGTCGGCAACGTCAGCGACTCCAATCGAAACAGGTAAAACCCGCTCGGCTGACGAATCGGCGCGCTCAACTCGCCCGGCTTCAAGCCGAAAATCGCCGTCTTGACCGCTTCGGGATACGAGTCGGAGCGCTTCATCGCCGGATAGTCGCCGGCCTTGGCCTTGGACACCGCGTCGTCGGAGTGCTCGGTGATCAGCTTGACGAAGTCCGTCCCGGAAGCGGCTTGCTCGCGCAGCTTCTGAATCTTGGCCAATGCATCGGCCTCGCTGCGCACCTTGCCCGTCGCGTCAAACGAGACGAACAGTACCTTGGTTCGCGCCTCGGCCGCCGACGGCGCCATCGTTTCGTAACGCGCCCGGATGTCCTGTTCGGTGATCGGGATGGTGTTCGTCTTGTAGTCGAGAAAGACCTGGGCGAGCGTGTTGTTCCGCTGGAACTCGAGCCGCTGCTTGAAGGGCGCCTTTTCCGACACCTTCTCTGCCTCGGCAAGGCGCGCCAGCACCATCATCAGGCCCAACTGCCGTGTGAACTCTTTCGGATCACGGTCAAAGTTGGCGGCGAACTGGCCCATCATCGCGCCCATGAATTCACGAAACTCGCCTGCCGTCATCGACTTCCCATCGATCGAGACAACGACGGTTTCGTCCGGTACCTGTTGGGCCGAAGGCTGCGCTTGAACGGCAAGGCACCCTGCAAGAAGGGCAGGGATTAGAACAAATCGAGGCATTCCGCCTCAAGTTTATCAATCGCCGTTCGACTTCAAGACCGCCGGGCGGGCGCGTCCCCGCTCCAAAGACTTCGCGGCCTTCTGCCTGGCGGCTTCACTCACCACGATCTCGTTTCGAACGCTCTTCGCCCCCGCAGCCTTCGCCATGCGCGTCGCCGCCCCCTTGTGCTGCACCACCTCGGCCTTGCCGGAGAGTATGGCCGTCCCGCGCTCCACCCGCACGGTGAACTTCCCGCCGCCGGCCTTCGACTTTGAGAACTTTTCCTGAATGCGCGCCTGCAGCGTCTGGTCCGAGATCGCGGGTGCCGGTTTGGCCACCGCGGCCTTTGCCACCGGAGCCGGTGCGGCGGACTTCGCTTCAGCCGGCCTGAGCGGAAGCGTCCAGGCCCAGAGCGGGAGGGAAAGCAGGAAGAGCCTCATGCCAGTGAAGTGGCTCGGACTGCGCAAAATTCTCTGGTTTGATCGCCCGGATTTCGAGGCAGAGCCGGCCCGCCTGTCCGGTCGCCGCCGCTGCCGCCGCCGTTGCCTCCAACTCCAGCAGCGGCTCCAGGGCCGTGAAGTCCTGACTCTGATACAGCCGCCGCAACCGCCGTTCAATGATTGCCTGACCGCGTTCCAGGGCGCGGGGGTGGGCCATCTGATCGCCGCGATGGATGTACTGCTCCACCAGGTCTCGTTCCGCCACCAGAATCTGGTTGACGTTGTGCATGCTGCGCCGGTAGAAGGCGAGCAGCCCCTCCACTCGCTCCGGGGCGTAACAGTAGGCGGCGGTGGCGCCAGAGACGCGCTCCAACGCACGCTCCAGAGCGGCCAGGCGCACCCTCAGCGGCTTTCTGACCGAGTGTAGAATCGCGCGCGGCGTGCCGTCGTCCAGCACGTCGAAACTGAACCCCTGCTTCGCCCCCTGCGCGACCGCCCGCGCGAGACCGTAAACCCGCATGCCCGCCGCGGTCTCGGTGTCCGAAAATCGTCCCGGATTCGAAAACCAGACGAACGGCAGCCACGCGCGCAGCGATTCCTGTACGGCAAGGGAGATGCGGGCGGCCACCCGCAGAAACTGCGGGTGATCCTCGGCCGGGCAGGCGGCCCAGATGCGGTTCGGGTCTCCGTCAAACGTCAGCCGGAGCTCCACGCGCCTGCCCGAGCTCTGCTCCGGAAGGGCTTCGTGATAGCGCGCGGCGATCGGCGTCGCAAGGGCGTCAGTGAGCAATCCGTCCCACTGACGGCGGTCCGTAAAGGTCATCATAAGGCTGCGGGGGAGGCGGTTGGAGTATCGCATGCGCGGACCAAGCCTCCCGGCCCGTTGCGCTCCTCCGGACAGCGCCGAAATCCAGCTAAAACGTTGCAATCACGCGGTGATCCCGCTTGCGACGATTTTTCTTCGAACGCTGTGACTCGCTTTTCGCCAACTGCCGGTTCAGGTCTTCCAGCGACGCATACATCCCGGCATAGCCGTCCAAACCGCGGCGCGGCGCACGGCGGCGGTTCGAGAAATCGCGCGCCCGGAACAGGCTTCCCAGCCCCACCACGGCGGCGCCCATCGGCTTGTACTCGTGCGTGCCCTGCGCCCAGGCGACGTCGTCATGCAGCCACAAGGCAAATCCCATCATTGATACGATATCGCTCATGACTCGCCGTCAGCTTGCCGCGATGAGCGCGTTGGCCCTGCCTGCCGCCGCGCAAACAGATCAAAAGGTAGAGCGCAAGAACCGCTTGAAGCAGGGCGTCTGCGGTGGCGTGTTCGGGCGCGGCATGAGCTTTGAGGATCAGTGCCGCCATGCCGCACGTCTCGGTGCCCACTGCTTCGACCTCCGCAACCCGGGCGAGTTCGCCACTCTAAAGAAGTACGGATTGGTGCCCACCGTCGTCGGCGGCGCCATGACCCTGACCGGCGGCTGCAACCGCCGCGAGGACCACCCCGCAGTCGAGAAGCGGACCCATGAACTGATCGATGCCATCGCCGCCCACGGATCGGGGAGCCTGATTGCCCTGTCCGGCAATCGCCGCGGCATGTCCGACGAGGAGGGACTGGAAAACTGCGCCATCCTCCTGAATAAGGTGAAGGCGCACGCCGAAGACAAGGGTGTCACCATCTGCATGGAACTGCTCAACAGCAAGGTGGACCATCCGGACTACATGTGCGACCACACTCGCTGGGGCGTGGAACTGGTCAAGCGCGTCGGCTCGCCGCGCGTAAAGCTTTTGTACGACATTTATCATATGCAGATCATGGAAGGTGACGTGATCCGCACCATGCGCCAGAACATCCAGTACATCGGCCACATCCACACGGCGGGCAATCCGGGGCGAAACGAATTCGACCTCGACACGCAGGAGCTGAACTATCGCGGCATCGCCAAGGCGATTGTCGAGATGGGCTACACCGGCTACGTCTCCCACGAGTATTCGCCGAAGCACGGCGAGGCGCTGAA
>CAYNDS010000028.1:0-20352 GCA_964395885.1 uncultured Solibacteraceae bacterium | reverse complement strand
CCATTTGCGATGTCTAGTCCCGCAGCCCAAACCTGGGATGCGGCCGGCTACGACGTCCATGCCCGGTTCGTGACGACCCTGGGGGGCGCTGCCTTTGCGCTGTTGGCTCCGCAAGCCGGAGAACGCATTCTGGACATCGGCTGCGGCGATGGGGTGCTGACCAGGCGCATTGCGGAGTCCGGGGCGACGGTAGTGGGCATCGACAGTTCCCCATCGATGGTGGAAGCAGCACGCGCCGCCGGCGTGGATGCCCGTCTCGGGGACGCCCGGCAGCTGGACTTCGTATCCGAATTCGACGCGGCATTCAGCAATGCCGCGCTGCATTGGATTCCCGAGACCGGCCTGGTCCTGGATGGAGTGTGGCGCGCGCTGAAGCCGGGTGGGCGCTTTGCAGGGGAGTTCGGCGGTTTCGGCAACATCGCGGCGATCACCACCGCACTGCGGGCCGTTTTCCGTCCGCTCGGCGTCGACCCGGCCCAAGTGGCGTTTAAGTTCTTTCCGACTGCGGACGAGTTTCGCGAGCTCCTGGAACGGCACGGCTTCGCAGCCGACCGCGTCGATCTGATTCCGCGCCCGACGCCGCTGCCCACCGGCCTGAGCGGGTGGCTGGACACGTTTGCCCGCATGTGGTTCGATGCCATTCCCGCGGAGGCTCGGGGGGAGGCGAAACGCGCCGTCATCGCCCTGCTGGAGCCATCACTCAAGGACGCCTCGGGCAACTGGACGGCCGACTATGTCCGGCTCCGGTTTGCGGCCCGCCGCAGCGCTGCGTGAGCGGGACCCTCTACATCGTCGCCACGCCGATCGGCAATCTGGAAGACATCACCTACCGCGCCGTTCGTGTCCTGAACGAATGCGACACCATCGCCTGCGAGGATACGCGTCAAACCCGCAAGCTGCTCGATCATTACGGCATCCGCAAACCTTTGCTGGCCGTTCATGAGCATAATGAGCGGGAGCGTGCCGCGCAGCTGGTCGAACAGGTGGCCGGCGGCGGTACCGTGGCCCTGGTCTCCGACGCGGGCACGCCGCTCATCTCCGATCCCGGCTATCGCGTCGTGGCCGAGGCGGTGAAGCGCGGTGTCCCCATCACGCCCATTCCGGGGCCGTCGGCACCCGTTGCCGCCTTATCGGTCTCCGGTTTGGCGACCGACCGGTACCTGTTCGCGGGATTTCTGCCGGCAAAGAGCGGACAGCGGCGGGCGGAACTGGCGTCGGTCGCGGCGCTGGAGGCGACGGTGATCTACTTTGAGGCGCCGCACCGGCTGATCGACTCCCTGCGCGACGCCGCGGAACTGCTCCCGCGTCACCCGATGGTGATTGCGCGGGAGGTGACGAAGCGCTTCGAGGAGTTTCTGCGTGGAACTGCCGGGGAGATTGCCGCCACGCTGGAGCAGCGCGGCGAGGTGCTGGGCGAAATCACCTGGCTCATCGGCAAAGAGGACGGCCGGGACGTGCGGCCCACCGACGACGTCCTGCGCGCCCGCGTGCAGGAGTTGATCGCCGCGGGAGTCGCCAAAAACGACGCCATGAAGCAGGTGGCCCGGGCCGCCGGGCTGGGCAAGAGCGAAATCTACAAGTTGTTGTCTTCGGATGCCGGAACCGGAGCCGGCTGACTCCAAAGCTGCTTGGTCCGCTCGACGGCGGCGTTGACTTCCTCGCGCACAACCGCTTCCTTCTTCAGGAACTCCAGCCCCTCCAGCAGCCACGCCGCCAAACGCGTGTCAACCAGACGGTAGAAGACGTGCCGCCCCTCGCGGCGCTCGAGAACGATCCGGTGCGAACGGAGGACGGAAAGGTGCTGGGAGACGCGCGAATGGCTGACCTGCAGGATCGCTTGCATGCTGTTTACATCCAGCTCACGGTCCCGCAGTTCCTCGACGATACGAATGCGGTGGGGGTGGGCCAAAACCCCGAGAAAGACGGCCATTTCTTTGCTGACCACAGCACGCTCAGGCATCGGTTGACCCGATACTGACATAAAGGCGTCTCAGGTGTCAAATGTGCAGATGTGCCTACCGTGGAACCTTTCGAGAGGGAGCTGCATCGAAAGATCGGTCACTTTGTTGTGTCCAAATTAAGGCCGGTTCATCTCATGGGAGAGATGCGTCACCGATTCCACGGAGTTCAGTAACGAGCCGCGATGTCGCTACAAGCATTTGCTTCCGATAAACAGGCGCCCGCGCGCGAATCGATTGCGCGGGCCATTCATGACGCCGGCGAGACGCTGGGCGTCGCGCTGGATCAGGATGCCCTGAGGCGCACGGTGCGCGAGGCGAGCGCCGAGCAGGACCTGGACGATACCGACACCTGGGTGGCGGTGATCGCCGATGCCGGGTCGCAGTTGGGATTGCAGTTCTCGCCGATCCGATGCAGCCTGCTGGACGTGGCGCGGATGGTGTCGCCACAATCGGCCTGGTTTTCGGTCCGGGAAGAAAACGGCCGCCCGGCGGACCTGGTCGGGGTCTTCGAGTCCAAGAACGGCTCCGTGCTGGCGGCGGACATGGCCGACGGAGAGCGCCGCTGGATCGCGACCAAGGACCTGGCGAAGTATCTGGGCCGGAACGCGTCGCGACCCTCGACATGGCTGGCGGTGGAAGCCGCCGCGCCGGTGCCGACGCCGCACGAGGATTCCCATGAGGTGCCGTGGCACGGCGCCGCGCCGCTGGAACGCCTGAAGGGCTGGCTGGCGGTGGAACGGCCGGATCTCTGGGTGATGGTGGCCTTCTCGGTGGCGATCGGCATCCTGAGTCTGGTGATGCCGGTGGCGACGCAGGCGCTGGTGAATACGATCGCCTTCGGTACCCTGCTGCAGCCGCTGCTGGTGCTGGCGGTGGCGGTGCTGATCTTCCTGACCTTTGCCGCCTGTCTGCGCGGATTGCGGACCTGGGTGGTGGAAATCATTCAGCGGCGGGCATTTGTGCGCGTGTCCTCCGACGCCGTCTACCGCCTGGTGAAGGTGCGGACCGAGGCGTTCGATTCCGGTCACGGGCCGGAACTCGTCAACCGGTTCTTTGAAGTTGTTACGGTGCAGAAGGCGGCAGCGACACTGCTGGTGGACGGCTTGGAAGTCGTCATGTCGACGCTGGTGGGTCTGATTCTGTTGGGCGTCTACCATCCCTTACTGCTGGCTTTCGGCGCGGTGATCGTCGCCGGAATTCTGATCGTGCTCTTTCCGATGGGCCGAGGCGCGGTGGAGACGGCGGTGCGGGAGTCCAAGGCCAAGTACGCGATGGCGGCGTGGCTGGAAGAAGTCGCGCGGTTTCCGGCGACTTTCAAGAACGCGTCCGGCTCCGCCTATGCCGTGGAGCGCACCAACGGCCTTGTCGCCAACTATCTGAACCATCGTGCCAAGCATTTCCGAATCCTGTTCCGGCAGATCCTCGGCTCGCTCACGCTGGAAGTGATCGCGATGACGGTGCTGCTGGTGGCGGGCGGGTGGCTGGTGATCGAGGAACGGCTGACGCTGGGCCAGCTGGTGGCGGCAGAGCTGATTGTGGCCGTCGTGGTGGGCAGCTTCGCAAAGTTCGGCAAGCAGTTGGAGACCTACTATGACCTGCTGGCGGCGGTCGACAAACTGGGCTATCTGACGGATCTGCCGCTGGAGGAGTCCGGCTCCGAGCCGCTGCGCGCGGCGGGTCCGGCGATGGTGCAGTTCAGGAATGTTTCGTTTGCCTTCGGCGGCGGCGACCATCATGGCCACGGGCACGGCAATGGACACTCGGTGGAACTGTTCCACCACGTCGATTGGACAATCCCGGCCGGCGGGCGCGTGGCGGTGTACGCGCCGGGCGGCAACGGGAAATCGACGCTGCTCGACCTGCTGTACGGGACGCGGCTGCCGTCCGCGGGCGTCGTGGAAATCGACAACCAGGACTATCGCGACGTCCGGCTGGGGGACTTCCGCAGTCAGGTGGCGCAGGTACGGGCCGTGGAGATCTTCCACGGATCGATTGCCGACAACCTGCGGCTGGGCGATGCCAAGATCTCTACCGCCGCGATGCGCGACGCGCTGGACCGCACGGGGCTGCTGGAGCAGGTACTGAACCTCCCCGACGGGCTGCAGACGGAGCTGTCCACCAACGGGCTGCCGCTGTCGCGCACGCAGGCGATCAAGCTGATGTTTGCGCGCGCGCTGGCGCAACGGCCGCGGCTGTTGATTGTCGACGAGGCGCTGGACATCTTTGACGACATGTCGATCTGCCAGACGCTGGTCGACACGCTGATCAGCAAGGAGAGTCCGTGGACGCTGGTGATCGCGACGCGGAATCCGAACATCACGCAGCTGTGCGAGACGGTGTATACGATCCATGACGGGCATCTGGAACTGATGACCGGGAAGGGGAGTCACTAATGGCCGCCCCGAGCCAGGCGAATCGCGCCGCATTGTTTCTGCCGGAAGCCGGCACGCTTCCCGCCATGCGGCTGGTGGGGTCCACGCAAGGGGCCCGCACGGTCTCAAAGCTGCTGGTGATCGGCTTTCTGGGCCTGGTGGCGCTGACGCCGTATGAGCGGCAGCAGAGCATCCTGGCGCCGGTGGAAGGCCGCATCGTGAAGTGGCATGTGATTGAGGGCTCCCGCGTGAAGAAGGGAGACCTGGTGGCCGAGATTGCCGACAACGATCCGGAGATCCTGCGGCGATTGGGCGAGGAGCGCAATGCGGTGATGCAGCGGATGACGGCGGCGCAGACGCGCGCCGACGCCAGCGGCTCCCGTGTGCAGCAGTTGGATGACACGCGCCGGAACGAACTGCAGGTGGCGAAAAACCGCTTGCAGGCAGCGATCGACAACGTGTCGGCCGCCGAGCAGGTCATCCTCTCGGCGGAGGCGGCGCTTCTGGCGGCGCGGCAGAACCTGGACCGCCAGCGCGTGCTGCAGGAGCGCGGGCTGTCCGCCGTGCGAGCCGTCGAACTGGCGCAGCAGGACTTTGCCCGTGCGCAGGCGGAAGTGGATCGCGCCACGGCGGCGCTCGTCTCGACGCGGAACGAGAAGCTGGCGCGCGAAAGTGAGCTGCTTCGCATCGAGACCGACTATCAGGCGCGTCTGGACGACGGACGGGCGACGCTGGCCACCGCTCGCGCCGAAATCGCCAACGCCAACGGCGAACTGCAACGCATCGAAGTCCGCCTGGCGCGGCAGCAGCAGCAGCGGGTGGAGGCGCCGCGCGATGGCGTCATTCTGCGCCTGCTCGCACAGCCCGGCTCGGAGTTCCTCAAGTCCGGCGACCCGGTGGCGCTGTTCGTGCCGGATTCCAATACGCTGGTCGTCGAACTCTGGGTGGATGGCAACGACGTTCCGCTGGTGCGGCATGGCGATCAGGTGCGGCTGCAGTTTGAAGGCTGGCCGGCGATTCAGTTCGCCGGATGGCCGTCGGTGGCGGTTGGAACGTTCGGCGGTAAGGTCTTCCTGATCGACGCCACCGACAACGGGCAAGGCAAGTTCCGCCTGCTGGTGCAGCCGGACGAGAACGACAACGCGTGGCCCTCCAGCCGGTACCTGCGCCAGGGGGTGCGGGCGAACGGCTGGGTGCTGATGCGCGAAGTGTCGGTTGGCTTCGAGTTGTGGCGGCAGTTCAACGGGTTCCCCGCCTTCCGCGAAGACATGAATCCGGAAATGGCGACCGGGAAGGACAAGGGCAAGGAGAAGGCGAAGAAATGATGGCTGGCCGGTGGGCCGTCCTGATCGGTTTCAGTATTGTTGGATTGGCGCAGAATCCGGAGTCGTTGATCCCGGCTCCTCCCTCGCCCACGGCGACGGGGACGCCACTGACTCTGAAGGAAGTCCTCGACGCGGTGGAACGGTCCTATCCGCCGCTTCTGGTGGCGCTGCAGGAGCGTCAACTCGCAGACGCGGATGTCACCTCCGCTCTGGGACGCTTCGACGTCGTGCTGCGGTCCAGCTTCTCGACCGACTACCTTGGCCCGATCTACGACGACCGAATCTTCAACGTCGGAATCGAACAGCAGCTGGCGCCGGGTGGAATCAGCTACTTCACCGGCTATCGCGTGGCCGACGGCAGCTTTCTCAGCTACGAAGGCAAGGACGTCACCAACCGGCTGGGCGAGTATCGCGCCGGTGTTCGCGTGCCGCTGCTGCGAGACCGCGCCATTGACCCGCGCCGTGCGGAACTGGCCCGCGCGCGTGTCGGGCGCCGGATCGCGGAACTGTCGATCGATCAGCAGCGGATCGTCATCCTGCAGGCGGCCACGCGCCGCTACTGGGACTGGGTGGCCGCCGGGCAGCGCTATCAGGTGGCCGCGGCGGCGCTGGACATCGCCGAGAAGCGCGATCAGTTCCTGCGCCAGGCAGTGGAAAGCGGCGCGCTGCCCCGCATCGACGTGGACGACAACCTGCGCGTGATCCTGCAGCGGCGCACGTTTCTTGTCGAGGCGCGCCGGACGCTGGAGAACGCCGCCTTTGAACTGTCCCTGTTCTATCGCGACGGACAGGGCCAGCCGATCACCGTCGCCAGCAGCCGACTGCCGAAGGCGTTTCCGGACCCGAAGGCGCTGGACGCGGCGCAGATCCTGCGCGACATCGAGATCGCACTGCAGCGCCGCCCGGAGATCACCCGTCTGCTGGCGCAGCGCGACCAGGCCGATATCGACATTCGCCTGTTCCGCAATCAGCAGATGCCCGGTGTCGACTTCCTGTTCAGCTATGCCCGGCAGTTGGGCGACAAGCTGACCTCACGCGGTCCGGATGAGGTGCGGGCCTCGCTGCTGTTCGATTTGCCGCTGCAACGGCGCGCGGCCATCGGGCGGGAGCGGGCGACCGAGGCGCGCATCGCGCAACTCGATCAGCGGACGCAGTTTCAGCGCGACCAGATTGTCGTCGAGGTTCAGGATGCGATCTCGGCCGTGCGTGCCGCGTATGATCGCGTCGGCGTGCTCGGCAACGAGGTCCGCACCACGCGCACGGTTGAAAATGCCGAGCGGGAACGGTTCGAGCTGGGCGACTCCAACCTGTTCACCCTCAACGTCCGCGAATTGCAGACCGTCGACGCGCAGGTCCGGGAACTCTCGGCCTATCTCGACTACTATCGCGCGCTGGCACTGTATGAACTGGCGATTGCCAACGCCCTTGCACCCGGCAATCCGCGGCCGTAGTGCGGGCCGGGACGGGGCGGCAGCCCAAGGCGCTACACTGAGGTTACGTTCTTCATGACCACCACGGCCGCGATCGCCGACCGGGAAGTCGTCTCCACCACACTCCAGAACGGGATTCGGATCGTCACGGAGCGGATGCCGCACGTGCGTTCGGTCAGCGTCGGCGTGTGGGTGGCGGCCGGTTCCCGCCACGAAACTCCCGCAGAAAACGGGATCTCGCACTTCCTGGAGCACATGCTGTTCAAGGGCACGACCTCGCGCTCTGCCGAACAGATCGCGCGAGAGGTGGATTCCGTTGGCGGGCACCTGGACGCCTTCACCGCCAAGGAGATGGTCAGCTACAACACGAAGGTGTTGGACGAGCATCTGCCGAAGGCCTTCGACGTCCTCTCGGATCTGGTGCTGAACCCCGTGTTCGATCCGGCCGACATCGACAAGGAAAAGGGCGTCATTCTCGAAGAGCTCAAGATGGAGGAGGACAACCCGGAGTACCTCGTCCATGAGACGTTTCTCGCCAAGCTCTGGCCCCGGCACCCGCTGGGCCGCGCCATCATCGGCACGCGCAAGACCATCCAGAGTTTCTCGCGCGCGATGCTCAGCGACTATCACGCGCGTGTCTATCAGCCCGCCAACCTGACGCTGACCGCGGCCGGACATCTGGAGCATGACCGGCTGGTGGACCTGGCCAGCGAGAGCTTCGGGCAACTGGCACGCCGCGAGCCGGTCCCGCAGGGGCCAGCCCCTGTCGCGCAGCCGGGGCTGACCTTGAAGCGCAAGCGCCTGCAGCAGGTGCACCTTTGCTTGGGTGTTCCTTCGGTCCCGCTCACCGATGAGCGCCGCTACGGCTGCTACCTGTTGAACACCGTCCTGGGCGGCGGAATGAGTTCCCGCCTGTTCCAAAACATTCGAGAGCGGCAGGGGCTGGCCTATGCCGTCTACAGCGAGCTGAGCATGTACCGCGATACCGGGTCCCTGGTGGTGTCCGCCGGAACCGCGAAGAACACGGTCAGCCGCGTCATCGAGAGCATCCTGAGCGAGCTGCGCCAGTTGCGGGATGAGCCGCTGCCGGAAGAAGAGTTGCGCCGGGCCAAGGACCACCTGAAGGGGTCGTTGATGCTGAGCCTGGAGTCGACCTCCAGCCGCATGGCCAACCTGGCGCGTCAGGAGATGTACTTCCAGCGGCACTTCACGCTCGACGAGATGATCTCTTCGATTGAGGGCGTCACCGCAGGTGAGATTCAGGCGCTGGCCCGCGACACGTTCCAATCGGCTGTTGTGTCCGCCGCGATTCTCGGGCAGCCCGATGGCGATCCAATCGGCTTAGACCAGTTCACAATCTGATGCGACGCGCCACTCGCGCTTTCGTCCTGTTCTGGGCAGCGCTGGCCACCGTTGCCGCGCTGGACCTGAAGTCCTTGCAGCCGCAAGGCTACGTCAGCGATTTTGCGGGCGTCATCGATGCGCCCACGCGGGCGCGTCTGGAAGAGTATTGCGCCACGGTGGAGCGCGCCACACAGGCGCAGATTGCCATCGTCACGCTGACCACGCTCGAAGGCGAACCGGTCGAAGACGTCGCCAATGCACTGTTCACGCAGTGGGGCATCGGCAAGAAGGGCCAGGATAACGGCGCGCTGTTTCTGCTGGTGGTGGCCGACCGGAAGAGCCGCCTGGAGATCGGCTACGGACTGGAACCGATTCTCCCGGATGGTCTGGCCGGCTCGATTCTGCGCGAGATGCGTCCGGCGTTGCGGCAGCGCGACTATGCCACGGCGCTCTCCACCGCGACGCGGGAACTCGGCGAGCGGATTGCCGCCGCCAAGGGCGTCAGCCTGGGCGATGCGCCGCGTCCGCGCCGCACGGAACGGAAAAAGGATACCGGCTTCCCCATCTGGCCTATCGTGGCGTTTCTGGTGTTCCTGTTCCTGTTCGGCGGACGGGGACGCCCGCGCGGACCGTCGGTGCGGGGCGCCTCGGCGGGCGACGTGCTCACCGGCATGGTTCTCGGTTCGATGATGAACTCAGGCCGCCGGGGCTGGGGCGGTGGGGGTGGCGGAGGCTTCGGCGGATTCTCCGGTGGTGGCGGTGGCGGCGGATTCGGTGGTTTCGGCGGTGGCGGATCCGGCGGCGGTGGGGCATCCAGCGATTGGTAAGGGGCGGACAATGGAACGCGATCTGAACGAATTCGTCGAAAGAATGAGGAAGGCCCACGGTGACCGGCTGCTGTCGGTTGTGCTGTATGGCTCCGCGGCTACGGGCGAGGTGCATCGCGACTTTTCCGACGTCAATGTGCTGTGTGTGCTCGAACGGATTGGCGTCGCCGAACTTTCCGCCAGTGAGCCGATCGTGAAGTGGTGGCGGGATCTGGGCCAGCCGGCGCCGCTGCTGCTGAGTGAAGAGGAAGTACGGACGTCGCTGGACAGTTTTCCCATGGAGTTCTACGACATTCGCGAGCAGGGGCGTCTGCTGCATGGCGCGGACCTGCTGGGGACGATTCAAATCCAGCGGCGCGACTATCGCGCCGAGATTGAGCGGGAACTGCGGGGGAAACTCCTGCGTTTACGAACAAAGGCGGCGCCGCTGATGCATGACAAGCTCGCTTTGCTTCGTTTGCTGGCCGATGCGGCATCCACGTTCGGCGTGTTGTTTCGGCATGCGTTGTCGCTGGCGGGCGAACCGCGTCCGGCCACCAAGCGCGAAACGTTTGTCCAGGCGGCGGTGTGCTTCGGCTTTCCCAGCCAGGCCTTCGTCACGCTGATGGACCTGCGGGAAGAGAAAGTGAAGACTCGCGACCTGGACGCGGGCGCGCTGTTGACCGGCTGCCTGGAATCCGTCGAAGCCGTGCTGGCGGCGGTGGACCGCGCAAAACAAGGAGAATCGTTGATATGAAGATTTTGCTGATTGTTCTGGGTGTGCTGCTGGTGGGGGCATTGCTGATTGGCGGTCAGGCCGTCGGAATTCGCAACGACCTGGTGACGCAGCGCGAGTCGGTGACGACGCAATGGAGCCAGGTGGATGTGGCGCTGCAGCGCCGCTCCGATCTGATTCCGAACCTGGTGGAGACCGTGAAGGGCTTCGCCGCGCAGGAGAAGGAAGTCTTCACCAACATTGCCAACGCCCGGGCGCAGTTGGCCGGTGCGCGTAACCCACAGGAACGCATCGCGGCGAATCAGCAGTTGGATTCCGCCCTGTCGCGCCTGCTGGTGGTCACGGAGAACTACCCGCAGCTGCGCTCCAACGAAAACTTCCTCCGCTTGCAGGATGAGTTGGCCGGGACCGAGAACCGCATCGCGGTGGAGCGGCGCAAGTACAACGATCTGGTGCGCGGCTACAACACGTCCATTGAGCTGTTTCCCAACAATCTGGCGGCGGGCTTCTTTGGCTTTCAGCGCATGAGCCTGTTTGAGATCGCTCCCGACGCGCGCAACGCACCCAAGGTGAAGTTCTAAGGGCAAACAAAGCGGGGCCGTGGCTCCCTCCCGCCACGGCCCCCCCGGCAGAAAGTGCGGGCGGCGAATCAACGCCGCCGGCGCGCAATTGCCAGACCCACCGCCGCCGCGCCGGCCATCGCCCAACTGGAGGGCTCCGGAACCGCGGTCGGCTCACCGAAGAGAAAGTCGTCCATCACCGCTTCGGTATTGTTGTTCGTCGACGCCGTGATGCGCACGCGCGCCACCGACGGTGTGTCGAACTTGACCCCGACAAAGGAGAAGGTGTTGTTGCCCACCACGCTGGGGGCGAAGTACTTGCCCAGCGACTGTCCGCCGAGGCCGAAGAACTCCAGCGAGGCGGCGTTCGGCGTGTCGACATCCAGGAAGATCACCCCCATGCCCGTCACGGTTGCCGGGGTTTTCTGGTTGGACGGCGAAAAGAACGTCTGATCCAGCGCGTTTCCGTTCACCACCTTGAAGACCAGCGGATCACTAAACGCGACATAGGTGTCAGTGGAGTCAGGAAGTTCGACTTCCAGCGTCCCGGTCACAGCGGTGTTGACGCTGCCACGGGCGCGGCCCGGCGTGGAGCCATTGAAAAAGGAGCCCGGAAACGGATCTCGAAACGCGGCAGGGACCCCGTCCCAGTTGATCTCGCGACGTCCGCCGGTGAAGTTCACCGGTTGATTCGCGTTCAGGGTTCCGAGTGCGGCGCGAAAGTCATTGAGCGCGCCTTGGATATCGGATTTCGCCGCTCCCGAGGCCGAAAAAATGGTCGCGGCTGGAACCGGCAATGCGGCGAGCCCCAGCAGGAACAGAACAGTCAGTCGAAAACGCATGACAGCAGTATGCGAGACTGCCCCATCGATAATCCTCTAAGCGATCTAAAATAAATCTCAAAAACGGCGGCCAAACGGAGGAGCATGTGAGCCGTGACACCATTGCCGGTCCGTTCGCATTTGGCGAGTTTCGCCTGGACCCCCGCGAACGGCTTTTGCTGCGGGCCGGTCAGCCCGTTGCCCTCACCCCGAAAGTGTTCGACTTGCTGTGCCTGTTGGTCGCGCGCGCCGGCCAGGCGATCTCCAAGCAAGACATCATGACCGCGCTCTGGCCCGATACCGTCGTCGAAGAGGCCAACCTCTCGCAGAATATTTCGGTTTTGCGCAAGGCGCTGGATGGGGACTTCATTGAAACCCTTCCCCGCTTCGGATACCGCTTTCAGGCAGCGGTTCGCAGTCCGGAGCAGCGCGACTCCCTGCCGCCCATCCGGTATGCGAAGTCGGGCGAACTGAACATCGCCTACCAGGTGGTGGGCCAAGGCCCCCTGGATCTGGTGTTCGTCATGGGTTGGGTGTCGCACATTGAGGCGTTCTGGCAGGAGCCGCGCGTGGCGGCCTTCCTCCGCCGCCTGGCGAGCTTCTCGCGGCTGATCCTGTTCGACAAGCGGGGTACGGGCCTGTCGGACCGCGTCCCGGTCGCCGAACTTCCCACCCTCGAAGAGCGCATGGACGACGTGCGCGCCGTGATGGATGCGGCCGGGTCGAGCCGGGCGGTGATTCTCGGTGTGTCCGAAGGCGGGCCGATGTCGGCGCTCTTTGCCGCCACGTACCCGGATCGTACCCAGGCCTTGATCATGATCGGCACCTACGCCAAACGGCTGCGCGACGAAACGTACCCGTGGGGCATGCTGCCCGGTGAGCATCGCCGCTTCCTTGACCAGATCGCGGACGGCTGGGGCGGACCGGTTGGCCTGGAGGTGCGCGCGCCCAGCCTGGCCGCCGACGCCCGGTTTCGCGACTGGTGGGCCTCTTACCTGCGTCTCGGCGCCAGTCCCGGCGCCGCTGTCGCCTTGACCAAGATGAACGGCCAGATCGATGTGCGCGCGGTCCTGCCCAGTGTCCGCGTTCCGGCGCTGGTTCTCCATCGCGTTGGCGATCGCTGCCTGCACGTCGAGGAGGGCCGCTTCGTTGCCGCCCGCATTCCCGGCGCGCGGTTCGTCGAACTGGCGGGCGACGATCACTTGCCGTTTGCCGGTGATGCCGAATCGATTCTTTCCGAGATCGAGGGCTTCATGGGTTCGGTTCGGAAGGCTCCGCCGCCGGAGCGTGTGCTCGCCACGGTGCTGTTGATTCGCGGCGACGGGCTGGCGCCGATCGAAGCACAGATCCAGCAAGCGATCCGACTCCAGCGTGGCATTCCTGCTTTGCAGGCGGACTCGATCGGCGCCACGTTCGACGGTCCGGCGCGCGCACTCCGCTGCGCGGTGACCGTCGCGCATTTGGCGCATTCAGCCGGCAGCGCGATCCGGGCAGGGCTCCATACGGGCGAGTGTGACGCGGCCGGTGCGTCGCTGTCCGGTCCGGCGCCGGCGGTGGCGCGCCTGGTGCTGGCGGAGTCCACCGCCGGGGAAGTCCTGGTATCGAACGTCGTTCGCGATCTGGTGGCCGGCTCCGGATTCACCTTCGGAGACGCGGGCCGTAGCGTGCATGGCGATGGCCTCGGCGACTGGCGGCTCTATCGCGTCCTTCCGCAGCCAGGCGCATCCGCCCGGCTGTGATACGGTACCCGTGAGCGTCGGTAGCCATGCGTCTTCTGCTCGTTGCACTTGTTGCCATCGCCTGCGCCGCAGATGAGTTTGAGGCCGCGCGCCCGGTGCTGGCGGCGCGGTGCCTGGCCTGCCACACCGGCAAGGCCGCACAGGCGGGACTGGATCTGTCCTCGGTCGCGGCGGCACGCAAGGGCGGCAAGTCCGGACCGGCGTTCCTGCCGGGCGACTCGTCCAAGAGCCTGCTGATCGAACGAGTCGTCTCCAAGAGCATGCCCCCGGGCGAGCCCAAGCTGACCACCGCGGAAGTCGATGCTCTCCGCCGCTGGATCGATCACGCCAACGACGGCGCCGCGCTGGTGACGGAGCGCGAAGTTCTGCCGATCTTCCAGATGCGCTGCGTCGTCTGTCACGGCAAGCGCAAGCAGGAAGGCGGGCTCGACCTTCGTTCGCTCGCCACCATTCGCAAGGGCGGCAAGTCCGGCGCCGTGATCGTCGACGGCAAACCCGAAGAGAGCCTGCTGGTGAAGCGCGTCGCCGCCGGCGAGATGCCCCCGCCGAAGCTGCTGTTTGATAACTCCGTTCGCCCGGCAACCGATGCCGAACTGGAACTGCTGAAGAAGTGGATCGGCGCCGGCGCGCCTCCCGCACCGCCATTGATCAGTGTCGAACCGAAGTTCTCCGCCGAGCAGCGGAACTGGTGGGCCTTTCAGCCACCCCAGCGTCCGGCAGTGCCCGGCAAGACGGCGCATCCGCTTGATGCCTTCCTTCTCGAAAAGTTAACCGCCAAGGGCCTCGGCTTCGCTCCGGAGGCGGATCGCGTCACCTTGTTGCGACGGCTCTCCCTCACCATGCTGGGAATCCCGCCGTCTCCGCAGGAAATCGATGCGTTCCTCACCGACACCGCTCCCGGAGCCTGGGAACGGCAGGTGGACCGTGTCCTCCGTTCGCCACACTACGGGGAGCGGTGGGGACGATTCTGGCTGGACGCCGTCGGGTACGCCGACTCGGAAGGCAAGGTGGATGCCGATGACGTCCGCCCCCACGCCTGGCGCTATCGCGACTACGTGATCCGGTCACTCAACGCCGACAAGCCGTACGACCAGTTCCTGGCCGAGCAGATTGCCGGCGATGAAATGGTCGACTACAAGAGCGCGAAAACCGTCACGCCGGAGATTCTCGAAAAGCTGGTCGCCACCGGCTTCTGGCGCATGGCCGCCGACGGCACCTACTCCCCGCCGCAGAGTTTCCTGCCGGAGCGCATGAACGTGCTGGCCGACCAGATGGAAGTGCTCGGTACCGCCGTGATGGGGCTCAGCATCCAGTGCGCGCGCTGTCACGATCACAAGTACGACCCGCTGCCCACGCGCGACTACTATCGCGTCAGCGCCGTTCTGCAGACTGCCTACGATCCCTACGATTGGGTGATCCCCACCAAGCGGCATCTCGACATCGGCCTCGAGACGGAACGGAAACAGGTTGCCGAACACAACGCGCCCATCGAAGCGGAGATCGCCAAAATCGAAGCCGAACTGAAGCGCAAGGAGCAGACCTTCCGGGAACGCCTGCTCGAAGAGCGCCTGACCGCCCTGCCGGAGAACGTTCGCGACGACCTGCGCGCCGTGGCCAAGACCAAGCCGGAAGAGCGCACCGCCGTGCAGAAGTATCTGGCCGAGAAGTTTTCCGCCGCCGTCAATATCACCGCCGGAGACCTTTCCGGGCGCTTCGCTGAATACAAGACCGCCGCCGATGCCACCCGCCGCCAGCTTTTGCCGCTCCGCGAAAAGCTTTGGGAAAAGCCCGCCGTGCGCGCGCTCTATGAAATGGGTGGCGAGCCTTCGACGAACTATCTGCTCCGCCGCGGCGACGCTCTCTCCCCCGCGGAACCGGTGCCCCCCGGCGCGCCTTCGATCCTCACCGTATCGCGCCCCTACACCCTGGAGCCTCTGCCGCATTCCAGCGGCCGGCGCCTTGCGTTTGCCAAGTGGCTGACACAGCCCGGCCATCCGCTCACCGCCCGCGTCATCGTGAACCGGCTCTGGATGCATCACTTCGGGCGCGGCATTGTTGCCAGCGTCGCCAACTTCGGGAAGATGAGCGTGCCGCCCTCGCATCCGGAACTGCTCGATTGGATGGCAACGGAACTGGAGCGCCGCCAATGGAGCCTGAAGGCCATCCACCGCCTCATCCTCACCTCGCAAGCCTGGCGCCAATCGTCGCGCGTCACGCCCGAGGCGGCACAGCGTGACCCGTCCAACGTGCTGCTCTCGCGCATGCCGATGCAGCGTCTCGATGCCGATGCACTCGCCGATTCGATCGTGGCCGTCACCGGACGTTTGGACCGTACGCTCTATGGCCGTCCCGCGCCGATTGAGATCAAGCCGGATGGCGAAGTCGTGCCCCGCGGCATCGATGGCCAGTGGCGCCGTTCCGTCTATGTCATGCAGCGGCGCCGCAGTCCCGTCACCATGATGGAGGTCTTCGACGTGCCGCCCATGTCACCCAACTGTGTGGAGCGGCCGAAGTCCACCGTCCCCACGCAGGCGCTGCAGTTGATGAACAGCGCCCAAACCCTGGAACATGCCCGCTATCTCGCCGCGCGCCTGCTCGATGAGCCCGGCGCCACGCTGCCCGCAGCCGTCGGCACCGCGTACCGGCGCGTGCTGTCGCGGGCGGCGAAGCCGGAAGAGGTGACCCGCGCCATCGAAGCCATCGAGGCTTTCCGCAAACAGTGGCAGCAGCAGTTGGCGCAGCGCAACACGCTCGCTCCGCGCGGCGCCACCGCCGAATGGATGGCCCTGGGCGACTTCATCCACGCTCTTCTCAATTCCGCGGAGTTCTCCTATGTCGACTAGCCTCAGCCGCCGCGGCTTCTTCTCGCGCTTCACCGATGGCTTGCACGGTGCCGCGCTCGCCTCCCTGCTCGGCCGCGATTGCTACGGCAATGAGCGCGCGCACAACCTCGACCCTCGCCCGCCGCAGTTCGCTCCCAAAGCCAAGGCCGTGATTCACCTGTTCATGAACGGTGGACCCAGCCAGGTGGACCTGTTCGATCCCAAGCCCGCGCTCCAGAAGTTCGCCGGTTCCGCGCCGCCGCGCGACCTTGCCTCGCAGATCGAATTCACCAATGAGGCCGGCTCGATCCTTCCGTCACCCTTCCGCTTCCAACGCTACGGCAAGGCCGGCATCGAGCTTTCCGAACTGTTGCCCGGCCTCGGCAGCGTTGTCGACGATGTCTGCCTCATCCGTTCCATGTACGGAGAGCACTTCAATCACGAACCGGCTCTCTATCTGATGCAGACCGGGCGCACCATCCCCGGACGCCCCGGACTCGGTTCCTGGGTGGTCTACGGCCTCGGCAGTGAGAATCGCAACCTGCCCGCCTACGTCGTGCTCGATGACCCGAAAGGTCTGCCGGTCAATGGCATCCAGAACTGGTCCTCCGGCTGGCTGCCGCCCGTCTATCAAGGCACGCGATTCCGCTCTGAAGGCTTGCCGCTGCTCAACCTGCGCCCTCCGGAAGATGTGCCGGAACCGGTGGCGGAAGCGCGCCGCAAGCTCATTCGCCAACTCGACGAAGCGCACCGCGCCGAACGCCGCCATCAGCCGGACCTCGACGCCCGCATCAGCGCCTATGAACTGGCCGCGAAGATGCAAATGACGGCCACCGACGCGCTTGACCTCTCGCAGGAAACCGAAGCCACGCGCGAAATGTACGGCCTCAACGATCCGGTCACACAGTCCTATGGCAAGCGCTGCCTGATGGCTCGCCGCCTGGTCGAACGCGGCGTGCGCTTCGTGCAGCTCTACATTGAAGGCCAGATCTGGGACAACCACTCCGATCTCGAAACGGGCCTGCGCTACTGCTGCGCCAAGACCGACAAACCCGTGGCCGCGCTGATTCGCGATCTCAAGCGCACCGGCCTGCTCGACACCACGCTGGTGATGTGGGGCGGGGAATTCGGGCGCATGCCGGTCTCCCAGGCCCGCGAGAATACGGCCACGGGACGCGATCACGGTCCCGCCGGCTTCACCATGTGGCTGGCTGGCGGCGGCGTCAAACGGGGCCTTGCCTATGGCGCGACCGATGAACTCGGGCACAAGGCCGTCGAAAATCGCGTCAGCGTGCATGACCTGCACGCCACCATGCTGCATCTGCTCGGCATGAATGCGCGCGAACTGGTCTATGAGCGGGAAGGCCTGAAAGAACGGCTGACCGATCAGTATCCGGTCCGCGTGGTCCAGGACATTCTTCTATGAAGGCTTGGCGATTTTACGGCTTCAATGACATGCGGCTGGATGACGTGCCGCAGCCGGCTCTGAAACCGAAGCATGTTCTCGCGCAGGTGCTGTGCGTGCAGCCCAGCGTGACGGAGGCGCAGTTGGCGCTCGGCGTCCGCACGCTCGCCTTTGAGCGCATCAAGAAACGTCTGGAGAACGAGGCTCCGGTGCAGTTATTCGGCCACGAGTTCTGCGTGCGCGTCGTCGAGACCGGCGCCGGCGTCACCCGCGTCAAGCCCGGAGACCGCGTCGCCGCACGCGCCAAGCTGCCCTGCGAGAACTGTCCGCTCTGTGTCGATGGACGCGCGCACCTCTGCCGCAAAGGCCCGATCATCGGCTTCCAACTGCCGGGCTGCTTTGCCGAGTACGCCGTGCTGCCGGAAATCGCCCTCACGCTCGTCGATGACCGCATCTCCGATAGCGAAGCCGCCTGCCTGCAATCGCTCTCCGACAGTGTCGCGGCCGTCGAAACGGCGCAGATTCAGATCGGCGACTCGGTGGCCATCTTCGGACAAGGCAGCATGGGCATGGAGTGTCTGCAAATCGCGCGCGTCTCCGGCGCCGGCCGCATCATCGCCGTCGATGTCCGCCCGGAAGCGTGCGCCCTGGCCAAGGAACTCGGCGCCGACGTCGTGATCAACGCGGCGCAGGATGACCCCGTGGCCGCAATTCGCGAACTCACCGGCGGCAATGGCGCCGACATCGTCTTCGAGTGCGCCGGCGGCAGTCCCGGACAAGGCCTGGCGGGCACGCGCAGCTTCACCCAGGCGGTGGACGCCGTGCGCTCCGGCGGCAAGATCGTCGGCGTCTCCTGGTTCGGTTCGCCCTTTGAAGTGGACATCGATCTCATGCGGGAGCGCAGTCTCCGCTATGTCTTTCCCGATATCTCGACGCTCGGCCACCTGGAACATACCGTCAGCCTCGTCGCCAGCGGTCGCGTGCGGTTGAAGCCCGCCATCACCCACGTGCTGGAAGGCTTGGAGCAGGCGCCGCGCGCCTTTGAGATCACCGCGCATAAGGGCAAGTTCGGCGCCATCAATCCGGCGCAAGTGGTGGTGGCGCGTTGACGGCGGCGCAGATTGCACGACGGCTGAAGGCGATTGGCGCGGCGACAGTTTCCGATGCGCTCGGCAAAACGGGAGCCATGGATCACGGCATCCGCCCCCGGTCCGCCGTGGCCCTCATGGCGGGTCCGGCGTTCCCGTTGCGCGTGCACACTGCGGACATTCTGATGGTGGCCCCCGCATTGGCTGCCTGTCCGCCAGGACACGTGTTGGTGATCGATGGCGGCGCGGAGCCGAACACCGCTCTCTGGGGTGGCATCACCACGGAGTCCGCGTTTCGGAAAAAGCTGGCGGGCGTTGTGATTGACGGCGCCATTCGCGATAGTGCGGAGATTGCGCGCAGCCGCCTGCCGGTGTTCGCGCGTGCCGTGGTTCCGAACGCCGGCGGCGCGGAGTACGCCGCCCCCCTCAACGTCCCCGTCTCCTGTGGCGGAGTCATCGTGCGCCCCGGCGATTGGCTGGTCGGCGATGCCGACGGCGTCGTTGTGGTCCCCCTGGAACAACGGGAAGCCATCATCGAAAAAGCCGAACGCATCGTGGCCGCCGAACAGCGAATCATCCGCCAAATGCGCGCAGGTCAGGACCTGGCCACCCTCATCGGCAGCGACGCGAAGCTGGCGAGTAAGCAGAAAGAAGAGTTGATCCCCCAACTGCGGCGCGGGTAGCTTCACCCCGAGCAGCGTCTCCATGAGATGCTACCCGCCCCGCGGAATGACACACTCGTCGCCCGCCCGCATGAAAGCTGAACGGTGTTGGCGCAACTCGGTTCACACGACACACCGGGCTCGCTCACAATCCAGCACGGTCCTGTTGAGTCACGGGAAAAAGGTCGTCCGAGCTCCACAAGAGCCTGTCCTCCTCGAAGGCGTACTGTCGTTCAAGCCCCGCGTCAGACCACAGTTCGAAGAGTGTATGGGCTGGCGAGATCGTCTCGGCAATCCAAATCTCAACGCCGGCGATCGTCAACTCGGAGCCGCACAGCGCCTGCAAGATGAGTTGGGGACTGAACTCGGTCTTCCAGTTGCTGCGTTCGAGCATCAGAACGCGGTGATCCGCTGGTGCGGCAAGCAGCTTGGGTAACTTCCGCCCAATGCAGTTGTCCACAAACGCGCTCAGGTCGACGTCGGCCAGCCGACAGAAACGGAGTCTCCTGGTCACTCGGTCTTCAACGTCGGTCACCTCAACATGGGCTAAGACTCCGTCCCCAAGATCGTGGTGAGACCGGCCCGCTTCAAACGTCTGGAGGTTCAGCTGTAACCATGTCCGAATCCGATCCACCACTGGCTGCCGGTCGCCGGGCAGATCCAGGAGATGAGCGGGAAACCAAACGAACACGATCTTGCCGTGCAACGCGGTCTCAAACTCCTGTTCGAGTGGAGTCAGCCACTTGTTGAAGAGATCCAAAAGGAAGCGATCTTTTGCAAACGGCTCGACCCGCGTGTGCTCAATCGCAAGCCGGTACCCATCGGATCGAGTTGTGATTGCTTCGACTGAATTGGGTTGCCTCTGCTCTGGATACTCTCGGCAGGAGGTGCTCCATGATCGACTCTCGTAACAGGATAGGAACAGATCAACGAGTCGGCGATCGGGCTTCAAAGTGTTCCCGGTCATTGGTCGACGATCGTAGCAGTTCGGCTTGCAGCACGACGAGGCAGACACAGAATCGGAACAACGAATCAAACGCCAGTTCGAGGTGCGAAGTAGGCCGGCAAAGATCGCGAGGCGGAGTCATGAGCGTGCTCTTCGGCTCGGCCTCAAGAACAGCCGAATCCGTCGCGGCCCGGTCACACCTCCTCTGAAACCAAATCTCCCTTCGAATGTGAGACTTGCGGTGTCGCCGCCCTCGGCGCGACAAACCTTCATGCCACTCTCCCCTCAAGAGCTGTCGCCGACTCCTCTGGACGGCAGCCGCCCACAGATCGCTC
>CAYNDS010000027.1:19003-26860 GCA_964395885.1 uncultured Solibacteraceae bacterium | reverse complement strand
CGAGGTCGACTCTCCGAACAATCACCCGCTGCGGGCGGCGGTCCGCAAGGAGTTAGCCGAACGGAAACTGGCCACCGTCGCGGAGTTGAAGAGCTTCTTTGCGCAGCACCGCCGGCGCGACTGGACCAGCGAACTCAGCCAGTACATCTCGTTCGCGCTCTCGGTCGACGACAACGGGCAGTACCAGTGGCGGTTCCAGGGCGAGGAGATTCCGCCGGACGCGCAGGCCCTGGACGGCTTCGGCGCGCTGATGACACGCTTCCATCAGGAGGCGAATCTCGATGAACTCTGGAAGCGCGTCGAGCCGATTCATGACCAGGCGTTGGAACGCTACGGCGCCCCGATCTCGCAGGAGTTGCAGCGCGTGTCGGCCTATCTGCGCGTGCCCTCCACCGGCTATCTGGGCCGCAGCTTTCGTGTCTACGTGGACCTGATGGCGGCGCCCCATCACGTGCAGGTGCGCAGCTACGGCGATGAGACCTTCGTTATTCTGACGCCCTCCCCGGAGCCGCGCATTGAAGAGGTCCGCCAGGCGTTTATCGCGTTTCAGGTGGACCCGCTGGCGACGAAGTACGCCGAAAAGCTGGAAAAGAAGCGCCCGCTGATCGATCTCGCGCAGGCGGCTCCCGCCTTGCCGGACCGCTACAAGGAAGATTTTCTGCTGCTCACCACCAAGAGCCTGATGCGGGCGGTCGAAGCGCGCCTGGCTCCGGCATCGCGCCGGGAGGCGATGGTGAAGCAGGCGCTCGGCGAGGGCTACATCCTCACGCCCTATTTCGGCGAGGCGCTGGCCATCTATGAAAAGCAGGAAGTGGCCATGCGTCTCTACTATCCGGAGATGGTGGACGCCATTGACCTGGCGGTGGAAGACAAGCGCCGGGCCCAAGTCGAGTTTCTGAAGGAAGCACCGGTGCGCACCGTGCGGGTGCAGCCGGCCGAAGTGAAGGCGGAATTGACCGGCGCGCGCAAGACGCTCGAGGATGCCGAAGACCTCTATCGTGCCAAGAAACTGCCCGATGCGCGGCAGTTGTTCCTGAAGGCGGTGGATGAGACCACCGAAAAGCCCCTGCAGGCGAAAGCCTATTTCGGCCTCGCCCGGATTGCCGCCCTCAGCAAAGACCCCGAGTTGTCCCATAAACTATTCACTCAGGTGCTGGAGTTGCAGCCGGAACCGGCCGTCGCCGCCTGGAGCCACGTCTACCTGGGGCGGCTGCACGGCATCGCGGGCGAAGATTCCGAGGCGATCCGTCACTTTGAAGAAGCCTTGAAAGTGGAAGGCGCGTCCAAGCCTGCAAGGGACGCCGCACAGAAGGCGTTGGATGAGGCCCGCAAGGGAAAGTAAGGAGCAGAAACGTTGAAGTTCTTCCAAATTGCAAACGCGGCCCTGTTGGCCACCGGCCTGGTGCTGGCGCAGAGTTCGAACCCGAAGGTTCCCAAGCCGAAGTCGAACAAGGAAATTGAGGCACTGAACGCGCTGTTCACCGCCCAGGATGCCGACGGGCGCATCGCCGCGGCCGAGGCGCTGGTGACCAAGTTCGCCGATACCGAGTACAAGAGCCTGGCCCTCTACATGGCCACCGAAGCTGCCGCCTCCAAGAACGATGCCGCAGCGGTCATGATCTACGGGGAGCGCACGCTGGAGGCGGACCCCAAAAACTTCGGCGCGATGATCACCATGGCGCGCAACCTTGCCGGCACCACCAAGGAGTTCGACCTCGACAAGGAGGAGAAGCTCTCCAAGGCCGAAAAGCTGGCCAACAACGCCATGACCCTCACCCCGACCGCCACCAAGCTGAACCCGAACCTGACCGACGAGCAGTGGGCGGCGATGAAGAAGGACTTCGACGCGCAGGCGCATGAGGCGCTGGGCATGGCCGCCGCGGTTCGAAAGAAGTACGACGCCGCTGCCGCTTCCTACAAGCTGGCCCTCGAAAATCAGATGCAGAAGGAACCTTCCACCATGCTGCGCCTCGCCACCGTGCTGGTGGACGCCGGCAAGCACGACGAAGCCATCGCCATCTGCGACCAGGTCTCGGCAATGGCGGACGTTCCGCCGCAGTTCAAGCAGGTGGCCGGGCAGCAGAAACTGCGCGCCGTCACCGCGAAGGCTGCCAAGAAGTAGGCTGGTCCTACGCACCCCGACGAACGCATCGCCGGCCTGGAGCGCGCTCTCGGGTATCGCTTCCGCGACCTGAGTCTGCTTCGTCAGGCGCTGACGCATCGCTCCGTCGCCTCAGACTATCCCCAACCGGAACAGCCGCTCGCCAACAACGAGCGGCTGGAGTTTTTAGGCGACTCTGTCCTTGGCCTCATCGTCACCGAAACTCTCCTGAACCGCTTTCCGGAGCTGTCCGAAGGGCAGTTGACCGTCATGAAGTCGCGCCTGGTCTCGGCGTCGCACCTCTATCGCGTAGCGCGCGCGGTGGACCTGGGGCCGGCCCTGGTTCTCAGCAAGGGTGAGGACCGCTCCGGCGGGCGCGAGAAGCAGACGCTGCTGGCGGATGGACTGGAAGCCGTCATCGCCGCTCTCTACGTCGACGGCGGTCTGGAAGCGGCGCGCGCGTTCGTCGAGACGTTTGTTGTCGCCGACGTCGAGAAACTGGCCACCGCGGAGTCCCGGCTGGACCCGAAGGGCGTTCTCCAGGAACTGGCGCAGTCGCGGAAACTGCCGCTGCCCCGCTATCAGGTGCTCAGTGAGACCGGTCCGGACCACCAGAAGCAATTCACGGTGGAGGTTCGCGTCGGCAAGGACGTCACCGCCACCGGGGAAGGATCCTCGAAAAAGACCGCCAGCCAACGTGCCGCCGAGCGGGCCCTATCGCGAATGGCTGCCGAAACCCCGGACGAATCCGGTACGTCCGCCTAGCAAGTTCAAGCCAATGACGCTCATTCTCCTGACTCTCGCCCTGCAAGCTGCCGCGCCTCAGGCCGCGGCGCCCGATGACTGGACCCGTGTGGTCGAACTGGCAGAAGGCTCCGAAGTCCGAGTCCACCGCCGCGGTGCCGCCGTGTTGACCGGCAAACTGGACCGCGCCACCAGCGAGTTCATCGCTGTCGTGACAAAGTCCGAGACGCTCTCGATCGACCGGGAGAGCGTGCTGCGCGTGGACTCCCGTCCGCCCGGTGCAGGGTCGACCGTCACGAAGAAAAGCTCCGGAGTCCCCCCGGACCCGGCAAAGCCGCCGGCCACCGTCACCAGGCCACGGCAACCGGGAGAGCCGCCGGTGCGTCGCGCCGCGACGGCCGCCCAGCCGGAATGGTCAAGCGGCGTCACCTGGAGTTCCGGTAAGGACTTCCAGACGATCTACCGCCGCCGTTAGCCGCCCCCTTTAGTGCGGGACTTCGCTGTCGAACAGGTGCGCGATGTTCGGGTAGCCGTTCATTGCCAGCCGGCACGACGGCCCTTCTCCGTGGAATCGCGGCGCGTGGAAGGTGAACGGTGGGACGTAGACAACGTCACCGCGTGAAGCAATGATGTCGCCCGCATACTCCACCGGGTAGCGGATCTGCCCTTCCATTACCAGCCAGAACTCGGCGCACTCCGGATGGTAGTGCCCGCGATTCTTCGGGTTGAACGGGGGCAGGTTCTTTTCGTACCCGTAGATGACGTTGGACACGCCGCGGTCATCATGCACGAAGCGGTGCTGGAAATTGCCGTTGCCCTTCGTGTACTCCGGACGCTTGGCCAGCTCATACAGATTGATGTGCGGCACGTTGTTGTAGCCATAGGGCTGCGGCTTGCGGCTCAGCACCACCGGAATGAACTCAAAGCCTTCCATCTTGGGCGGGCTGACGTCCTGCGGGTACAGCGTCTTGGCGTGCGCGATGTCGACTTCCCAGCGCAGCGAAGGCTGATCGCCGACGGTCTCCAGTTCATAAATCGTCTGCATCGGCACCTGCACCATGCTGCCCTTGGTGGCGACAAACGGCTCCTGCCCTTCAAAGGTGAACTTGATCTGGCCGTCCAACACCACCCACCAGGTGCGGGTATCCGGCTTGAACCGGCGGCCGACCTTGGCGCCCGACGGCATCTGCACATAGGCGGCGGTGAAATGGTCGTCATCCACCACCAGGTGACGCCACGCCTTCTCGCCGGCATGCTGCGTGCGGACTTCCGTGATCTTGGTGTGCGGCTTATGCGGTGCCGTCCAGACGGTCTTCTTCGTGGGCTTGGGCGCCCAGGAGGGCGTCTCCTTGCTGCGGTCCTGCGCCATGAGAGCCACCGCGCAACCCAGCAGCGCGGCGGTGGCTGAGGCGGCCATCCATGCGGATCTCATCATCGGTGGCTGACTGTATCACAAAAGATCGGCCGCCGACTCTCTGTTCCGTTCTCGCGCGTTCAGGACTCCGAACTCCGCCGCAGATGATGCAGCGCCGTCTCCTGCAGGAGCTGGATTTCCGTGTCACTGAACCCGAAGACGTGGCGCGCCAGTTCGTACTCTCGCGGCAGGGATGTCCGAAAGATTGCCGGGTCATCGGTGTTTAGCGTGATCGGAACCCCGAGATCAAACAGCCGCCGGACCGGATGCGCCTCCAGCGACGGCACCGCGCCCGTTGCGACGTTGGACGTAATCGAAACCTCCAGCGGAATGCCATCGTCCCGCAGCCTGCGGCAAAGCACCGGATCGTCAATGGCGCGAATGCCGTGCCCGATGCGCCGCGCGCCGAATTCCACGGCGTCCCACACCGCCCGCGCGTCCGACGTTTCGCCCGCGTGCGGCAGGAACCGGCCCTCCGCCAGACGAATGGCGTCGCGAAAGTCCGCCAGGGGGCGTGCGGCCTCATCGCCGCCGATACCGAAGGCCACGCCATACTCGGCGGCCAGTTCCGCCGTGCGCACCGCAAACTCCGGCGGATGGTTGCGGACGCCATCAAAGATCAACGGCACGCCAGGCGCCTCGGCAACAATCGCGTCCACGATCGCGCGCGCGTCCTGCTGGCGCCATAGCATCACGCCTACGGATAGGTTCCATTCGGAATGGGTGACACCGTCGCCGGCCAGTTTGTGCCGCAGCGCCCTCGCGGCAATGGCAAAGTCGCGCGGCGTGTGAAGCTTTCGGACCGCCCATTTGTAGGCCTCCAAAAAACCCGCGAACGTCTCAAACCGGTACTGCGCGCGGACTTCCTCCACCGTCAATGCCGGGTCGATTTCGGCCAGTGTCTCCGGCTCCAGTGAGCCTTCCAGATGCAGATGCAGTTCGGCTAACGCCATAATCGGAAAGTGCTTGACCACGATATCGCGGGCATTGCGGGCGGCTACCATCCCAACCCGTTCGGCGTTCTCGGACCCCACGGCACGCCTTCGGGATGGGAAGTGCGCGCCTTCCTGCCCGAGGCCAAGGCCGTCGAGCTGCTGCTGGCCGGCGAAACGCTCCCGATGGACCGCCTGCATCCGCTCGGCGTCTTCTGCGCCAAGCCCGGCAAGGCGCCGCACGACTATCGCCTTCGTGTGCACTGGGCCGACGGCTCCATCACGATTCAGGACGATCCCTACCGCTACGGACCCGTCGCCAGCGAGTTCGACCTGCACTTGTTCGCTGAAGGCACGAACTACGAAAGCTACCGCCTGCTGGGCGCTCACCCTCTCACCATCGAGGGTGAGCCTGGCACGCGCTTCGCCGTCTGGGCGCCCAATGCCGAAGCGGTCTTCGTCTGCGGCACGTTCAACCACTGGAATCAGCGGTCCCACCCCATGCGGCGCCGCGATGCCGGCGTCTGGGAACTGTTCGTTACTGGTGCCGCGACCGGCGAGGTCTACAAGTTCTTCATTCGCTCCCGCCTGAATGGTTATCAGGTGATGAAGTCGGACCCGTTCGCCTTTTCGACGGAATGCCCACCCCGCACCGCCTCCATCATTCGCGGCCTCTCTTCCTACGAGTGGAGGGACAGCGATTGGATGGAACGGCGCGGCCGCGCGGATTGGCTGAAGCAACCCGTCTCCATCTACGAGGTCAATCTCGACTCCTGGCTGCAGGGCGAAGGCGGGCGCCTGCTGACCTACGACGAATTGGCCGCCCATCTTGCCCCGTATCTCGTCCGGATGGGCTTCACCCACATTGAACTGATGCCCATCACCGAGTACCCGTATTCCGGCTCGTGGGGCTATCAGGTGACCGGCTACTTCTCCCCCACCGCCCGTTTCGGTGATCCGGATGGGTTTCGCCGCTTCATCGACACCATGCATCAGGCCGGCATCGGCGTCATCCTGGATTGGGTTCCCGGCCACTTTCCGAAAGACCTGCACGGACTGGCGCTGTTTGACGGCACCCATTTGTATGAGCACGCCGACCGGCGTCAGGGACAGCACCTGGAATGGGGCACGCTCATCTTCAACTACGGCCGCAGCGAAGTCCGCAGCTTTTTGCTGTCGAGCGCGATGTTCTGGCTCAAGGAATTCCACATCGACGGGCTGCGCGTTGACGCTGTCGCCTCGATGCTCTACCTGGACTACAACCGCAACGAGGGCGAGTGGATTCCCAACCAGTACGGCGGGCGGGAGAACCTGGAAGCGATCTCCTTCCTCCGCCAGATGAACGAACTGGCGCACACCGTGCCCGGCGCCATCACCATCGCCGAAGAGTCCACCAGCTTTCCGATGGTGTCGCGCCCGGTCTACCTCGGCGGTCTCGGCTTCACCATGAAGTGGAACATGGGCTGGATGCACGACATGTTCCACTACTTCAAGCTCGATCCCATCTTCCGCAAGTTCAATCAGAAGGACATCACGTTCTCACTGATGTACGCCTTTACGGAGAACTTCGTGCTCCCGATCTCCCACGACGAAGTGGTCCACATGAAGGGCTCTCTCATCGGGAAGATGCCGGGGGATGAATGGCGCAAGTTCGCCAACGTGCGCGCGTTTCTGTCGTACATGTGGGCGCACCCGGGCAAGAAACTGCTCTTCATGGGCCAGGAAATCGGCCAGTACGAAGAATGGATCGAGAAGATCCCGGTCCGCTGGGAACTGCTGCAGTTCGACTATCACCGCAAGCTGCAGAACATGGTCGCCGACCTGAACCGTTTGCTGCGCGACGAGCCGGCGCTTTACGAGGTGGACTACGACTGGCGCGGCTTCGAATGGATCGACCTGGCCGACGTCGACAACTCCGTCATCACGTTTGTGCGCAGGGCCAAGGACCCGGAAGACGAACTGCTGTTCGCCTGCAACTTCACCCCGAACGTCCGTCCGGACTACCGCATCGGCGTTCCCCGCCCCGGCACCTACGACGAGATCTTCAACTCCGACTGGGAATCCTACGGCGGCTCGAATGTCCGCGCCACCGCCGCCGGAAGCGTCACCGCCGAGCCCATCCGCGCGCATGAGCGTCACTCGTCGATTTGCGTCACCCTGCCGCCGCTCGCTGTCATTTGCCTGAAGCGGCAGCGCCCGAGAGCCGATCTCGACTTCCGTCCGCTCGCCCTCGCCGTCGAGCCGCAGCTAGACCTGGCCGAAGCTCGCTAGGTCCGCCTCGCTCACCGCGGGCTCGCCCGGTGCGACGTGGTCCAGTCGTCCCAGCTTCATCCAGTCCTCCAGGTCTCCCACCAGGTGGAAAAGATGCTCGAAGTCCTCGACGACGAACAGCAGCGGCTGATAGCGATCAATCTCGAAGCTCTGGTTGACGATCCATTCCAGTTGCGCCGGGTAGCGCTGCACCTGCGGGCTGACGATGGCATGTTCGAGTTCACCGGCGGAACTCAGCAACCCGCTGCCGTAGACCTTGTACGCCGCTCCTTCGCGCAGCAGGCCGAACTCCACCGTGAACCAGAAAAAGCGCGCCATCGCCCGGATCACGCTCGCCAGCGCCTCCCGGTTGCCCTGCCGGCGTGCGCGCTCCGCCGCCGTGTGCGCACAGTCGC
>CAYNDS010000027.1:0-18993 GCA_964395885.1 uncultured Solibacteraceae bacterium | reverse complement strand
CAAACCGGACCAGCGCCTCCGCGAAAGCTTTGTCTGTGTGCATCGGAACGTGTCCGGCGATGTCGTGGAAGATGTCCGGCTCCGGCAGATAGTCCAGACGGTCGGCGCGGCGGATGGTGATCGTTGTCGGAAACTCGCGCCGCCGCAGACAGTCGAAAAACAGAAACGCCGGCACGTAGCCGCTCACCGCCCGCGCCCGAAACCCCGTTCGCGGACACAGAAAACGGTTCACGTCGTCCAGCCGCGGCACGCGCAGCGGGTCCAGCGCCAGCGTGTCCAGCCCCGCCAGGTAGCGCCGGTTGGCAAAGCGCCTCCATTTCGGCTCCATGCGCGCGTAGAGTTCACGCCACGCCTGATGATTCTCCTCGGTGTAGAGCTCGTAGGGCTGCTCCAGGAAGACATCGCCATGAGACCGCGCCTGTTCGATGAACGGCGCCTCGGTGGTCGTTAGGCCAGCCATGCCTTCATAATACCCCACTTCTAAGTGGTGCTATCTGGGTCCGGCGTCAAACCGCAGCAGTGCGCGCAACCGCCGCCGGTCTCCTTCGCTCATTCCGGACACACGCGCGATGTCTCCGCGAGTCCTTAGTTGTCGCCGATAACGGGCAAAGTATTCCACGAGATCACCGCCAAACTGAAAGCTGTACATGATGTCCTCGACGCGCGCCGTATGCCCGAGCCCCAGCCCGTGTCCGGACTCATGCAGCAGCGTCAGATACACCACCGTATCCCGTAGCAACGGGTCCGCCGCGTTGGTCACCGATGGGCGAACGTAGATCTCGGCGCCGCGCTCCCCGTGAAAGTCGACCGGCCGCGCTTCCCCGTACAGTCCGCTTCGAGACCCCGCCCAGTAGAACCGCATCCGCGCCTTCGCCTCGTCCTCGACGCGTTCAAAGCGCAGCGCCCCGTCACTGGCGGCGGCCCACGCTTCCAGCGCCCATCGCGCCAACTCGATATCGCCCGCCACGCATGCTGTTTCGGCCGGGCGGGAGCAGGGTTCCATCCACCACGTCCAAACCGTCAGCGCCGCGGCAGCCAGCATCGGTCAGCGCTGCGGCGCCACGGAGCGGATTTCAGCCAGTGCCCGTTCCAGTTCCGCCACGCGTTGGCGCAGTTCTTCCATGGCCTGCCCTTGCGGGTCCGGAAGCCGCCCATGCTCCAGGTCATGGCCCGTCGGCATCTCGCCCCGCTGCCGCACCACGCGCCCGGGAATGCCGACCACCGTCGCGTTATCCGGCACGGACGTCACCACCACGGAGCCCGCGCCGATCTTCACGCAATCCCCAATCGTGATGCCGCCCAGCACCTTCGCGCCCGTCCCGATCACCACGTTGTTGCCGATCGTCGGGTGCCGCTTGCCGCGTTCCTTGCCCGTGCCGCCCAAGGTGACGCCCTGATAGATCGTCACATCGTCACCGATCTCGGACGTTTCCCCGATGACGACGCCCATGCCGTGGTCGATGAAGAATCGACGCCCGATCTTCGCCCCCGGATGGATCTCAATGCCGGTCAGCCACCGTCCCACTTGCGAGACGAATCGCGCCGCCACCGGCCAGCCATTCCGTGACAACTTGTGCGCCAACCGGTGCAGCAGCACCGCGTGCACGCCGGGATAGCAGAGGATGACCTCCAGCCGGCTCTTTGCCGCCGGGTCCTCGCGAAATACGGTTTCGATCTGCTCGCGAACGGACGCCAGCATGCTCCCGCGATTATCGCATCCCTGCTCTACCGCCCCGCGTTATCTTGGTAGTTCATGCCCGAAGGCTATCTGGCCATCTTTCTGTTTCTGATTGCCTCAATCCTGTTTCCAACGGTCACGCTGCTGGCGGCGAAACTCGTTCGTCCGGCTCGCCCCGGCGCAGTCAAGGAGCAGCCCTATGAGTGCGGTGTTCCGCCCGTTGGCAACTCCCGCGGGCGCTACACCGTCCGGTTCTACATCATCGCGATTCTCTTCGTGATCTTCGATGTCGAGACGATCTTTCTGTACCCCTGGGCCGTCCGCTATCAGCAGCTCGGATGGTTCGGCGTTGCCGAGGCGGGTGTGTTTTTGGTCATACTCGTGCTGGGCTACGCCTGGGCGTATCGAAAGGGCGCATTGGAATGGGTCTAAAGACAATCGGGGTTTTTCTCCTCGCGGCATCCGCGGCTTTCCCGCAGGCGCGGCTACGGCTTTCGCAGACGACGGTGGGTCCCATCTCCGTGGCCGCCAGCGGATCCAACACGCAAATCGTCGAAGCATCCAACGCCGGCACCGGGGCACTGAATCTCACGGTGACGTCCAATCAACCCTGGGTGACCACCAGCGTCGGCTCGCCCCGCAGCTGCGCGGGAGCCTCGGGCGCCTGTGTGCCGATCTCGATCGTCCTGCGTCCGGCCGGGCTCAGCGCGGGCCTGCAGTATGCCCGCCTGGTGGTGAGTGATCCCGGGGCGTGGGATGCTCCGCAGACCATCGACGTCATCGCGGCCGTGGACGGCGGCGTTCCCGCTTCCCTTTCGTTGCATGCGGCGCCCGGCGGCACCGCGACGGCGACGTTCACCACCAACTCCGCCGCCTCGGCCACGTCCAATGTTCCCTGGATGACGGTTGCGCTCACCGGGGGCGGCACCTTCGACTTCATCCGCCGCTTCACCGCCACGGCAACCGGGCCCGCGACGCCCGGCACCTACAACGGCGCACTGGCCGTGTCCGGCGCCACCCTCTCCGTCGAAAACCGCAGCGTGCCTGTACAACTGACCGTCACGACGGCGCCCATCGCCCGGGTCAGCCCGGAGCGCCTGGACGCTCGCTTCCCGCAGGCGTTCCCCGCCGAAACCTTCTTTTCGGTGAGCAACGGCGGCCAGGGCACGCTGACACTCAGCGGAATCACCGCCAGTTCCGCCCGCCCCGGTTGGCTCTCGGCCAGCATCCTCGGCGGCCCGTTCTGTCGCGTGCAGTTCAACCCGACCGGACTGGCGCCGGGTGTCTACACCGGCTCCGTGTCGGTGACGGGCAACTTTGTGAACTCGCCCGTCACAATCACGGTGACCTACGAGGTGATCGCCGAGAACCGGCCGCTGATCAACTTCAATGGAGCGCTGAACAACGCCAACTTCGCCGTGGGCGAGGATCTGGCCCGCGGCGGACTGGTGGCGCTCTTCGGTCAGCAGCTCCGGCTGGCCGCCGGCATCACTGCCCCTGCCGGACCCTGGCCCGATACCGTCGGCACCACGCGCGTGTTCGTCAGCGGACAGAGCGCGCCGATCTATTACGCCGACTACTCGCAGATCGTCTTCCAGATCCCGTTCGACGCCAACCTCGGCCCTGCTTCGATTCAGGTACTCCGCGACGGAGTGGCCGGCAACGCCATCAGTGCGACGATCCGAGAAGCCCAGCCGCGCATCATGGAATGGGGCTTCACGCGCTACGCCATCGCCGTCAACGCGAACGGCACCCTACCGCTGCCGCCGGCCGTCCGGCAAGGGAACTTCCAAAGCGTCCCGGCCTCGCCCGGCGACACGCTGGTGTTCTATGCGCTCGGCCTGGGCCAGACCACGCCGTCCGTCACCTCGGGCGGCCTCAGCCCATCCTCGCCGCTGGCTATCGTCCCGGGTGCCCACTCGGTTCAGTTCACCACCAGCAGCGGACCGGTGGGCGGCTTCGTCAGCGCCACGCCGTTCTTCGTCGGCCTCACGCCGGGCTTTGTCGGCCTCTACCAGGTCAACGTCACCATCCCGGCCGATGCGCCGCGCGGCAACCAGGTCTTCGTGACCATGACCATCAACGGCCAGCAGTCCAACCGGGCGGCCATCGCGATTCAATGACGGAGCGGCTTTACTACTCCGACTCCTACTTGCGCGCCTTTGATGCCACCGTGCTTGCGGTCGAGGGCGATCTGGTTGTCCTTGACCGCACCGCCTTCTACCCCACCTCCGGCGGCCAGTCTCATGACACCGGACGCCTGGGCGAGGCGCGCGTCATCGATGTCGCGGAAGGCGGCGACGGACGCATCCTCCACCGCATCGAAGGCCCGCCGCCGTCCGGAGCCGTTCACGGCCGCCTGGATTGGCCGCGCCGCTTCGACCACATGCAGCAGCACACCGGCCAGCATCTGCTCTCCGCCGTCTTCCACGACCACTTCGGCTGGAACACCCTCAGCGTCCACTTCGGCGACGAAACCTGCACCGTCGATCTGGAAACGCCTGCCGTCCCGCCCGAAGCGCTTGCCCGGGCCGAACGCATCGCCAACGACGAGATCGCTGCCCATCGCGCGATCACGGTTTGCTTTGAGGACGCCGCCACCGCCGTGGGGCTCCGCAAGCCGTCGGACCGCCCCGGCCAACTCCGCATCGTGACGATCGAGGGATTGGATCGCAGCGCCTGCGGCGGCACACACGTTCGCGCGACAGCCGAGATTGGCGGTATCGTTCTGCGCCGCACCGAAAAGATCCGTCAGTCGACGCGCGTCGAGTTCGTCTGCGGCTTGCGCGCCTTGACTCTCCTCACGCGTGAGCGGAACGAAGCGCGCGAGGCTCTGGCCGCGCAACAGGCACGCGCCGCGGAGCTCGACAAACAGCGCCTCGGATTTGCAAAGGAGCTTGCCTCCTATCGCGGACGGGACCTGCATGCCGCCACCGCTCCCGACGCGACGGGATTGCGCCGGGTCTTGCGCCAGGTCGAGGCAATCGACGACGCGACCCGCGCGGAAGCGAATGCGTTCATCGCCGGCGGGAAGGCCCTCTACGTGGCCGCCGCCGGCCTCTCAGCGCTCGTCGCGGCCTCCCCCGACAGCGGGCGGAACGCCGGCGCGCTCGTCAAGCAGTTCGCGACCAAGGGCGGCGGAACCGCGACGCTCGCGCAAGGCTCCTTCGCCTCGGAGGAGCGGATTGCGGCACTGTCCGCAAGCGCCGCCGAGTAGAGATCTTCCAACGTCGCCGCAGCTTCGCTTCCCCCCAAGTGTAGGATGGAAAGCGTTTGCAGTCCTGACGCCGGTGCGCCCTTTGCGCATCGTTTTTCTGGCCATTGCCTTTCTCGTGCTGGTCATTGCAATCGCGGTCACGACTCTCTATCTGACGCTACCTCCCTCTCGACCCTCAAGGATTGTCGATTTCCGCCCGGGCGAGTTCACCTACAGAGCAGAACATTCCTTCTTTTACTCCATTGGAGGTCAGCTGAAGTACGCGGATCACATCAGTGAAGAAGCGCCAACCCTCTTGCAGGGAAGTTTTGGGGCATTTCTTGTCTCTCCAGACCAGAAAAAGATCGCCATCGTCTCGAACGATGTCTTGACACTGGTAGGCCCGGATTTCCCACCCAAGGCGGTCACACCTGTCGAATCGATTTACCGCGAACCGAAGCCGATCGGTCAAGTGTTTTTCCACGATGATTTCCGGTGGTCAAGGGATTCGCACACCCTTTACCTCGTCCGGGATCAGTTTTACCCGTCCCGGGGAGCGCAACTCTTCTCAGAGAAGGCAGAATTGTGGACCTACGATGCACGAAAGGGTGACTTAGCACTTTCGCGGAAGCCCTTCCGGGGATTCCAAGTCGCACTGGCACTGGCTCCGCCACCTTTTTCTCGACGCCCACTCCAGCGGGAGCCATGCGACCGCAATACGAAGAGATCGCACGAAGAGGGATCACCTTCGAAGCCGATACGACGGAGAAGACCGAAAAGCTTCGCTTCGAAGGCAAGACGCTTCTGGCCTTTACACAAGGCGAGAGCCTGAAAGGTTCCTTCTCCTGTTTGGAGCGGGACCGAATCGTCTTCCTGCCGGGCAACCGTTACGTGATCCTCACCGTGCACTGCAGCAACGTCGACGGACAGCTCTTGATCGACACACGGACCGGAGGCTACTTGCGCCTGCCCCCTGAGACAGAGGTCTTGCGGACCTTCCACACAGACGAGCATTCGTCGCTCGGAAGAACCGTCCGTGAATCCCACTCCAGTCAATACCGTCGACGGAGCCGAGTCGAAGTCGGGCAGGAGCCATGAACGGACTGTTCCTGGCCTCCCCTGCCTTGCTTCACTTCACACGGTCGAGACTTACTTCACGTCCACCCAGGCGCGCTTGGCGTTGCTTTCAATCACCGCCTCCAACAGCTTCATCCCGCGCAACCCGTCGGCAAACGTCGGGTAGGTGATCGGGGCGTTCTTGTCCGCCACGCGCGCATAGAAGCGCTTGAAGAGTTGCTTGTGGCTGTCGTCGTAGCCCTCGCTGTGTCCACCCGGCAGATCCGCCGCCGCTTGTCCGTAGGCATGCAGCAGCGACGGGTCCTTGACGATCGTCTGGTTCGGCGCATTCCGATGCCCGATCCACAGCTCATCGGGCCGCTCCTGATTCCACGCCACGCCGCACTTGGTGCCGAAGATCTCGATTGCGAATTTGTTCTTGCACCCCGCCGACACCTGGCTCACCGTGAAGGCGCCGCGCGCCCGGTCGCCCAGGTGCAGCAGCACCGATCCGAAATCGTCGGTCGTGATCGGGATCTCCGTGTAGTCGGACGGCGACAGCGTCTTGCCCGTGAACGTCTCGACGGACCCCTTCGGCTTCTTTCGCGTCTTGTGGAACGTGGTCAGCTCGCCGCACACCGACGTGATCGGCAGGCCCGTCACGTGCTGAATCTGGTCCATCCAGTGGCTGCCGATATCGCCCATGGCGCGAACCGCTCCATTCGCGTCGGCTTCGATGCGCCAGTTGTAGTCGGTGTCGTAGAGCAGCCAGTCCTGCGAATAGGTGCCCTGCACGGCCAGAACTTCGCCCAGCTCGCCGGATTCCACCATGCCGCGGATGTGCTGCACCACCGGGTAGAAGCGCAGGTTGTGGTTGGTGCCATGTGCCAGCCCGGAACTCTCGCCGACGGCCAGCATCTCGGCGGCTTCCTTCGACGTCATCGCCAGCGGCTTTTCGCACAGTACGTGCTTGCCGGCCTTCAGGAACGCAATCGACATCGGGGCGTGCAGCGCGTTCGGCGTCAGGATGTGCACCGCGTCGATTCCAGGGTCGTTCACCAGCGTCGTCCAGTCGCCGGTTGCCTTGGCAATCGAGTTCGCCTGCGCGAACTGATCGGCCATCTGCTGCGTGGAACCGGCCGCCGCCACGATTTCGACGTTGCCCAGCCGCCGCACCTGCTCACTATGCACCTTGCCCATGAAGCCGGTGCCGATCATCGCCGTTCTGATTTTGGCCATAAACGCGTAGCCTATCATGCGTTCCGCGCCGGTGACGGAGTGCACGGAACGCAATGTCGTTTGTTGTCTTCGGTTGCGCGCCGCCAGCGGAGAGATCCGGCCGGCCGGTGCGCTACTGTTGCTCCGCGACGGTCTGCCGCTATGCCCCTGCGCGTCATGTCTCACTTCGTCCCGTTTTCCGGAGAAAAACGGAATCCGCGTCCGCCGGCACGCCTCCCTGGTAGGATCGTTCCAGACATGGTGGTCCGGATATGGTGGTGAGGATCCGCTTCTCCACCGGCCCGCGCGTCCGGCGGCGGGGTACAAAGAATCAAAGGCTCGCGTTGGCGTTTGCCGCTCTGTTGGTCCCGGCCGTCGTCTCCGCCTGGGCGCTGGCGCTGTGGCGTCTGGCCAGTGATCTGCGCTTCGCCGGCGCGTTTGCCTTCTCCGATGGCGTGCTCTCGCACTGGCTGGTCTGGGCCTTGATTGCCGTCGGTCTGCAGTCGGCTGCCATGTCCTTGAACCGCTACGGCCACCGTCCGGACCTGGCCGAAGCCGAAGCGGATCCGCAACTGAAGCCCACGGCTTGAATCGATTTGCACGCTTGGCGGGCGCTCAGCGTCAACCCTTTCGAATGGGAGTGTGCCGACTTCTCGCCCTCGTGATCCTCGCCGTCCTGGCCACCGCGCCGCACGCCGAGGCCCGGACCCGGAAGGGCGACAAACTGGTCAAGGACGGGCAGAAGGCCGAGGCGGCCAAGGACCTCGACCAGGCGCTTGCTCTCTACGAGCAGGCCCTCGCCACGGACCTGACCGATCCCGGCTACAGCCTGCTCGTGAAGAAGACCCGCTTCGCCGCCGGACAGAGGCACGTCGATCTTGGCCAGAAGCTCCGCGCCGAAGGCAAGCTGGAGGAAGCCGTAACGGAGTTCCGCAAGGCTCTTGCCGTCGACCCGTCCTCGATGATCGCCGAGCAGGAGGCCAAGCGCACGCTCCAGATGATCGAGCGCGAGAAGAAGCCCGGCGCCGCGGCTGCCACTCCCGAGGACCGCGGACTGACTCCCGCCCAGGCCGCCCGCAAGGAGATGGAGGATCGCAACGCCTCCCTGCTGCCCGTCCCGCAGTTGCGCCCGCTGAACCGCCAGATCTCGAATCTGAAGATGAACAATCAGTCGGCGCGTGTGTTGTTCGAGACCGTCGCCAAGCTGGCCGGCCTGAATGTCCTCTTTGACCCGGACTTCCTCGGTGGTCTGCAGGGCCGCACCTATACGCTGGACCTGAACTCGGCCACGATTGACGAGGCGCTCGACTATGTGTCGCTTCTCACCAAGGCGTTCTGGAAGCCGATCTCGTCAAACGCGATCTTCATCACGCAGGACCAGCTCACCAAGCGCCGCGACTACGAAGACAACGTAGTGAAGGTGTTCTACCTGCAGAATGTGACTTCGGCGCAGGAGTTGAATGAGATCGCCGCCGCATTGCGCGCCGTCACCGAGATCCGCCGCCTGCTGACTTACACGGCGCAGATGGCGATCATGGTGCGCGGCTCTTCCGATGCCGTCGCCCTGGCGCAGAAGTTGATTCTCGACCTCGACAAGCCGAAGCCGGAAGTGGTGGTGGACATCATGGTGCTGGAGGCCAACCGCCAGAAGACCCGGAATCTCGCCGCGACGCTTGCCGGCGGGGGCGGGCTGAATATCCCGATTACGTTCACGCCCCGTAACCCCGCTCTCGGCGGTGGCAGCGGCACGGGCACCGGTACGGGCACGGGCACCGGTACGGGCACCGGCACAGGTACGGGAACGGGCACCGGGGGCGGAACCACCAACCCGAACATCTCGCTCGCTCAGATCGGCAAGATCGGCCTGAACGACTTTTCCGTGGCCCTGCCGGGCGGCACCATCCAAGCCCTGCTCACCGACCGTCAAACCCGCCTGCTGCAGAACCCGTCGATCCGCACCCTGGACGGGGTGAAGGGCGAACTGAACATCGGTGACCGCTACCCGTTTGCCACCGGCAGCTTCCAGCCGGGGATTGGCGGCGTGGGCGTCAGCCCGCTCGTCTCCACGCAGTTCCAGTTTGCCGACCTGGGCGTCAACATCTCCGTGCTTCCCAAGATCCACACCGGCGAGGAGATCTCGCTGCACGTCGAGATTGCGCTCACCAACCTGAGCGGTACGGTGAACCTGGGCGGACTCTCGCAGCCGATCATCGGCCAGCGCAAGGTGGTGGAGGACATCCGCCTGCGCGAGGGCGAGGTGAACGTGATCGGCGGGCTGTCCACCTTGAACCGGTCGCGCAACATCTCTGGTATTCCGGGCCTGATCAACCTGCCCTTCATCGGACGCATTCTCGGCGGGGAGCAGTTTGATCAGACCAACAACGAGCTTTTGGTGGTCCTGGTGCCCCGCATCGTGCGCTCGCCCGAGATCACCGAGGCCAACATGCGTGGCATCGCTGCCGGGAATGATCAGACGATCAAGCTGAACTATGCGCCGCGTCCGGAACCGCCTGCCAGGCAGGCTGCACCGGCGGCTCCGCAGCAGCCCGGCGAAGTTGCCGCGCCCGCTCCGGCGCCCGCCGTGTTGCCGGCCGCACCGGCTCCGCAGCTTCCCGCGGCGGACCCGGCCGTTCCGCCCCCTCCTCCTCCGCCCGCCCCGCTGGCGCCCCAGGGTGGCGATCCCGCGCTGGTGTTCGCACCCGCTTCCCTGCAGGCCCCCGTTTCCGGCATTGTCACCGTCACGCTGGAGGCGCGCAATATGCAGGATCTGTTCGCCGCGCCCTTCCGCATCAACTACGATCCGGCGCTGCTGCGCCTCGTCGACATTCGTAAGGGCGCGCTGATGGACTCCGGAGGCCAGCCGGCGCAGTTCAACCGGGACCTCGCCACCGGCACCATTCTCCTCACCCGCACCACTGGTGAGCCGGGGGTCAACGGTACCGGTTCTCTGGTCACGCTGGTCTTTCAGGCGCTTGCCAAGGGCCAGACCATGGTCAGCGTGGACGACATCGTGCTGCAGAACTCCCGGCAGGAACCGCTGGCCGCCACCTCCCTGCCCCTGACCGTCACCATCCAGTAAGCCGATGCGCCGCCGTGGACAATCCGGGCTCACGCTGATCGAGCTGATCGTCGCCTTCACCATCCTGGCGCTGCTCACCTCGATGGCCGTTCCGATGGCCCGCTACAAGGTCAGACGGGAGCGCGAGCGCGACCTGCGTTGGGCGCTGCGCGAGATGCGTGGCGCCATTGACAAGTACAAGGACTATGCCGATGCGGGCAAACTCGGGCCGGTCAAACTCGGCACCGAAGGGTATCCCGAGAAACTGGAGCACCTCGTCGAAGGCGTGAAGCTGGCCGGCAATGCCGAAGGCAAGAAGATGCGCTTTCTGCGCCGCATCCCGCGCGACCCCATGACGAACAGCTATGACTGGGGGATCCGTTCCGCGCAGGACGATCCGAAGTCCACCAGTTGGGGCGGGCAGAACGTGTTTGACGTCTTCACCAAGAGCTACGACAAATCGAGCGACGGGACACCTTATGCGGAATGGTAAGCGCGGCTTTACCCTGATCGAGCTGATGATCGTCCTGACGGTGATCTCCATCATCGTCTCGGTGGCCGTGCCGCTCTATCAGAAGTCGGTGATTCGCGCCAAGGAAAGCGTGCTGCGGAACAACCTGTTCACCCTGCGCACGATCATCGACGAGTACACCTACGACAAGCAGAAGGCGCCGCAGAACCTGCGCGACCTGGTGGATGCCGGCTACCTGCGGGCCATCCCGGTGGACCCGATGACCGGGTCGGCTGACACGTGGCGCATCATCATGGAAGACGCTGGCGCCTCGACCAGCCAGACTGAGCCCGGCATCTACGACGTCCGCAGCGGGTCGGAGAAGAAGGCTCTCGATCAGTCCCCGTACGCCGAGTGGTGACGCCCTAGAAGGCCGGGCGGAGCAGTTGATACTCGAAGCCCGAGGCATCGCGGCCGCGGGCAGCCAGTTGCGTGGCACAGTCCGCGGGGCTTGCGCCAATCGCTTCGATCAGCCGCAGCGGCAGAGTGTCCGGTGAGTAGAGCGGAAGCGCGATCCACTGGCCGGCCAGTTGCCGCCGCTCTTCAATCGTGAGGGTCTCCGGCGAGCGGCCCAGGAAGCGTGCGGAGTCGGTCATTCGAAGCGCTTCAACTCCTCGGCCAGCGCCTGAACGCCCTTCCGGCGATAGATCTCCGAGAGGCGCTGCTCTTCCGGCGACACCGTCCGGCGTGCGGTGCGGCCCGGGACCCAAACGGTGCCGTCCGCATATTCAACGCTGGCGACATAACCGGAGATGGCCGACACGGGCGCCGGTCCACGAATCGCAACCGGCTCCTCAATGTTCTTCCGCTCTCCGGCCGCAAGGGAGACGGTGGCGGGAAGAGACCCGCCGCGGTACTGCTTTCCGATCTCGTCGCGAAGGAGCCAGCCGAGTTCGACAAACTTGACGTCCCGGCTCGAGCGATTCCGCAACTCGACGCGCGGCAGGCGAATCTCGTTGCCTGCGACGCGCGCTTGTCCGCCGAGGATCTCCACCGGTGAGCCCGCCGCATCCAGTGCCGCCAACTGCGCCGCCACGCCCGCGGAAGGGTCGGTGACCCGCCCGCGCGAGACCTGCACGTTCAGCTTCGGCATATCGTCCTGCGCGGCAAGGCTGGCCATCATCTCCCGCTGCAGCGCCTCGGTGCCGCGCGCCATCGCCGCCTGGAAGAACTTCCGGTCGCGGCGCGCTTCCATCTCCCACACCAGCATCGAGCGCCGGGAGTTCAGTTTGTTCGGCCCCCAGAAGGCCAGCGACTCATAGAGCACGCCATCCAGCGTGATCTTCACCGGGGCGTTCAGCCCTGCGCGCGGGCGCAAGAGTCGAGCGTCAATGCGCACCGGGAAGGTCTCGCCTGGCTTGGCATTCAGGCTCGGCACGGTGACGAACGCCTTACCGCCGGCCGTCAACTCCTCCGCGCTGACCAGAAGGGTGACGGCGCGCAGCGGCTCCGGACCGGTATTGCGGAGTGTCATGACCGCGTGGACGTCGATCATGAGCGCTCCCCCCGTCGTCGAGACGCGGGAGCCTCCCGCGTCCACCGCGACCTGCGCCAGCGGGGCATCCGGCGGGAACTCCACCTTGACGTCCGCCGAAGCTGTCGCTGCCAGTAGCACTGCCAGACTCGTGTACTTCATCGCTCAGTCCGTCCCGTCCATCACCATTTGGGTAATCGTCATCTGCCCGGTTTCAACGTCCACCGACTGTGCCCGGGCGCCTTGCGGGTTGACGGCGTATTCGATGCGGTTGGCGCGCGGGTTCAGCAGCGCGAAGCCCTGCGCACCCTGCCGATACTCGACCCCTGTCGGCGTCAACTCGACGCGGGCGCCCGTGCCCTCAACCGTTGCGATCGGGCGGGGGGTGAGGCGCGGCGCGTTCAGCATCCAACCGGTCACAATCACCAGGCCGAGCGCGGCAATTGCGACTGCCGGGCGCCAGCCGAGCGTCGGCCTTGCGACGACCGGCGCCACGCAGGCAGCTGCGTCGAGGCCCACCAGGATGTTGCCCCGCATCTCCTCGGAGAGGCGTGCCCAAGATACGCCCGGCGGCAGTTCCAGGCCATCGGCGCGCAACCGCTCCCGCATCCGGCGGAACTCGGCGGCCTCCTCTCGGCAGCGGTCACAGCGCCGCAGATGCCACTCGACACGGAGTCGTTCGAAATAGGGCAGTTCCCCGCCCGCAGCAAGCGCCAACAGTTCCGGCTTGAGATGTCCGCTCATGTGCGCCTCCGCTTTGCGATGTATTCCTTAAACTTCACTCGCGCGTTTGCGATGTGTGAGCGCACGGTGGCCTTGGAGCAGTTCAGCCGCGCGGCGACCTCTTCGGCCGGCAGGTCCTCGACGTCGCGCAGCAGCAGCGCGGTTCGTTCCCGCTCCGTGAGCACGCTGAGGCACTCATCGAGAAAGGCCTTCTTTTCGGCGCGGAGCACGCGCTCCTCCGGGTCTACCGAGTCGCGATCGATCAGCGGCTCCGCCACCTCGTCAATGCCGCTGAAGGCGACGCGCCCGTTCCGGCGCAAAAAGTCGATCGCCGTGTTGGTGGCGATGCGGCTGAGCCAATGCGCGGACTTGTCGAGTTCCTTCAACTGATCCTGCCGCTGGAGTGCCTTGATGAACGTCTCCTGGGTCAGGTCCTGCGCGTCCTGCACGTTGCCGACGACACGGTAGATCAGCAGGAAGATGCGCCGCAAATGCTCCTGGACGAAGGCGTCTTGCGCCTGCCGGAGTTCGCTACTCGCGGTCGAGGTGTCGTTCATGCGGAAGCGGACGGCTGCGGGCACCTACTTCCTGTGACGCGCACGGGGGCGGAAACGTGCAAGCCGTTATGATTCGAGTATATGAGACCCGTCGCAGTGATCGGAATTGGCAAGACGGCCTTCGGCGCCTACGCCGACCGGGGGATTCGGGGCCTGACGGTCGAGGCCATCGACGCCTGCCTGACGAACGCCGGGGCACAGCCCGGGCAGGTGGAGGCGTTCTATCTGGGGAATTTCGCAGGGCCCTCCTTCGTCGGTCAGAATCATCTGGCGCCGTACGTTGCATCCCAAGCGGGCCTGGAGGGCATTCCGTGCACGCGGTTCGAAGCGGCTTGCGCCTCGAGCGGCTCCGCATTCTTTCATGCGGTTACTGCGGTCGCCGCCGGAGTGTACGACGTGGCGCTCGCGGCAGGGGTGGAAGTGATGACCAGCCAGCCGACGCCGCGCGTGACCGAGATCGTGGCCTCCGCGGGCGATGTGCGGGGCGAAGGCGCTGCGGGAGCCACCTTTCCCGCTTTGTTCGCCATGATCGCGCGGCGTCACATGCACCAGTACGGGACGCGGCGGGAGCATCTGGCGGCCATTGCGGTGAAGAATCACCAGAATGGGGCCAAGAACCCGCAGGCACATCTCCGGAAGGTGATCACGATGGAGCAGGCCCTGGCGGGCAAGCCAATCGCGGAACCGCTGACGGTGTTCGATTGTTCGCTGATTTCCGATGGGGCGGCGGCCGTGCTGATTGCGCCACTCGACCGGGCGTCTGAGTTCGCAGCCAAGCCGGTACGCGTGCGTGGCATCGCCCAGACCTCGGACCACGTTGCGTTGGACGAGAAGGCCGATATCACGACATTTCCGGCCAATCGCCGCGCCGCGGAGAAGGCCTACCGCATGGCGGGGATCGATGCGGCGACGATCGACATTGCCGAGGTGCACGATTGCTTCACGATCGCCGAACTCATCGCGATGGAGGATCTCGGGTTCTGCGGTCGCGGCGAGGGGGGGCCCTACGTGCAGTCCGGGGCGACGTGTCTGGCGGGCGAGCGGCCAGTGAATACCTCGGGCGGGTTGAAGTCGAAGGGCCATCCCGTGGGCGCGACCGGCGTCGGCCAGATTTGCGATCTGGTGCTGCAGATCCGTGGCGAAGCCGGCGAGCGACAGGTGAAGCGCGCCGATTTCGGACTGGCGCAGAATCTGGGTGGCAGCGGCGCCACCAGCGTGGTGACAATCCTCGAAAAAGTAGCGTAACCGGCTAGAACCGGTTGTCGCGATCCGTCGCCTCGCCGAACTTCCGCGATTCGATCTGCGGCACGATCTGGCGGAGCAGTCCGCTGAGCACCGCGCCCGGACCAACCTCGTACGCACGCGTTACTCCAGCGGCGGCCAGGGCCCGCATCGAGTCTGTCCAGCGGACGGAACCCGTCACCTGCCGCACGAGTCCCTCGCGGGCTGCCGCGCCGGTGCGCACAATCCGGGCCTCGACGTTGTTGATCAGAGGAATGGCGGGATCGCGGAACTCGGTGGCCGCGAGATCGGCAGCGAGACGGTCCTGCGCCGGCTGCATCAGGGGGCAATGGAAGGGGGCGCTGACCGGCAGGGGCACGGCGCGCTTGGCGCCTGCGGCTTTGGCGAGGTCCATGGCCCGCTCAACGGCGCCCTTGTGCCCGGCGATGACCGTCTGGTCGGGAGAGTTCAGGTTGGCGGCGGTGACGATCTCTCCCTGTGCGGCTTCGGCGAGGATGCCGTCCAGCTTGCCGTCCGGAAGCTTCAAGAGCGCGGCCATGGCGCCCACGCCGGCAGGGACCGCTTCCTGCATGTACTGACCGCGCTTCCGGACCAGGCGAACGGCGTCCTCAAACTGCAGTGATCCGGCAGCGACGAGCGCGGAGTACTCGCCGAGACTGTGCCCGGCGACAAAGTCCGGCGTGGCATGGGCGCGCAGGACGGACCATGCGGCGATGGAGGCCGTCAGGATTGCGGGCTGCGTGTTCTCGGTCACCTTGAGGGTCTCCTCGGGACCGTCGAAGCAAAGCTGCGAAAGCGGCATACCGAGTGCGGCGTCGGCGCGGGCGAAGACCTCACGGGCGGCGGGATCGGCGTCCGCGAGGCTGCGGCCCATTCCCGCATACTGCGAGCCTTGGCCGGGGAACAGGAAAGCGAGCATCTCTTCATGAAAGCACTGCCGGGCGCGCCAGGAAAGCGAAGCCACGCCCGGGGGTATACTGCAAGGCGCATGACTCGACGCAGTTTCGCGATTGCCGCGGCCACGGCCGCCTCCGCCACGCGGGTTTCAGGAGCCAACGACGCCATCCGGATCGGCCTCATCGGCGCGGGTGGACGTGGGCAGTATGTGACGAACAAGGCCGCGCAGGCGCAGGGAACGCGCATCACGGCAATCTGCGACGTGAACGCCGTCCAGATCGACAAGGCGAAGTCGACGTTCGCCAAGGATGCGACGAGTTTCAACGATTTCCGGCAGCTCCTGGCCAGCACCGAGGTGGATGCTGTGGTGATTGGCTCTCCCGACCACTGGCATGTCCCGATGGTGATTGCGTCAGTCGGAGCCGGCAAGGACGTGTATGTCGAAAAGCCACTGACGAAGTCGATCGAAGAGGGCGATGCGGTGATCCGGGCGGTGGAGACGTCCAAGCGAATCGTGCAGGTGGGATATCAGCAGCGCTCGACGCCCCACTTTGATGTCGTGCGACAGTTGGTGGCGGACGGCCGGCTGGGGACGGTGAACCTGGCGGAGACGTACTGGTATCAGGACTATGTCCGGGCTTCCTGGACGCGTGAACTGATCTCCGGCGACAACATTGACTGGAAAGGCTGGCTGGGCACGGCGCCGGATCAGCCGTTCGACCGGTTGAAGTTGAGCCGGTGGCGGTGGTTCTGGGACTTCGGCGGTGGTCACCTGACGGATCTGTTCTCGCACTGGGTGGATTCCGTGCATTGGATCCTGAATGACGACCGGCTCACCGAAACGCATGCCACGGGAGCCCGCATGCACTTTCAACAGTTCGAGTGCCCGGACACCATTTCCCTTTCGAGCCGGTATCGGAAGGGGCACGTGGTGACCTATCAGGGATCCTTGCTGAGCGGTCGTGAAGACGGCGGGATCGTGCTTCGCGGGTCCGAAGCGGTGGTGAAGCTGACGCGCGGCGGATTCCAGTTGCTCCGCAACGATGAGAACGACAGCGTGCCGCCTTCGATGACGCAGCGCGCAAGACGGGATGGAACCATCGATCATGTGGAGAACTGGCTGGCCTGTGTGCGGTCGCGGAAGCAGCCGAATGCAGGCGTGCGGTCATCGGTGGTGGCCGCCAACGTGGCGCACTCCGGAAACCGCTCCTATCGCGAGGGCCGTCGCATGACGGGGAACGATCTGGCCTGGACGGCGCGCGTCTGATGGAGCCGATGTTTCTTCGCGAGGTGGAGGCGAACCCGCAAGAGGGCGCCTGGAAGCGGGCGATCGAGGCAATGCAGCGGCAGGGCGTCGATTATCCGCAGATCTGGCATCTGTTCGCCTTTAAGCCGGAAGCGACGATTCATCTTGCGAACTTCACGCAGCAGATCCTCAGGGAGCCGGCGCCGCTCTCGCCCGGGCTGCGCGAATTGATCGCTGCCTTCACGTCGGCGCGGAACCACTGCCCGTTTTGACTGAAGTCGCACGCCGCGGTCGCGGCGGTTTTGTTGAATGACGAGGATCTGGTTCAAGGCGTTGTGGGTGATCTGGAGACGTCGCGGCTTTCCGATGCGGAGAAGGCGCTGTTCCGGTTCTTGGACAAGGTCAACGGGGATTCACCGCGGACGACGCCCGAGGACATCGCTCAGTTGCACACCCACGGCTGGACGGACGAGCAGATCTACTACGCCATCACGGTGTGTGCCTTGTTCAATTTCTACAATCGCTGGATCGACGCGACGGGCGTCCATGCCCTTTCCGACGAGGAGCACCGCGAAGGAGCCCGGCGGAGCGCCGTGAATGGTTACGTCCGCAAGTAGTCCGGAGATCCGGGAGAGCGCACTCCGCTATGAGGGATGGCGGGTGGTGCTGGCGGCATTCTTCGGGGTGATGGTCGGCTTCTCTTCCGTGGTGATCTACACGTTCAGCGTGTTTCTAAAGCCGCTGACGCGCGACTTTGGGTGGTCGAGGGAGGCGGTGTCGACGGCATTCGCGGTGGCGGCGATGACGGTGGCCGTGGTGTCTCCCCTGCTGGGCCGGCTTCTTGACCGGCTGCCGCCGAGACGCATCGTTCTGCCAGCCACGCTCGTGTTGGGCGCGGCATTTGCTTCGCTGGCGCTGACGACGGACAATTTGGCCCGGTTCTATGTGACCTTCTTCGCGATCGGCCTGGTTGGGAATGCGACGACCCAGATGGGTTATTCGCGCGCGGTGACCAGTTGGTTCACTCGAAATCGAGGGATGGCGCTGGCCGTGGTGATGGGCGGAGTGGGCGTGGGATCCATCGTGATGCCCAGCTTGGCACAGCGCCTGATCGACTCCTACGGTTGGCGAGTGGCGTATGCGGCCATCGGGTCGTTGATGATCGCTATGGGTGCGCCCCTGACGGCGATCTTTCTGCGGAACCGCGGCGATGGAGAGGCTTTCGCCAAACAGTCGACAGCGGCTGAGGGCGCCACCGTTTCCGAGGCGATGCGCAGCCGGGTGTTCTGGGTGCTCTGCGCGGTTTTGTTTTTGAGCTCCGTGACGGCAAATGGAGCGGTGGCCCATCTTTCCGCCGCGCTGACGGACCGGGGGATTACGACGCAGAGTGCCGCGCTAGCCGCATCGATCCTGGGCGGATGCAGCCTGGCCGGGCGCTTTGCCACGGGCTGGTGTCTGGACCGGTTCTCGCCGCGGCTGGTGTCGTTCCTGTTGCTGTTGGCGATGGCGGCAGGCGTGCTTCTGCTGGCGTCGGCGGATGAGTTCTGGACCGGTGCGGCAGGGGCGGGGTTGATCGGACTGGGGATGGGTGGGGAGGCGGATGTGACGCCCTTTCTCCTGTCGCGCCACTACGGCTTGAGAGCGTTCAGCACACTGTACGGCCTGACCTGGACCGCTTACGCGGTTGCGGGGGCCATGGGTCCGGTACTCGTGGGCCGGGCGTACGACGCGGCGGGCTCCTATTCATCATTCTTGGCGGCGCTTTCCGTGCCCGCACTGATCTCCGCCCTTTTATTTCTGCTCATTCCGGCCACCGCCACCCGCCGATGAGACGAGCGCCCCTGTAACCGTCAGGGCGCTACAATCGCCAATACGAAGATGCGGGCCCTGGGCCCGGAAAGGCTCTCGCTTGTCACTACCTGAAATTTGCGTCCGGCGCCCGGTGTTCGCCTTCATGCTGATTCTGTTTCTGGTCGTCATGGGGGTGTTCAGCTTCCTGGACCTTGGGGTGGACCTGTTTCCCCGCTCGGACCCGGCGATGGTCTTTGTTCGGGTGAACCTGCCGGGCGCGAGTCCGGAAGAGGTGGTCTCGCAGGTCGTCCTGCCGCTGGAAGAGTCGATCGCCGCGATTTCGGGC
>CAYNDS010000026.1:0-27206 GCA_964395885.1 uncultured Solibacteraceae bacterium | reverse complement strand
GGGCGAAGGAGTATCGCGAATGCGATTCTTTGCATTGATGGGGGCTGCACTCTGTGCGGCAATGGTGAGCACGGCGGCAGTGGATCTGGGCCGCGTGCGGACGCTGGAAGCCGAGGGCGCAATCGCGGATGCGCGCGCTCTTCTGGAATCGGCGGCGGCTGCGCCTGGGGCCACTGTGGAGGACAGGCTGGCCTGGGCTGAGTTTCTCGACCGGCGCCGCGATCCCCGGGCGATGAGCGTCTATGAGCAGTCGCTTCCCCTGCTCTCCGGTGAGCGGCGGAACCAAGTGGAGAAACGTCTCAGCCTGTTGCAGGCGATGCGCAAGCAAGCGCGGAAGACGGAAGCCGCAGCCGGGTCGTTTACCGAGATCCCCGGACCCCTTTCTTCGTTCAACCGGATGGCAGCACTTTCGCCCGATCTTCCCGCCGGCGATGTGCTGGCCGCGTTGGCGCGCAACGTCGTCACCAATGGGTATCAGGCCGCCTCCAGCAATGAGTCCCTGGAGCCGACCGAGTATCTGAAGCTGGTGGTGCGGTATCTGACGCAGGCGCGCGAGATCGAGAAGTTGGCGCAGAATGGCGTGCTGAAGATTGAGCAGTGCGAGTCCACGCAGGCTGCCGATTTGCTGAAGACGCTGGGATACCGGATGCGCGGCTCCTGCGGGGGCGACCTGGTGCTGGAGACGGTGAATGCCTCGCGCGCCTTTCTGACCATCGATTCCGGGTTTCCCCTGGCGAAGCTAGAGCAGGCGCTGCGCACCAACACGCCCTTCGAGATGGACTATCGCCCGGCGAAGGTGCCGGTGCTATATGACCTGAACTATTGGCTGGCGGCGAAGGAGAAGGGAAGCGACGGGGCGTTCATCGACTTCTTTATCTCCGACCCGTCGATTTGCCGGCTCTATCTGGGCATGTCGAAGCTGGACAGCGAAACGTCCGCCGAGTTGCGCAAGGCGGTAACGGTGCAGCGGCTGCGCGCCTTTGCGCACGTGGTCGACTTTTTCGGCGGAATGTTTGAGATTCGCAACGGCAAGGCGGTCCTGCCGGGTGCGCCGAAGTCGGTTTCGGGCTGGACGAAGCTGGTGGGCGTCGGTCCGGACAATGGCGCGGCGTTCTTCGACAAGCTGATGTCGCGGGATGATGGGTGGCTGGCCGCTTACTATGATTCGACCGCGCGGATCCACGGCAAGTTGCAGGAGTACCTGACGGAGCCGGCGCGCATGGAGCGCTTCTACACGGCGATTCGCGGACGCATCACCAGTCCGGGCCCGGCGCGTCCCGTGTTCCGGGCCAATACGGACATGATGCTGCTGGTGACGCGGATGCGGATGGAGCCGGATGGGCGGCCGCATCTGCCAGGCACGCTGGAAGTCTGGAGGAACCTGTTCGTAAACCATCCGCATGGCAAGTACGACGGCAAGCTGACGAAGTCCGCCGCCGGATGGAAGGAACCGGACGATGTGTTGGAGGCGCTCTTCGCGCTCTGCCGCAAGACGGTCGAGAATGAACCGCTGAAGATTTACCTCTCGTTGAGTGACATCAATCGCCGGCGGACACAGCCGCTGGAACCGGCGACGGTAGACCGTCTGGCGCGCGAGTTCCGCACGCTAGGGGCGCAGTACTCGATTTTTGCCGAGACGCCGAACATCTCCGACAAGACAATTCTGCAGTTTGTCGACGATGCCGTCGCGATCAACAATCAACGCGATCAGCAGATCAAGGCTGATGAGGCGGGTCTGCTGCAGGCGCTGGTCGGGATCTGGCAGGTGCTGGTGCGGCAGAAGCTCATTCCGGCCGATCGCAGCGATTCGGTACTGCGCGAGATCCTGACGAGCTTTGCGACGGTGAAGAACGCACAGGGGGAGTTCGACGCGGGACGTGCGGGCGTGCAGGTGTTGCTAAAGGCCACGGGCACTCCGGAGGGAGCCGATCCGCAGGAGCGCATGTACGACCTGCTGGCTGGACAGGCCGAGGTGACCGACAGCGAGTCCCACACGCAACTGGTGCAGGAGATGATGCGCATCTTCGAGACGCAGCGGCTGATCTCGCTCAAGACGCTGTTTGACCTGGCCGACAATCTGGAAGCGCAGTCCAAGGGCGGGAAGCTGAATACAGTTCTCGTGAAGCGGCTATCGGCACGGATCCAGGAGATCCAACCTGCCCGTATCGCGCTTTCCGGCGCTGAGAAGAACGCGATGGCGTTCGGCTATTGGACGGAGAAGCACATCGAAGGCCAGCGCAAGGTCAACTTTCAGGCGATCGTCGAGCGGTCTGCGAACGATGCCGAAAAGTTGCGGGAGGCGCGCGGGCTGCTTGCGCAATTCCTGCGGGACACCCTGGTGGGCTTCCTCTACATTCATTACGCGCCGCCTGGGGCGCAGGTGCTGATCACCAATCCGCTTTTCGTCCGCAGCCATGACTTCATCGGCGGGCAGGGCGCGAATCTGACTTGGCGGGGCACGGAGGTGTTCGGCACGGGATGGCCGTCGAGCGCGGGCGGACGCCTGGTAGGATCGCTTTCGAATGTCGCCTACGCGCTGGCGGAAGCCGAGCAGAATTTCCTGATTCCGTCGCGCGAGCAGGCGCTGATCTGGGGTGATCTGGTGCCGCAGATGATCGTGAGCGCGAAGGTTCCGCGGTTCTGGAAGGTTTCGCCGAGCCAGATGCACTGGGCGGCGCTGCACCTTCGCCTGGCGGAGGCTGCGGTGGCGGATGGTGCGCAGGATGCGTCCAAGCGGCAGGTTCTGATCGACGGAATGCGGCGGCAGGCTCCGCCGAACCGGGCCAAGCGCTTTGAGATCGCACTGAATGACGGCGATGCCCGGGAGGCGTTGGACCTCATGACGCCTTCGGAGGCATTTCACGTTGCCGCTGACGTTCTGGCGGCGAAGACGGAACCGGTGGGACCGGAGGCGGCTGAAATTCGCCGGCTGAGCGCGGAGTCGCCGGCCCTGCACAACTACGCGGCGATCTCGCAGGCGTTCGGAACGCCCAAGCCGACGCTGTCGAACTCCTACGCGCCGGAACTGCTGAACATCCGGACGTTTCCCACGCTGATGGGCTATTCCAGCCGCATCATGGCCGAGACTTGGGAATCGTCCACGCTGTACTACGCCGCGCTGGCGGACGAACTCGGCATGCGTCCGTCTCAGTTGAACGTGGCAGTGCCGCAGTGGACGCAGAAAACGGTCGAAGCGATCTTCGCCACGCATCTGGAAGACTGGCCTGCGCTGCTGCGGTCACTGCGTTCCGTGGGGGATTCGCTGCGCGCCGCTGCGCGCCGTGTCACTGTCGAGCAGAAAGCGTCTGTGCCGTGAGTGAAACTGACAAGGAAGTGACATCGAGGAGGATGAGCTTGATCACGCGACGTTCCGCGCTGTCGATGATCCCGTTGTTCGGCGGCGTCCCTTTGCTTGGACAGGATCGCCCCACCTTCCGCGTGAAGGTGGACATGGTGGTGTTGAGCTTCACCGTCACCGATTCCAAAGGCAAGTACATCAATGGGCTGAAGCATACCGATTTCCGCGTTCTGGAAGACGGCATCGTGCAGAAGTTGGCCACGTTCGCGGAAGGCAACAAGCCGCCGCTTCAGATTCTGGACGATGGTTCGACCAAGCCGATTCTGATGAGCGAATCCGGCCAGCCGGATGCTCGCACCGACGCTTTTGTCGGCACCAACGTGTTCGTGCTGTTCGACACCTCCAACTACATGTACCGGGGCTTTGTGTATGCCTCTGATGCAATTGCGGACTTCATCCGTGGTCTGGACCGCGCGGACTCCGTGGCCGTGTACACGTTCTCGCGTAATCTGACGCGTGCCGCGGATCTCAGCAAGGATCGCGTGCAGGCGATCGATGGGCTGCGCAAGGCCGTGGCGGGTGATGATTCAGCGCTCTACAACGCCTTGCTGCTGACGCTGCGGGACGCGGCGAAGGTGCCGGGCCGCAAGGTGATCATTGTCTTTTCGAACGGTCCCGACAACGGCAGCATGGTGGCTCCGGACGATGTGCGCGCCGTGGCGGAAGATGAAGGCATTCCGATCTACGTGATCTCGACGAGCGAAGTCAGCAAGGACTCGATCTCCTCGGGTGTCTTCCGGCGGATCTCCGGACGCACGGGCGGGCGCGCCTACTTCGCCAAGACATGGCAAAAGCAGGTGGAAGCCTTCGAGAATATCCGCGAGGATCTGGGCAATTCGTATACGGTGACCTACTACCCGGCGACGAATCCGAACGAAGGCTTTCGAAAGATTGCCGTCGAGATCACGTCCGACCCCGGCAAGAAACTGCGCGTGCGCGCGCGCCCCGGATACCGTCCCAGTCGCGGCTTCTAGTGGGTGTGGCGGCTCCGCTCAAACTCCCAAGCGGAGCGGACCGTCTCGCGCAGGTCGCTGTAGCGCGGACGCCAACCGAGGCGCGTTTGCAGCAGCGACGAGTCGGCAACCAACTCCGCTGGGTCTCCTTCGCGCCGCGCCCCGACCACGTAAGGCACATGGCGCCCGGTCACTTCCTCGACCGCGCGGATGACTTCCAGCACGCTGTAGCCGTGCCCGGTGCCGCAGTTGAAGGCCCCCGTCGCGCCGCCTGAGGCCAGCCACGCGAGCGCCGCAAGATGCGCTTCCGCCAGATCCGCGACGTGAATGTAGTCGCGCACGCAGGTGCCATCGGGTGTCGGATAGTCGTCGCCAAAGACGGTGACCGGCTTGCCGGATTCGACGGCGCGGAACAAGAGGGGGATAAGATGCGTCTCCGGCTCGTGCTCTTCGCCGATGCCGAACTCGGGCACCGCGCCGCAGGCGTTGAAGTAGCGAAGACGCACACTGCGCAGCTGTCGGTGCAGGTCCATCCAGTCCAGGATCTTCTCCACCATGGCTTTGCTTTCGCCGTACGGGTTGACCGGAGCGATGGGCGCCGACTCCGGAATCGGGACCGCAAGCGGGTTGCCGTAAACGGCTGCCGTCGAAGAGAAGACCAGCTTGTTCACGCCGGCTGCCACCATCGCCTCCAACAGAGAGATGGTGCCGCTGACGTTGTTGGCGAAATACCTCTCCGGGAGCTTGGTCGACTCCCCGACGGCGATGAAGGCTGCAAAGTGAATCACGGCGTCAATGCCCTGCCGCAGAACAGCCGTCAACGCCTCCGTGTCTTGCAGGCGAATCTGGTAAAGCGTGCCTTCGGGTACGTTCTTCGCATAACCCTTGGAGAGATCGTCCACGACCACGACGTCATGACCGCGGGAACGAAGAGTATGGACGGTGTGGGAGCCGATGTAGCCCGCTCCACCAGTGACGAGAACGCGCACCTGAAGCTACTGTAGAGCAGCTTCCACAGCCTTGACAAGCTGTGGCGACTCCGGATCGACGCTTGGCTCAAAGCGCTGCACGACCTTGCCGTCTTTCCCTACCAGGAATTTGGTGAAGTTCCACTTCACGTCGCCGCCGGTCTGCGTCAGAAAGCCGTAGAGCGGCACCATGTCGCCACCCTTGACGCTGACTTTCGACAGCAACGGGAACGAGACGTTGTAGGTGCGGGAGCAGAACGTCTTGATCTCGGCGTCGGAGCCGGGCTCCTGCGCGCCGAAGTTGTTGGCGGGGACGCCCAGCACGACCAAACCTTGCGCCTTGTACTTGCGATACAGCGCTTCCAGGCCCCTGTACTGCGGAGTGTAGCCGCACTGGCTGGCGACGTTCACCACCAGCACCGGCTTGCCCTTGTACTGGGATAGCGCGCTCGGCTGGCCATCGATCGACTTCATGGTGAAGTCATGGAGAGATGCGGCAAGAAGGCTCATGGCGAAGATCACACTCATGCCCGGTCAGATGCCTGAGGCCGCGGTTCGGATGCGGTAAATGACGCTGCCTCGCGTGAGGGCGATGACTTCGTATTGGCGCAGCCACTCGGCGAGCTCCGGGTAGCGCGCGATGGCCAAGCGCGGATTGTAGCGTCCCAGCCCGTCGACAAGAAAGGTCGGGCGCGTCGCGGCAAGGGCGCGACGATGCACCGCGCCGTCGCTGGAGGTCTTGTCGGAAACCAGATGCCGGTCTGCGAAGACGCCGGTCAGCGGCTGGCTTTCCAGGTAGGGTGTGGCGCCCGGCAAGCGCGTCAAGGCGTCGATTTCCGGACGGTAGCCCCACACGAAGATCGTGTCACCGGGACGGGCCAGTTCCTGCACAACGCGAGCCGCCTCGCGTGCATCACGAAACATGGCGAGGTCTCGCGAGCCTTCGACGCGCCAGTAGCCCGGCGCGTAGCGCGCCAGTGGAAGAGCGAGCAGCATCAGCAGCGCCCAGCGCCAGCGTCCCCATCGCGGCCAGCCGCGCGCCGCCAGCAGGCAAGCCACCGGCAGGAGGGCGAAGTAGTAGCGCGGAAAGAAGCGCAGTCCGGCCGCGACGGCCACGCAGGCTGCCCCCAGCCAAAGCAGCGACGGACGGTCCCACCGGGCCCGAACGGCGGCAATCACCAGCGCGGCGTGGAAGCCCAGCCAGGCGCCCGTCTTCCGCAGCGCTTCCTGCACGGGCTGGGCGACGAAGGTATCGCGCGCATAGAGCGAGCCCCACTGCCAGACCTGCTCCGCGTACCCCGGCCAGGCAAACACCGGCGCGCAGAAGGCGGCAAACCACAACGCCGCAGTCCAGGAGCCGAGCAGCGGGGCGAACAAGAGGGCCTTCGTGTTCAGATGAAAGCCGATCGCGAGACAGAAGCCGGCTCGCCAGGGTTGCGCGTCGCGCAGTAGTACCACGCCCAGTACCGGCGCGATCAGAAGCAGGTCCGGACCCAGCACCATTACGGCGGAGGCCACGTCGAACGTGAGAAAGAACGCGAGCAGCAACCCGGCAACCGCATGTCCGGCAACGCGCGCCATCAGCCACGCGCAGAGCGTGACGTATGCCGCGCCGGCAATCCGCAGCAGGGCGCCCGTTTCCGCGCTCCACAGCGTGTAGAGATAGGCGAACAGAGGCGGCTTGTCGAACCAGAAATCGACGTAGGGAACGCGTCCGGCGAGGATCTGAATGGCGGCAGCCGTCGGATACGCCTCCTCCACCCATAGAACGCTGCGATGCTGCAACCGCAGCGCGAGGAGGACGAGAAACAGCGCGACAGTGACGCGCGGCGTCACGCGTGCAAATCGATCACGCGGGCGACACGGATGGCGGGATTGGCCATGATCTCGCGGACAGCCGCATCGGGCACGATGGAGTCGGTCTCAATCACGCTGACAGCCAGCAGGGGCGCCCCCGTCTGCTCTGGCGCATTCGCCCGACCCAGCGAGAAGGCGGCGATGTTCACGCCGCTTTTGCCCATCACGCCGCCGATGAAGCCGATCACGCCCGGAACATCGTCGTTGACGAGATAGGTGAGACAGCCGTCCAGCTTCGCTTCACAATAGATTCCGTTGACGCGCAGCAGGCGGGAGTCGCCCAACACCAAAGCACCTTCGACGGAGACGCTTCCCTCGCTGGTCTCCAGATCAATCTGGATCGAGTCGGCATAGGTGGTGGGGTGGTTCTGATGCACTTCGGCTACGCTCAATCCGCGTTGCGAGGCGCGCTGCATGGCATTCACCAGGTTTGCCTTGTGTGACAGCGACCGGTTGAGAAGCCCGGCCAAGGATGCGTTGCGAAGCAATTGCGTGTTCAGGTCCGCGATGCGCCCGGCGTAGGTGACGCGCGCCGACCGGGGGTTGCCAGTGGAGATCGCGGCGGCAAAGGCCCCGAGCCGTTCGGCGAGCGCGATGTAGGGGCCCAGTGCGCGATACTGCTCCGGTGAGAGCGTCGGCATATTCACGGCGTTGACGGCAACGCCGCGCGTCAGGTACTCAATCACCTGTTCCGCGATCCGGACGCTGACGATTTCCTCTGCTTCTTCGGTAGTGCCGCCGATATGTGGCGTGGCGATGAGGTTCGGGGCGGTCAGCAACGGATGTCCCGTTGGAAGGGGCTCCGGGTCGAACACGTCGATACCCGCGCCGGCGACGTGACCGCTGCGAAGCGCCTCCGCTAGCGCCTCCTGATCCACCAGCGCACCTTGCGCGCAATTGATGATCCGCACGCCGCGCTTCATCCGCTTCAGGGCCGCGCCGTCAATCATGCCGCGGCTTTCCTGCGTGAGAGCGACGTGCAGCGTGATGTAGTCACTTTCCGCCCAGATGCGCTCCAGCGGTACCAGTTGCGTGTCCAGATCGACTGCCGCGCGGGGGTTGACGTAGGGGTCGCAGGCGATCACATTCATGTCGAACGCCTTGGCGCGGGAAACCACCTCCCGGCCAATGGAACCCATCCCGATCACGCCCAGGGTCTTTCCGCGCAGTTCATGTCCCAGGTACGACTTGCGATTCCACTGGCCGGCCAGCGTCGATGACGAGATCGCCGTCAGGTCGCGCGCCAGTGCCAGCATCATGGCAAAGGTATGCTCCGCAACCGAGACCGCATTGCCGCCCGGCGTATTCATCACCAGCACGCCGGCGGCCGTGGCGCCCTGTAAGTCCACCGCTTCGACGCCGATGCTGGCGATGCCGATCACTCGAAGATGCGGCGCCTTGTCGAGCACTGCCCGATCCACCCGCGTCGCGCGAACCAGCAAGGCATCAGCCTCGGCGATATGCTGCGTGAACTCCTTCGGGGTGGAGGCAACCAGCTGGAAACTGCCGCGCGACGCAAAAAGATCCAGCGCAGCTTGGGGTAGGGGATCGGCGGCGACAACCTTCATGTCTTCTCTCTAGACTAAGGCGGGTGCTTCGAGCTTTGCCGCTTCGGCGTACACACGCTGCGCCGCCGCGACGCTGGAGCCGAACTCCAGCCGGTGCCCGTGCGCCGCCAGGATCAGTTCCAACTGCGCCAGGATGGTAAACACGTCTGAGATATCGAAATAGCCCAGGTGCGCTACCCGAAAAATCCGGCCCTTCATGGAGCCTTGTCCGTTAGCGATCACGCTTCCGAAGCGCGTGCGGAACTCCTTCACGATCGTGTTGGAATCGATGGTTTCCGGCGCGCAGATGGCCGTCACGGAATTCGACGGAGAACTCGAAAACAGGCCGAGACCGAGCGCCCGCGCGCCTTCCCGCGTCGCCCGTGCCAGAAGCTCAGCATTGGCCACGAGATTGGCCATCCCCAACTGGTCGATATAGCGCAGCGCCTCATGCAGCGCCAGCAAAACGGCGATGGACGGCGTCCATGCGCTTTCGCCGTTCACGGCGTTCTTCAGTTCCTTGCGGAGGTCAAAGTAGAACCGCGGCAGTTTCGCGGACTGATTCGCTTTCCACGCCTTCTCGCTGATCGACAGAAACGCCACCCCGGGCGGAATCATGAACGCCTTTTGCGAGCCGCCGACGACAATGTCGAGTCCCCAGCCGTCGATGTCGAGCGGCATGGTGCCGAGACCGGTAATCGCGTCCACAATCAGCAGCGCCGGCGTTTCCTTGACGATCTTCCCGATGTGCTCGATGTCGTGCATGGCGCCGGTGGAGGTCTCCGACGCCTGGACCAAAACGGCTTTCGTGTCCGGATACTGCTGCAACGCTTCCGCAACGCGCTGCGGCGAGACCACCTCGCCATACGGAGCCTTCAACTCCACTCCGTCCAGCCCCCAGGCTTTGGCAATTTCGACGAGCCGTTCGCCGAACTTTCCGGCATTGCAAAGAATGACGCGGTCACCCGGAGACAGAAAATTGGAAGCCGCTGCCTCCAAGCCGCCCGTTCCGGATGCGACCAGAACCAGAACGTCGTTCGCTGTCCCCATCACCTGCTTCAGCAAGGCCAAAACCTGTTTGTAAAGCTTGCGGAAATCCTCGGTGCGATGGTGAATGTCGGCCCCCATCATGGCGTGCAACGCTTGGGGCAGCAGAGGAGTCGGACCCGGCGTCAGAAGACGCTGCTTCTTGATGTACATGCGGTAGGCGGCCCTTGCGGCCAGTGGGTCTTCACTAGAATAGCAAACGGTTATGTCTCTTCTCGAACGGACACAAAAGGATCTCGTTGCGGCGATGAAGGCCAAGGACGAGCTCCGGCTGAGCGTCATCCGCATGATCAAGACGGCGCTGATGAAGTACAAGGCGGATCAGATGAAGGAGCCGGATGAGGCTGCTGACATGCAGATCCTGAACCAGCTGGTAAAGCAGCGTAAGGATTCGATCACGATGTTCCGCGGCGGCGGGCGTGAGGAACTGGCCTTGAAGGAGGAGCAGGAACTGGCGATTCTGGAAAGCTACCTGCCGCAAGCCGCGACCGAGGAACAGATTGAAGCGGCGATTGCGGCGGCGATGACCGAAACGGGCATTACCTCGCTGAAGCAGATGGGCGTCGTCATGAAGGCGACGCAAGCCAAGCTTGCCGGCTTCCGCGTGGACGGCAAGGCGCTCAGCGACAAGGTTCGCGCAAAGCTATCCTAGGCGGATCACCATGCCCACAGAGACGAAGCCGCACACGCCCTATGTTCCACCGCATGTCCGGATGTCGGAGTTTACCTGGCGGGCGGTGCTGCTCGGCCTGGTGATGACGGTCGTGCTGGGCGCCGCCAACGCTTATCTCGGACTGCGTGCCGGCCAGACGATTGCCGCAACTTACCCGGCGGCGGTGATCGGGATGGCGGTGGTGCGGCTCTGGCGGGGCTCCATTCTCGAAGAGAACATTGCGCGGACGGCAGGCTCGATCGGAGAGTCCGTGGCTGCGGGCGCGATCTTCACGCTTCCAGCGTTCTACATCGCGCGCGCATGGCCCTCATTCGCGCCGGGGGATGCGTATTGGAAGTCGACGGCGCTGATGGTGGTCGGCAGCGTTCTCGGCGTGCTGTTCGTCAGCCTGGTGCGGCGCGTGCTGGTCGAAGACCGTGAACTGCCGTTTCCGGAGTCGGTGGCGGCTGGCGAGATTCACAAGGCCGGGCAGTCTGGCTCACAGGGCGCGAAGTTCCTGTTCTGGAACATGGGGCTAGGCGGCCTGGTGTATCTGCTGGGTGCAATGAAAGCCTTCGCTGTCGACAAGGAGTTCTTCTTCCGTCTGGGCGAAATCGGTCGAACTTCCTTGCGGCTGGGTCCGCAGGGGTCCACCCAGACGGTCGCCACGGGCGCCGTGACGGCAGTCTCGTCGCCCTCGATTGCACCGGCTTATTTCGGCGTGGGCTACATCATCGGCCCGGCGCTGGCGTCCTTGAACTTCGCGGGCAGCGTGCTGGCGTGGGGCCTGCTGGTGCCGCTGCTGATGCTGGTTTTGGGACCGTCGGTGGCGCAGTACGTGCCCGACGGTGGCGCCACGGAGGAAAGCTGGCTGGGGATGGCCAACGCGGTCTGGCGCTTTATTGTGCGGCCGATTGCGGTAGGCACCATGATGGTCGGGGCCGGCTACACGTTGTTCCGAATGCGCCGCAACCTGGGCGTCGGCCTGGCCAAGGCGTTCGGCGAGCTGCGCGGCCCGAAGATCGATCTGGAGAAGTTGGACCGCAATGAACGCTATATGAGCCAGAAGACGGTGTTGGGGATGATCGCGGTCGTGTTCTTCGTGATGATCTGGCTGTACCAGTCCCTGTCCGGACTGTGGGCCGGCGCTGTTCTGGCCGCGATCATCATGCTGGTGGTGGGCTTCTTCTTCGCCACGGTTTCCGGCTACCTGGTGGGGGTAATCGGGTCTTCGAATAACCCGATCTCAGGCTTAACGCTCTCCACCCTGATCATCGCGGCGCTGCTGATGGTCTCTCTGGGCGTCTCCGGCGTGAGCGGTGTCACGGCGGTGCTGGGCGTCGCCGCCGTCGTCTGCGTCTCCTCTGCGGTCGCCGGCGAACTGCTACAGGACTTCAAAGTCGGCTACATTCTCGGCGGTACGCCGCGCACGATTCAGCTCGTCGAACTGCTCGCCGTGGCCGTTGCCAGCCTGGTGATGTACTTCCCGCTGCTGATTCTGCACGAGGGCAACATCAAGGCGGGCGGAACGGGCTTCGGTGACCGGGCGCTGTCCGCCCCGCAAGCCGGGCTGATGGCTTCACTCGCGCAGGGCATCGTCGGCGGCGACATGCCGTGGGCGCTGATTGCTTTCGGAATCCTGCTGGGCGTAATGATGATCCTGATCCAGGTGAAGAGCGTCATGCTGGTGGCCATTGGAATGTATCTTCCGTTCGGCACCACGTCGGCAATCTTCGTCGGCGGCATGATCCGCTGGCTGGCCGATGAGTTTGGCCGCCGGCGCGCGCTGAATGAAGCGCAGCGGGCACGGATGGAGAATGTCGGAATCCTTTGTGCCTCCGGCTTGATTGCGGGCGAAGCGCTGATGGGCCTCGTGACGGCATACTTCGCATGGCGTGAGATTCCGTTGCCGAGCTTTTTTCCGGAGCCTTCGTACTTGGCGGGTATGGCCGTGCTGGCGTTGATCGCGTGGGTGCTGGTGCGCGTGCCGCTCGCCAATGCCGGCAGAGCCGATGAGCCCGCACCGCCGCAGGCCATGATGTAGCCGTCCGGTACGATAGAAGCTTGCCGCAGATCTCTACCGCCACCCTGCCCCGGGGGCGCGCGCTCAATTGGCCGCTGGTTTACATCGGGGTCCTGCTGACCACGCTCGCGACGCTGCTGTTGGAGTTGTCGCTGACGCGCATCTTCTCGGTCGTCTTCTACTATCACTTCGCCTTTCTTGCGATCTCTATCGCGCTGTTCGGGTTGGGTGTCGGTGGTGTCTTCTCCTACGTTGTCGCCGGCTGGACGCCGCCGCTGTTTCGCAAGCTGGGATGGCTGGCGGGCGCCAACAGTGTCGTCGTGGTAGCCTCGTTGGCCTTTCTGCTGGGGCGACGCGGAGATCTTTCCGGCATTGAGCTTGCAGCGGTTTACGTGGCTAGTGCGCTGCCTTTTTTTCTGGCGGGTACCATCGTCTCGCTGTTGATCTCGGAGACGATTGAGCGGGTGCATCGGGTCTACTTCTTTGACCTGTTGGGCGCTGCGGGCGGATGCCTGCTGCTGGTGCCGCTTCTCAACGGATTCGGCGGCCCGAACACTGTTGTTGTCGTCGCGATGCTGTTTGCCGCCTCTGCAGCGGTGTGGTTCTCACTGGACGGGCGTGCCATGGGACGCGCGGCGGCTGTGGCACTGGGTCTGGCGCTGCTGGCGGGGATGGTGCTGAACGCGCGATGGCCGTTTCTTGACGTGCGATACGCCAAGGGCCAGACGCTGGCTAACGAAAAATTCGTGAAGTGGAACAGCTTCTCGCGGATTGCCCTCGCGCCGGAACCGGGCTCCAACCGGACGGCGATTGTGATCGATGCCGACGCAGCCACCGGCATTCCCGAATTCGACTTCTCTCAACTGACCCCCAAGGACCGCGAGGATCTGCTGTTCCAAGGGCCGGGGCTGCCGTACAATCTGCGGCCGGGCGCAAAGACCCTGATCATCGGACCGGGCGGCGGCTGGGACGTTTCCCGCGCGCTGGCCTCCGGATCGCGTGACATCACCGGCGTCGAGATCAATCCCATCATCGCGAACACGATCATGCGGGAGCGTTTCAAACAGATCTCGAAGGGTTTGTACTTGCGTCCCGAGATCCGCATTGTGGTGGAGGACGGACGCAGCTTCATCCGCCGCTCGCCGGAGCAGTATCAGGTGCTGCAGGCAACGCTGGTGGACACCTGGGCCTCCACCGCCGCCGGCGCCTTTGCGCTATCAGAAAACAACCTCTACACCACCGACGCGTTTGTCGATTACCTGTCGCATCTGACGCCGGACGGCCTGCTGACCTTCACGCGCTGGGGGTTCGACCCGCCTCGAGAGTCTTTGCGCCTGATCACGCTGGCGCGCGAGGCTCTGGCGAAGGTAGGCGAAAGGGATCCGGCCCGGCACGTCATCGTCGCGCGAGCAGGCAGCGTGGAGGGCTGGGGCGCACAGGACACGGTGATCATCGCGCGGAAGCCGCTTTCTGCCGCGGATATCGAAAAGGCGAAGCAGGCGATTGAGCGGTCCCGAATGCAGGCGATCTACCTGCCGGGCGAAGGGCTGCGGTCTCCTTTCGCCGACCTGCTGCTGACCACGGAACCGGGCCGGTTCTACGCAAACTATCGCTACAACGTCGCGCCGGTGGACGACGATCAGCCGTTCTTCTTCTACACGGTACAGCCTCGCGAATTGTGGGAGTTTCTCACGCGCGAACGGTCTGACTCAGCCGACTACAAGATCAACCGCGCTGTGCCTTTGCTGTTTGGTCTGGTGGCTATCAGTCTCGTCGCCACGGCGCTGATTCTGGCCCTGCCGCCGCTCCTGCTCGGCAGCCGACTGCCGTCGGACCGAAACGTTCGCCACTTCCTGCTCTACTTTCTGTTTATCGGAGCAGGCTACATCCTGGTGGAAGTGGCTCTGATCCAGAAGTTCGTTCTGTTCCTCGGCCATCCCACGTATGCGCTGACGGTGATTGTGTTTTCCATGCTGGTGGCCTCCAGCCTGGGCAGCAACTTCGCCCGCCGCGATTGGCTCAGCGTGCCGGGACTGGTGGCCATCGCGGTCGTAATGCTGGCCTTCGGAGCGCCGTGGGTGACGCGCGCCGGTGTGGGCTGGCCGCTGGCCGTTAAGTTCATCGTGGCTGCCGCCATGATCGCGCCCGCCGCGTTCTTCATGGGGATGCCATTCCCGATTGGGCTTCGAATCCTGGAAAAACGGAACGCTCCTGCCGTGCGCTGGGCCTGGTCCATCAACGCGGCTTCCAGTGTCCTCGGCTCCGCCGGAGCCATCTTCCTGGCCATCTATACCGGTCTGCGGGGCGCGCTGCTGATTGGCGGGGCCTGCTACTTGCTGGCGCTTGGCGTGGCTTGGCTGCTGTTCAGCCGTGAACCGAAAGCCGCATGACGGCTTTCGCCGCGCCTATCTGCCCCAATTCAAAGTGAAGCCGCCGCTGACGACGGGATTGTTCTGCGTGCCTGTGCTGGCGGCGTTGAACTGTGGACTCGGCGAGATGAAGTTGCGGACCTCTCCGCGCAGCCCAAGGAATCGCCACAGCCGCACGTCGACACCCGCACCGATGTTCCCGCCAAAGGTGTGCTGGCGCGGTCGAAACGGATTGGGTGCGCCTGTCAGCAGGAACTCGCTGCCGTGATATTGCGTGTAGCCGAATCCGGCGGCGACGAACGGCGCAACCCGGTCTCCTGCCCGAAACGCAAGCCGGATCCCGGGATGAAGGTAGAGCGTCGCATAGTCACGGATGGCGAGGCGGTTGTCGGAGGTGACGTCGCGAAGGCCGTTGGCCAGCAGGTGCACCTCACCGATGACCAGAACCGGTCCCCACTGATGCAGCCCGAGCCCGTAGTTTGCCTGCAAGGCGAGTCCGCCGCCTGAGCGGACAGCGGCGCGATCGAACGCGGGTAAACCGCCCAGCATCAGTGCCAACTGCGATTGGGCAAAGACAACTCCGCCCAAGCAGAAGCAAAACAGGAACCGGGGCATCGGAGGGGAAATGCCCCTCCTGGGCCAGGCTATTCCCGGTCAGTGGCCAGTGGAAACGTGTTCGGTGCGGAGTGGTCCCGCAACAGCTACCGGCGTCGGGAAGGTTTTCGAGATGTGATCCTGCCAGGTGAGCGTCTCTTCGTCCATCAGTGCCCAGATGAGGCCCAGCCCTCCGGGCAGGATGGAGAGCCAACTCGCTGCCAGTCGCGTCAGGCGGCGCTGCCGGTTCGGGCGGGCACCGTCAAAGTCGATCAGCCGCAGATGCGCCCAGCGGTACCCGGCGGAGTCGCCATCCGCCAATGCCCAAAACAGATGGTAGAGCAGGGCAACGAACACCGCCATGGCGCCCAGCGAGATCAGCGAAAACAGATCGGACCCGATCTGTCCGCCGGCTGCCAGGAAGATGCCTGTAAAGCAGCCCCATCCCGCCGCCACCAGGCTCAGATCGACAAACCAAGCCAAGCCGCGATGCGACAGGCGTGCCACCGGCGCGTCACAATAAATGTCCGAGTTCAGATCGGTGCGGGCCCGGCGGTGCGAGTTGGCGGCGCCAAATGCAAGCGTCTGCTGAACATCGCTTTCCGGCTTCCGGCCAATCGCCTTTGGCCGCGGAGAAGACTTGCGTGAAACAATGCGAGGCTCCGCATCCACACCGGTTCCAGCGGAGATCGGCACGACTCGGCTGCGCGCCCCCGCCATCTGTCCCGGTGAGAACAGTCCCCCTTGTCGCGGAGCGGGCTCTTCGACTGCCGCTGCCGCCCGGGGACGCTCCACCGGCATGGGCTTCATTGCGACGGCTGCGGGACTATAGCCGGCAGGTGCCGGAATCGGATTGGCCAGATGCAGGCGGCGTCCGCAGCGTCCGCAGCGATCCTCTTCGGCAGCGTTACTTGCTCCACAGTAGGCGCAACTCATGACGAACGTCCGGTACGGGCTTGCCATCGAGAAGATAGTCGTCCGAATGCGCTCTTTGCTTCAGAGCAAAAGCACATGTTAGCGTCGATATTTGCAGCTCGCTTCATCGAATGCCGGGTCAGGGGAGCGGCGCGGGAACCGTACTTCTCTATCTAGCACAAACTCTGCGTGGTGTCACGTCTTTTCGCATCGGTTTCTTCAGATCGCCGCCCTTATCGCTTTGCTGCCATTTGACTTGGCTGTAGCGCAGGTGGTGCCCGGCGCACTCGGACTACCCCCGCGCACGGCTCCGGCACAGGTTCCGAACCGGCGAACGCGGATCATCCGACCGAACGCTCCCGCCGCCGACGAATTGATCGTCGAAGGAATCCGGCAGACCACCGAAGGTCCGCTGCGCCTCCTGCGGGGCAAGGTGGCGCTTGAGACCTCCGAAGCGCGACTGGAAGCCGACGAACTGGACTACAACGAACAGACCGGCGAGGCGGAGGTGCGCGGCAACGTTCGATACAAGAACTTCAATGGCGGCGAGGAGATCCGGTGCAATCGCGCGGTCTACAACACGCAGTCGGAAACCGGAAAGTTCTATGAGGTTTCCGGTATCGTGCCCGCGACGATTCAGACGCGACCCGGCGTGCTGACTTCGACGAACCCGTTCGTGTTCGAAGGGCGCTGGGCGGAAAAGATCGAGAACCGCTACGTGTTGCATCACGGGTTCGTCACGTCCTGCAAGATTCCGAAGCCGGGTCCGGCGCTGCGCGTCGGGAGGTTCGCAGTCCCCCTCACCAGCCCGAGACCGTGGTGGGTTCTGCGCGGTCCGAAGTTCGACATTGTTCCCGGTGAGAGGGTGGTCACTCGTGGGACACGCTTCGCCCTGCGCGGTCTGCCGATCTTTTACTTTCCCTACTTCTACAAATCGCTCGAAAAGCAACCGCGGCGCAGTGGATTCCTGATGCCGAACATCGGTAACAGTTCCCGGCGCGGCTTGATGACGGGGCTGGGCTACTACTGGGCGATCAATCGCAGCCTGGATGTCAGCTATCGGGTGCAGTATTTCTCGCTGCGTGGCTTTGCGCACCTGGCTGACTTTCGCGGGAAGCCGACGCAGCGGTCGGACTTCAACGTGATCCTGTTCGGCGTCAATGACAAGGGACTGCTGCTCGCCGACGGTTCGCGACGAAAGGCTTCCGGCGTCTCCATCGTCTCGACGCTCAAGGCAGGCTTGCCGAAAGGCTGGGAACTGTTCGGGCAGGTGAACTACCTCAGCTCGTTCCGATTCCGGCAGGAGTTCACCGAGACCTTCAACGAAGCAGTCTTCTCCGAAGTCAATTCGACGCTGTACGCGCACAAGCATTGGAACGGCTATAGCGCCTTCGCGCTGTATCAGCAGACGGAGAACTTCCAGAGCATTCTGGAGGGCGACAAGATCAGCGTCCGCAAACTGCCGCAAGTGGAGTTTTCCAGTCGGGACCGGCAATGGGGCAAACTGCCGGTCTGGCTGTCGCTGAATGCGAGTGTCGGTCTGGTGAGCCGCGATCAGTTGCTGTTCCAGACGCGCCGCTTTGTGGACCGCATCGACATCGCCCCGCGCGTAACGGTGCCGCTGCATTGGCGCCATGTGTCATTGGTGCCGTATGTTTCGCTGCGCGGATCTCACTGGGGCTCCAGCCTTCTGGACCGGCCGGGCCGGTTCGTCACCGGCGGAGGAATCAACCGGAATGCGTTCGAAACCGGCTTCGACCTGGTGCTGCCCTCTCTCTCCCGCGTGTTTCAGACCAGCGGCATTTTCGGCGAAAAGCTGAAGCATGTGATCGAACCCCGGGCCAGTTACCGCTACGTGACCGGCGTGAAGGACTTCCAGCGCATCATCCGCTTTGACGAAACGGAACTGCTGAACAACACCAACGAGATCGAGTATTCGCTGACCAACCGCCTCTTTTCGAAGAAGGGCGGCGTGACGCGGGAGTGGCTGAGCTGGCAGGTCTGGCAGCGGCGCTACTTCGATCCCACCTTCGGCGGGGCACTGGTCCCCGGGCAACGCAACGTTCTGGCTTCCACCATCGGTGTGTCGCCATACGCCTTCCTCGACGGGCCCCGCAACTACTCTCCGATCGTTTCGGTGGTCCGCACCGAGCCGCTTCCCGGTTTCGGCGCCGAGTGGCGTGCCGATTACGATCCGGCGCGCGGGGGCATCTCCAATTCTGGTGTTTCCGTGGATGGACGAGTGTCGGAGCTCTTCATTTCCGCCGGTCACAATCAGGTGCGCAGCGCGAGTTTCCTCACGCCTCCGGCGAATCAGTTTCGAGGACTGGTGGGGCTTGGCCGCGAGAACCGGCGCGGCTGGAATGCCGGCTTTTTCGCAGTCTACGACTACCGCTTAGGAGCGCTGCAGTTTGCGAATACGCAGGTGACGTACAACACCGATTGCTGCGGCTTCTCGGTGCAGTACCGCCGCTTCAACTTCGGCGCGCGCTTCGAAAATCAGTTCCGCATCGCGATTGCGATTGCCAACATCGGCAGCTTCGGAACGCTCCGGCGGCAGGAACGGTACTTCTAACCCGCGGCCCCCATGATGTGAAGCGCCAGCATCCGGAGCCCGAGAGCCCCTGGACGAACCTCAACTTGCCGGTTGGGCCTTCATTGCGGCGATGAATGCGTCGGCTTCTTCGATGGAGCGGTCAATGTCCCGCACCAGCGCATCCACGTCCGTGTCCATCTCGACGCGGGTGTCTTCCAGGCTGCGCAGGGCGCGGGCGTTCAAGTTGTGCTTCAGGTACAGCACTTTATCGCGGAAGCGCGACAGCACCGGCTTCATGCGCGCTTCCACCACTCGCATGCGTTTCAGCACACCGGCGACCCCCTGCTGTGTCTCTCGCAGCATCTTGCGGGACGAGGAACGCAGGGAACTGTCGCGGATCTCACCGATCTCTTTCTCCCACTCGGCGTAAAGATCGTTCGAGACTTTCTCGATCGAGCGGATTCGTTCGGAGACCTCGCCGGCGCGTTTCTCGGCATCTTCGTACTCGCCGTTCAGCTTTTTATAGACTTTCTCGAGATCACCGCCTTGGAAGCCCGTCAGCTCCTGGAAGGCTTCCATCGTGGTCTGGATCTGTCGCTTAGCCTTTTCCTGGTCCTTGCGGCCGTCCACCACGCGTTGCGCCAGGATGTCGCGCTTCTCCCGGCCGATCTTCTCCATGGAGGCGTAGTACAGGCTGCTGCAGCCCGACAGGACGAAACCAGCCGCGACGATCGCGCAAGGGCGCATTCCTTCGACAAGCTTAACGGAATCGCGGCCAAGGAACCCCGGCAAAGAACTTCGATAAGCTGAATCGCGATGCGCCGCCGCGATACATTCCGCCTGTTGAGCTGGGCCGCTGCTTCGCCGCTCCTCGCCGCCGAGGATCTTGGCGTCATGGGACCGGTCAACGCGCATGAGTTCGAAGAGATCGCCAAGACAAAGCTTCACAAGCTGGCGTATGACTTCATTGCCGGCGGCGTGGAGGACGAGAAGACCCTTCGCGCCAATCGAGAGGCATTCGAGCGCGTGTTCCTGGTTCCGCGGGTAATGCGAGATGTTTCCGAAGTCGACACGTCGGTGGAACTCCTCGGACACCGGATGCCGTCGCCCATCGCCATCGCGCCCACCGGAGGCAAGAATCTGGTACTGGCCAACGCCGATGAGATCGTCGCCAGGGCTTCCGTGAAGGCCAAGACGGTTTTCATCTCCGGCGGGGGCGCGGAGTCCTTGCTGGAGAGTGGGGAACCAGTGGTCTGGTGGGCCAACACCATCGGAAGCCGGACCAAGCCTCTGGCGCAGGCCTATGCGCGGCGCGTGGCGGACCGCGGCGGGAGAGCGATCGTTCTGACGGTGGACAACCAGTATCAGTCCAATCGCGACCGAAACAACCGCAACCGTTTCGATTACGGTTACATGCAGACCGGACCGCCTAAGCCCGGGGAAGCGCCACCGCCTCCTCGGAATCCCGCGCGCGCCGCGATGTGGCAACCGCACACGCCCGGCATGACCTGGGAACAGATCGAGTGGCTGAAGTCTGCCTCGAAGCTGCCGGTGATGGTGAAGGGCATCCTTTCTCCGGAGGACGCCGTGAAGGCTGTGGAGAGCGGGGCCGATGCGATTTCCGTTTCGAACCATGGCGGGCGGCAACTGGACGGCGTGATCGCATCACTCGATGCGCTGCCCGATGTGGCCGATGCCGTGCAGGGAAGAGTGCCGGTGGTGATGGACGGAGGCATTCGCCGGGGAAGTGACGTCGTTAAGGCGCTGGCTTTGGGCGCCAAAGCCGTGTTGGTGGGCCGCGCCCCGTTGTGGGGGCTGGGAGCTTTTGGCCAGCCTGGCGTGGAGCGCGTGCTGGAACTGCTGCAGGCGGAGTTCCAACTCTCTCTCGCCCTGTCCGGCTGTGCCCGGTGCGGCGATCTCAACCGGCGCATGGTCCGGCGCCAGTATCGGTTCGAGTGACCGGAATGCCTCGCGACGACCGGCCCGGTTGGCAGGCGAAAGCGGCGCTCTACATGGGCCTGGCCTTCGTCATTCCCGCCGCGATGTATGCGCTCTGGTGGGTCGGATCCTTCCTGGACGAAAAGTACGGCACTCGTTACGGCTCTCTCGTTGGGCTGATGGTGGGCTTCGCCGTTGGATTGTATGAAGTGATGCGGCAGGCCAGGCAGATCGAGCGGCGGTAAGCTTCTTTGAGAAGCCATGCCAGCCACCAGCCGCCGCCACCTGCTGAAATCCGCTGCCGCACTGGCAGCCCTTCCCGCTCACGCTGCTGCGGCCGCTGAGTTGGGCCCGAAGCTGGAAGCGGCAATGACCTCCACCGTGCTGCGGCGCGAACTGATTCGCGAGCCTGTTGTGGTGGAGTCGATCGACCTGCTGCGCGCCGGAAAGTCATTCATCGTTCGGGTCCGTTCGCGGCAGGGTGGGACCGGCTATGCCGATGCCCACAGCTCCGTCATGAGCGCCGCGTATCCGATTCTGCTGAAGAAGGTCGCGCCCAGCTTCCTCGGCCAGGACGCACGCGATGTCGAATCCCTGTTGCGGACCGTCTATCTGGCGAATTCAAACTACAAGTGGCAGGGGCTGCCGTTCTGGGTCAGCGTAGCGGTTGTCGAAATTGCGCTTCTCGATCTCCTGGGCCAGGTCTCCGGGCAGCCGCTGGGGGCCCTGCTCGGCAAGGTGATCCGAAAGGAGATTCCGGTGTACCGTGCCAGCGGCAATCGAGGCAATACGCCGGAGGCCGAGATCGAGTATCTGCGCCAGCAGGTGGAGGACACCGGCGCTACGGCCATCAAGTTCCGGCTTGGCGCGCGGATGCGGTATGACGAGGCGTCCACGAAGCGGGACCTCGCTCTGATTCCGCTGACTCGCAAGACGTTCGGCGACCGGTTTACGATCTATGCCGATGCAAACGGGTCTTACGACGTGCCGATGTCCATCCGGATCGGCCGGCTGATGGAGGAGCAGAAGTTCGGCTTCTTTGAAGAGCCGGTCCCGTTTGACTACTATGACGAGACCCGTCAGGTCGCCGAAGCCTTGCGCATTCCGATTGCGTTGGGTGAGCAGGAGGCAAGCCTGCGCGGGTTCCGCCGCATCATCGAGACCGGCACGGCGCAAGTGCTTCAACCGGACCTGTTGTACTTTGGCGGACTCCTCCGTTCGATGAAGGTGGCGCGCATGGCGGCAGCGGCGGGTCTGGACTGTACGCCCCACATGTCCGGCGGGGGGCTTGGGTTTCTCTACGTGGCGCACTTTGCCTCGGTTGTGCCGAATTCGGGCGCGCACCAGGAGTACAAGGGGGAGGACGACAACCTGCCGGTCAGCTGCGCGACCTCAACGTTGAAGAGCGTCCGCGGTCGGCTCACCGTGCCCACCGGACCCGGGCTCGGCGTGCAGATTGATCCGGCATTCCTGGCGAAAGCCACTGTCGTGGCGGCCTGAACACGTTCGCCGGGCCGCGCCGGAACAGAAGATCAGTCAGCCTTCCGGCGAGAACAGCGTGACGGGCGCCATCCGGCTGACCTTCCATCCGCGCTTGGTCTTCTCAAATTCCAGGCGCACACGCTCCCGTCGGCGGAGGATGGTACCGCTTGTTTCGGTGCGCTCCCGCAGTTCGATGAACCAGTCGACCTCAATCGCCGTCTCCGCTTCTTCCAGGATGTCGATCGAGGAACTGACGTCATAACGGGCGCAGAGCGCACCAAGATCCTCGCGCAGTTTCTCGCGGTCCGGAAACGTCGGCGTCAGCCGGCTGAGGAACCCGTTCGGATTCTCAGTGGAGAGATCCGTCGCCAAATCCGCCAAGACTTCGCGCGGTATTGTCTGCGCCCCGGCGGTCAGGGCGGCGGCGAACAGCAGGCTACGTGCGATAACTCCCATTGATTCGAATGTAGCCTTCGGTGAGGTCACAGGTGAAGAACTGTGTCTCGCCCTTCCCCTTGCCCTCCAGCGTGAAGCGGATGGAGCAGTCGCCTTCGTCCAGCTTCTTCTTGAGTGCCGTCTCGTCGAAATCGACCGCGAAGCCGTTGCGGCACACCAGCGTTCCCTGCAGCTTGATGGACACCTTGGCCGGATCGAAGTTCGCGCCGGAGTAACCCGCCGCGCACAGGATCCGGCCCCAGTTGGGATCACTGCCCGCGATTGCCGTCTTGACCAGCGGCGAGTTCCCAATCGCGCGTGCGATCTTCGCCGCGTCTTCATTGCTGCGTGCGCCCGTCACGTGAATCACGATTCCCTTGCGCGCGCCCTCGCCGTCGCGGGCGATCTTCTCCGCCAGGTCTTCCAAGACCCAGGACAGCACTTCCGTGAAGACCTTGCGCTCCTTCTCGCCCGGACGAATGCCGCTGGCGCCGTTCGCCAGCAGCAGCGCGGTGTCATTGGTGGATGTGTCGCCGTCCACCGAGAGCCGATGAAAGCTGCGCTCCACCGCCGCTTCCAGCATCGGGCGCAGGAACTGCGGCGCGATCGCGGCATCGGTCATCACGAAGGCTAGCGTCGTGGCCATGTTGGGATGAATCATGCCGGAACCCTTCGTCATGCCGGCAATGTGAACGGGGCCATCCTTCAACGGCACCTCGCCGAACGCGGCTTTCGGCACTGTGTCCGTCGTCATGATGGCGCGGACCACATCGTCGAAACGATCCGGCGCCAGCCCGGCAAACAGATCCGGCAGCGCGCTGATGATCAGCTTGGGATTGAGGTCGACGCCGATCACGCCGGTGGAGGCCGGCTGAATCTCCGTCACGTCCCAGCGTCCGCGCTTCGCGACGGCTTTGCAGGTCTCCAGTGCCACGCGCTCGGCCGTCGGCGTGGCGCAGTTGGCGTTGCCCGCATTGATCAGCACCGCCCGCACCTTGCCCCGCGTCGCCTTCAAGTGCTGCCGGGCCAGAAGGACCGGCGCCGCTTGCACACGATTACGTGTGAACATGCCCGCCGCGGAGGCCGGCGTGTCGGAAACGATCAATGCCAGATCGTCCTTGGCCGTCTTGCGAATGCCAGCATAGACCGCCGAATAGCGGTATCCCCGCGGAAGCTTCAACCTGTTTCTCCTAGGTGGTGGCGCGCCCTGCCGGCATGCCCAGTCTCTCATCGTCGCCGATCCGCTGACCGTTCAAAAAGTCGCTGGCCGAGGCGCGGCGCCGTCCTTCCAGTTGTACTTCAAGTAGCTCCAGCGTGGTGGCGTGGCCGCAGGCGACGAAGAGCCGCTTGCGCCGCGATGCCACCGCTCCGGGCGGCCCGATCAGCGCTTCATCGGACGGCTGACAGCGCAGGATGTGCATCGTGCGGTCCCGGAACCGCGTATAGCAACCCGGCCACGGCTGATAGCCGCGAGCCCGGTTGTAGATCTCCGGCGCCGGCAGCGTCCAATCGGCCGCGCCTTCTTCCTTTTCCAATTGGGGGGCGTAGGTGGCCAGTGCGGAGTCCTGCGGGCGCGGCGTTATGGTGCCGCTCTCCAGTCCGGCCAGCGTTTCCACCAGCAGCGCGGCGCCCAGCGCGGCAAGGCGAGGGCCCAATTCCACCGCCGTCTCCGCCGGACCGATGGCCAACTCCGCCATCTGGAGAATGTCGCCCGTGTCGAGGCCGGCGTCGATGCGCATTGTCGTTACACCGGTGACCGTCTCACCATTGGCGATCGCACGCTGAATCGGTGCCGCGCCGCGATACTTCGGCAGCAGCGACGCGTGGACATTGAGGATGCCCAACCGCGGCAGGTCGATGATCGACTGCGGAATGATCTGGCCGTACCCCACCACCACCATGGCATCGGCCTCCAACGCGCGCAACGCATCCAGGGCGTCACGTACCCGCTCCGGCTGATGAATGGCCAGGCCGTGCAGTTCGGCCGCCTGCTTGACGGGGGAGGCAGAGAGCGCCTGCCCGCGCCCTTTCGGACGATCCGGTTGCGTGTAGACGGCGCGCACATCGTGCCCGGCGGCGAGGCACGCTTCCAGTGTTGGCACGGCGAATTCCGGCGTGCCGAGAAACACCAGCCTCAATCCCACTCGCCGGCCTTCTGCAGTTTCTTGATGCGCCGCCGGATCAGTTCCCGCTTCAACGGGCTGAGATGCGAGAGGAACAGCACGCCGTTCAGATGATCGTTCTCATGCTGTATCGCGCGCGCCAGCAACTCTTCGCCGTCCATCTCGTGCGTCGCGCCTTCGACGTCCTGAAACCGAACCCGCACCTTCGCTGCGCGGGCAACGTCTTCGCGGAAGCCGGGAATCGAGAGGCACCCCTCTTCGCCCACCTGCTTGCCTTCCTTCGAAAGGATTTCCGGATTCACCAGCACCAACTGCTTCGTTTTGTCCTCCCCGCCGGAGGTGTCGACAATGAACACCCGCTGGGAAACGCCCACCTGCGGCGCGGCCAACCCGACGCCCTTGTACTCGTACATGGAGTCGAACATGTCGCGTACCAGCGTCTTCAACTCGTCGTTAAACGCCGTGACGGGTGCGGCCGTTTGCTCCAGCACGGGCTGGCCGTATTTGACGATCTTGCGCACCATCGCAGCTGCTAGTAAGCCCTCACCTGTTCTAAATATCCCTCGAAATTCCGCTTCGTCTCACGCAGAGAATCGCCGCCGAATTTCTCCAACATCGCCTGCGCGAGCACAAACGCCACCATCGCTTCGCCGATCACGCCTGCCGCCGGAACCACACACACGTCGCTGCGCTCATAGGCCGCGGCGGAGGGTTCGCGCGTCTCAAGGTCGACGCTTTCCAGCGGCCGCCGCAAGGTGGAAATCGGCTTCAACAAGCCTCGCACCAGAAGGTCTTCCCCATTCGTCATGCCGCCTTCGAGACCTCCGGCGCGATTGGCGCCCCGGAAGAAGTGTCGATCCTCTTTGTCGTAGTGGATCGTGTCCTGCACCTTACTGCCGTAGGAAGCCGCGCCCTCGGCCGCAAACCCGATTTCAACGCCCTTCACCGCTTGGATGGACACAATCGCCTGCGCCAGCCGTCCGTCCAGCCGGGAATCGTACGTGATATGGGAACCCAGCCCCGGTGGCAGTCCGTGCGCCACCACCTCAAAGACACCGCCGATCGTGTCGCCGGTGCGGTAGGCGACGTCCACCGCCGCCTTCATGCGCTGTTCCGTCTCCGCGTCGACGCAGTTCAGTAACACCTGGTCCCGCTCGCTCAGCGCCACCAACTCGTCCCACTGGGCGGCGCGCTCCAATCGCTCCGCACCGACGGCAATCACGTGGCTGAGCACGCCAATGCCGAACTCGGCCAGAAACGCCTTCGCCAGTCCGCCGACCGCGACGCGCGCCGTTGTCTCCCGCGCACTGGCTCGCTCCAGGATGTAGCGCGCATCCGGGAAATCGTACTTCAACGCGCCTGCCAGATCCGCGTGTCCGGGGCGCGGGCGAGTCACCTTCTTCTTCTTCGCCTCAGAGTCCTCCGCGGCCTCCACCGGCAGCGCCTCGGTCCAATTCTTCCAATCCTTGTTGTCCAGAAGGATGGCGATGGGCGAACCAATCGTCATCGAGTGCCGGACACCGGAAACGATGTGGGCGCGGTCGGTCTCTATCTTCATGCGACCGCCGCGACCGTAGCCTTGCTGGCGGCGCCAGAGTTCGCGGTTCACGCGGTCCAGGGACACAGGCACGCCGGCGGGCAGGCCCGTCAGTGTGGCGACAAGACATTCACCGTGGCTCTCGCCCGCGGTTTCGTAACGGAGGAACATGAGGAGTGCAACGCACCGTAACGCCTTGCCGGGACTGCCTGGGCGCGATCGACGAAACGGCGAGATTCGTTCTCTCTACGATACGCCAAAGCGTGTATTGACTTCGAGCGAGTGCTCGGGTATATTCCAAACTACTGTCCTATCAACAGTTTGTCGGCATTCTGAAAGTTCACAGCCGCGTTTCCAGTGGGGAGTTTCGCTGGCGCCGTACCCCACCCGCCCCGTAGACGGGTTACCGACCTTAGACTGTTGAGAGAGACGCTTCCGCGGAGACGACACATGGCCACCCGACCTCAGGACCGGATGCCAGGCGCCCCGACGCGAGTCCCCGGCCAGCCCGGTGATTCGCCAGCGGCTGATTCAGGCATCGACCGTTCTGCTCACCCACCGCTCGCCGATGAGGTTCCCGGCGAGGCTCCTGACCCGGAGCTTCCTGTTGAGGATTTTGGCGAAGACTACGAGCATTTGCTCGAAGATTACGGCCATTTGGAGACGCATTCCGGCGAAGTCGTCACCGGTCACGTTCTGAAGGTTACGCCGAAGGAAGTCATCATCGACGTTGGCCTCAAGAGCGAGGGCGCGGCGCCGATCGAGGAGTTCCGCACCGCATCGGGCGACCTGGCGGTGCAGGTGGGCGACGCCGTCGAAGTGCTGGTGGAACGCGGTCTCACCCCGGAAGGCTTTATCCCACTGTCCTATGC
>CAYNDS010000025.1:0-27588 GCA_964395885.1 uncultured Solibacteraceae bacterium | reverse complement strand
GGGGAATGCCGATCCGGGCTCCAGCAACTGCGCCACCGCCCACAGGACGGCCACCGTATGCATCCCTTGCACTTTACGATAGAATCCCGGTCCAATGCGCCTCATCCTCCTGCTTTTCTCATTCACATTGTGTTGCAATGCCGGCGATGTCTACTCCACTTGGAAGCGGCCGAGGGCGCTGGCACTGATCGGAGACCGCTACCATTCGCCGACATACATTCGCGAGGGACTCAGCGCGGCCCTGGTCCGGGAGAACATTCCCGTCACCTTCATCACCGACGTGACGCAGCTGAACGCCGAATCTCTCGCACAGCACCAGATTCTGATCATTCTGCGCGACGGAATGAACTGGCCGAATGGCTTTGACCAGCCCCCGGTCAAGTGGATGACCGATGCGCAGCAGCAGGCCATTTGGGACTTCGTCTCCCGGGGCGGTGGATTCCTGGCGCTTCACAACTCACAGGGCATCTACCCGCCGGGCGGACTCTACTACAAGCTGTTCGGCGGCGACTACGGCGGGCACCCCAGGCCCTACGTCTTCACCGTGCGCATCGACGACAAGACCCACCCGATCACGCGCGGCGTCGAAGACTTCGAGATTTACGACGAGCAGCACACCGTGAAGTACTATCGCGACCGGCAGCACATGCTGATGCGGACGATGGCGCGGGACAATCTCACCGCCGCCGGCGGCTGGTGGTGGGAAGAGGGCAAGGGCCGCTTCGCGTATCTTTCGCCCGGCCACACGCCGGACGCGCTGAACCATCCGATGATGCAGCGGCTCATTCGCAACGCCGTGAACTGGCTGCTCCGGACGGACGGCAACTGACAACGCGGTGCGAACGGATGCGATGAGGCGGACCGCATCCTCGTCCGTTAGCAGCCAGTTGCAGACACGGCCTCATGGCGCAGCGGTGCAGCCACGGATGGCGAAGAAGTGACAGCCACAGTGGGAAGCAACGTTGCGCCACTTGCCCCCGTCAGCGGCCCAACTCTGCCATGCTGCTCACCGTTGATTGCGCGGACGCTAGGCCAGGATGCCCTTCACTACCTCACCCGAGATACCGGTGAGCCGCACGTCCAGCCCCTGATACTTCACCGTCAGGCGCGTATGCTCCATGCCGAGCAGATACAGCATGGTGGCGTGGAAATCGTGCACGCTGACGGGATTCTCCACCGCCGCATAGCCCAGCTCGTCCGTCGCGCCATAGCTGATGCCCGGCTTGATGCCGCCGCCGGCGAGCAGGAAGCTGAAGCCCTTGATGTGGTGGTCGCGCCCGTCGCCGCCTTGCGACATAGGCGTGCGGCCAAACTCACCGCCCCATACCACCAGCGTGTCGTCCAGCATGCCGCGCTGCTTCAGATCGCGAATCAACGCCGCTGTGGCCCGATCCGTCTCCTCCGCCTTCAGCGGCATGTTCTGCTTCACGCCGGCATGGTGATCCCAATCGCGGTGATAGAGCTGAATGAAGCGCACGCCGCGTTCCGCCAGCCGCCGCGCCAGAAGGCAGTTCGACGCAAAGCTGCCGTCGCCGGGCCTGGCACCGTACTCTTCCAAGACCTTTGCCGGTTCCTTGCTCATGTCGACAAGATCGGGAACACTGGTCTGCATCTTGAACGCCATCTCATACTGCGCGATGCGCGTCTGAATCTCCGGGTCCGCCTCTTCTCGAAACTCGGCGCGGTTCAGTGCGTTGATCGCGTCGATCGAGGCTTTTTGCAGGCCGGAGTTCAGGCCCGCCGGGTTCTTGACGTACAGCACCGGGTCGCCGACGGAGTTCAGCTTCACGCCCTGAAACTTCGACGGGAGCATTCCAGCAGACCACTGCCGCGCCGCGATGGGCTGCATCTGCCCGCCGCGTCCGGTCGAGACCAGCACCACATAGCCGGGCAGGTCTTCGGTCTCCGCGCCCAGCCCGTACAACACCCAGGAGCCCATGCTGGGCCGCCCCGCGATGATCGATCCCGTATTCATCAGCGTGTGCGCCGGATCATGGTTGATCTGCTCCGTCCACATCGACCGCACAATGCAGACATCGTCCGCAACGGATCCGATGTGCGGAAACAGTGACGTCATCTGCTGCCCGCTCTTGCCAAACCGCGAGAAGCCGAACTGCGGCCCGAAACATTTCAGTTCCTTGCCCTGCAGTTGCGCGATCTGCTGGCCCTTGGTGAAGCTTTCCGGCATGGCCTGCCCGTGCATCTTCGCCAACTGCGGCTTGTAGTCGAACGTTTCCAGGTGCGACGGGCCGCCCGCCTGGTAGAGGTAGATCACGCGCTTGGCTTTTGCCGGGTAATGCAGCGGATTCACCACGCCCTTCGTCGCCGCTTGCAGCGAACCGAAGGCGGCCATGCCGAGACCCGCCGCGCCTCCCCGCAAGAACGTCCGCCGGCAGATCCGCGCCAGCTCCGGATTAATTGCGGGTGATCGTTTCATGCAGGTTCAGAATCGCTCGGGTAATCAACGTCAGGCCGGCAAGCTGCGCCGGGTCGGACTTCGCCGCCGGCGCCGACGCGCCGATCGACAGCAGTTTCTTTGCTTCCTGGGGACGGGCGCGAAACTCGGCCAGCCCCTTCCGATAGAGATCAGTCAGCACCTTGCGCTCCTCGGCCAAAGGCGCACGGCCCAGGGCCCGGCGGAAACTCCACGTCAACTGCGCGTCAAAGCTCGGCCCCGCCGATAGCGCCTGTTGCGCCATCACGCGAGCCGCCTCCACAAAGGTGGGATCGTTCAGAAGTGTCAACGCCTGCAGCGGCGTGTTCGAATTGGACCGGTTCACCGTGCATTCCTCACGCGAAGGCGCGTCGAAGGTGGCCATCGTGGGATTCGGGAACGTGCGCTGCCAGAACGTGTACAGCCCGCGACGGTAGAGATCATCGCCGCGGCTTTCCGAGTAATCGCGCTTCGGATAGTAGAGCGCCGCCAGATAGCCTTCCGGCTGATAGGGCCGAACGCTGGGTCCGCCGAAGCGTTCCTTCAACAGCCCGGAGACGGCCAGCGCCACGTCCCGCACGTTCTCAGCATCGACGCGCATACGGTTCTGGCGTGAGAGCAGCCGGTTTTCCGGATCCAGCTCTTCGCTCCGCTTCTCGGGCGCGGACGACTGGCGGTACGCATGGCTGGTGACGATGGTACGCGTCAGGTGCTTGACGTCCCAGGCGTGCGCGCCCGCAGCGGCAAAGCTCGGCGTGACAAATTCAGCGGCCAGCCAGTCCAGCAACTCCGGATCCACGGGCCACTCGCCCTGTGAGCCGAGATCGTCCAGGACTTTCGACAGCCCGGTGCCGAAGAACTGCCGCCACATGCGATTCGCCAGCACGCGCGGAGTGAGCGGATTGTCTTTCGACACGATCCAGTTGGCCAGATCCAAACGGGTCGCCCGCCGGCCGGCCGTCTCCAGCTTTCCAAAGACCGCGGGGATCGCCGGCTCCACCACTTCCCCGGAATCATCGAGGAAGTTGCCGCGGGGCAGGATGCGCGTGGTGGACGGCTCAGTCGCCACCGTCGCCACCACCGTCGGCACGGAGGCAAGCAGCACGGCACGCTCCGCCTCCAGACGGTCCCGTTCCACCGAGACATTCGGCAGCGGTGCCGTCGAGACGGCCACCCGGAAGCGCCCAATCGTGGCCCGCCGCAGATCCGTATCGTGGCGCAGCCGGATCGTCAACTTCGATTCCGCTGTGGTCTGGACGGGCGCCTCAAACCACATACCCAGCAGCGGGCGGGCATCGCCATGAGTCGAGATGCCCCAGGAGGTCTCACTCCGCCCATCGATGGCCGCGATCGCAGGGTACTCATGAATCGACAGCGCGGTGTTGGCCGCCGCCCAAATCAGCTTCAGCGGCTTGCCGTCGATCTCGGCTTCCACTTCGCTGAGTTGGAAGCGGTCCGACCCGCGGCCCAGACTGGCGCCGGGAAGCGATTCGTCCGCCTGCGCTTCAATCGCGATCGCCGTCCAGGTGCCCGCGCCGGGCTTCGCCACGACGGTGTACGTTTCGTTGTCCGGGTTCGGACCACCCACGACCATCAGGCCTTCGCCCGGAACCCGATCATTCACCACGCTGCCGCCGCGCATCTGGCTGCGCTCCACATCGCGGTCATTGAAAATGTCGATCTTGGCCTGCGTTGCGGAAGCGGCTACGGGCCTTTGATACTTCCAGTCGAGTTTCGCCAGCACGAAGGCAGGGTCGGCGGCGGGCTTCGCGATGGCGTCGATCCGCCGCGTCAGATCGGCCAGTTTCGCTTCCTGCTCGGCATTCGGCAGCTTCAGCAGTTCACCCCAGGCCTCGCGCCCACGATCCGGCACCAGCCCGGTCTCCTTGATATCGGCGAAGAATGCCTTGAACGAATAGAAGTCCTTCGCGCTGAACGGATCGAACTTGTGATCGTGACACTCCGCGCACCCCATCGTGGCGCCCAGAAACACGGAAGCCGTGGTGCGCACGCGATCGGCGCCGTACTTCGCCAGATACTCCTTCGGCTGAATCCCGCCTTCTGCAGACGTCCGGTTCATGCGGTTGTAGGCCGCGGCGACGCGCTGCTCCCGCGTGGCATTCGGCAGCAGATCACCGGCCAACTGTTCCCGCGTGAACTCATCGAACGGCTTGTTGTCGCGAAAGGCCTTCAGCACATAGTCGCGATAGGGCCACGCCGGAAACGGGTTGTCGCCATGAAAGCCGCACGTATCGGCGTAGCGAACCGCATCGAGCCACAACTGCGCTTGCCGTTCGGCAAAGCGCGGCGAAGCCAGAAGACGGTCCACCACTCTGTCGTACGCGCGCGGATCCTTGTCTCCAAGAAATGCAGCCGTCTCTTCCGGAGTGGGGGGCAACCCTGTCAGATCCAGCGTGACGCGCCGCAGCAACGTGCGGCGGTCCGCTTCCGGCGATGCGGCCAGCCCTTCCTTGGCCAGACGCGCCTGCACGAAGCTGTCGATCGGATTGCGCACCGGCCCTCGAATATCCGCCGAGACCGGCACTGCGGGACGCGTCACCGGCTGAAATGCCCAGTGCCCTTCATAGCGCGCGCCTTCTGCCACCCACTGCCGGATGGTCTGCTTCTGCTTGTCGCTTAGTGCTTTGTGCGCCGAAACCGGCGGCATCACGCGCGCACCCGTATCGAAGATGCGCTTCACGATATGGCTGCGTTCCGGGTCTCCCGGGACAATCGGCGCAAGACCCGCGCGGTTCGGCCGCAGGGCCTCCTCGCGAATGTCCAGGCGCAGATTCGCCATGCGCGAACTCTTGTCGGGTCCATGGCAGCGGAAGCAGGTATCCGACATGATGGGCCGGATGTCGCGATTGAAGCTCACCTCGGCCAACAGAAGCGCAGTTGCCAGAAGCGTCGTCATGGCCTACTCCGCAAGGAACCGGTACACCGTCGAACTCCGGTACGTGGAACCCGCCTTCAACACGGTCGAGGGGAACTCGGGACGGTTGGGCGAATCCGGGTAGTGCTGCGTTTCCAGGCAAAAGCCGCCGTGGCGGACGATCGGCTGGCCACCTTTTCCCGGCAGCGTTCCGTCCAGCGAGTTCGCCGTCCACAACTGCACCGCGGGCTCCGTCGTCATCACTTCCATCACGCGCCCGCTGGCAGGGTCCTTTGCCCGCGCGGCCAGTTGGAGACCGTCCCCCTTGCGGTCGATGACAAAGTTCATGTCGTAGCCTCCGCCGCCATGCTTCAGCAACTCATCGTCAGCATGGATGCGGGCGCCGATCTTCGTAGGCTTCGTGAAGTCGAAGACAGTCCCCTTCACCGCGCGCACTTCTCCGGTGGGGATCAACCCGCTGTCGACCGGCGTGATGCGACTGGCGTTCAACATCAGTTCGTGATTCAGGATGTCGCCGCCGCCCGCCAGATTGAAGTACGCGTGATTGGTGAGGTTCAGGACGGTGTCCTTGTCGGTTGTCGCCTCGTAGTCGATGCGAAACTCATTCGCGTCGCTCAACGAGTAGCGCACCGTCACATTCAGATTGCCCGGATAGCCTTCCTCGCCGTCCTTGCTGAAGTAGGTCAACTGCCCGCCGTTCACATTCCAGAACACGCGGCTGAAGCCGAGAGGCCCGCCATGCAGATGATTCGCATTGTTGTTGGTGGCCAGCGTGTACTCGACGCCGTTCAGCGTGAAGCGCCCTTTCGCAATGCGATTGCCGTAGCGGCCCACCAGAGCGCCGAAATAGGGATGCTGCCCCTGAAAGCGCTCCAGCTGATCTTCCGGGAAGCCGACGATCACGTCCGCCATCTTGCCCGCCTTGTCCGGCACGAGAATCGACGTGACGATGCCCCCGTAGTTCAGGAACGTCACTTTGACGCCGTTTTTGTTCAGTAGCGTGTGTGTCTCGATTTTGCTCATGGGCTTGGTTTCGGTTTTCGGAGCTTCCGCAGCCGGTCGCGAGCAGGCAAAGGTCAACGCGGCCAGCGCCAGCAGAACGGGTTGCTTGGGCACACGGACATAATATGACGTGGACCGATATCTTGCCGTCTTCTTCGGCGCGGCTTTGGGCGGCGTGGCACGGTACGCGCTTGCCAGCGCCGTGCTGGCCCGTTACCAGGGTGCGTATCCGCTCGGAACAATGCTGGTGAATGTCACCGGCTGTCTGGCGATCGGCATCGTCATGAGCGGGTTGGCCACCTGGGCCGCGCATCCGTTGTGGCGGCTGTTTCTCGTTGTCGGCATCCTGGGCGGCTACACCACTTTTTCGAGCTTCGCCTTTGAAGTGCACCAGGAATGGCAATCGGGTGAGACCGGCGTGGCGCTCGTGAACGCGTTGGGCAGCGTCCTGGCAGGCGTTGTGGCCGTGCAACTCGGCTCTCTGCTGGCGGGGGCTGGAAAGTAGTTTGTTTCCGAATCTCGCGATCTGGCAATGGACGCTGGCGGCCTTCTGCGCGTTCAACATCGGAATGGCCAAGACGGGCGTGCCGGGCTTGGGCATCCTGGCCGTGCCGCTCTTTGTGCTCGCCGTGGGCGATGCCCGGCTATCGGCCGGATGGCTGCTGCCGATTCTGCTGATGGCCGACCTGTTTGCCGTGGTCGCGTATCGGCGGCATCCGGCGGCGAAGAACCTGTTCGGGCTTCTGCCGTCCGTCGTCGTCGGCCTGGCCACCGGCGCCTTCGTGCTCAGCTATCCGGAGCGCATCATCCGTCCGCTGCTGGGCGCGATTGTGCTCTTGATTCTGATTCTCTTTCTGCTGCGGCGGCGCGGTATCGATCTCACTCCCGCAAACTCCCGCTGGCACTCGCCGTTCTATGGCGCCGTTGCCGGCTTCGCCACCATGGTGGCCAATGCCGCCGGACCCATCATGAACATCTACATGCTGACCAAAGGGCTGAAGGGCGAAGCCTTCGTCGCAACCGGCGCCTGGTTCTTCTTTCTGGTGAACCTCAGCAAGATTCCGGTCTATACCGCACAGCACATGATGAGCTGGCAGTCGCTGGCCTTCGACGTGGCGCTGGCCCCGCCCACGATCGCCGGGGCGATCCTGGGGCGAAAGGTCCTCGCGAAGCTTCCGGAACACGTGTTCGTCAACACGGTGATCGTCCTCGCCTTCGCTGCCACCATCGCCCTGATGATTCCGCGCTGAATCGTTCCGCGCGGCGGCGCATCACATCGCCCATGGACATCGTACGGAAAGCAGAAGCCCAATGGAGCGGATCGGTCACCGAAGGCGGCGGGCGCATTGCGCTCGGCAGCGGCGTCTGGGAAGGACCCTACAACTTCAAGATGCGCGCCGGTGACGAACCGGGTACCAATCCGGAGGAACTCATCGGTGCCGCGCATGCCGGCTGCTTCACCATGGCTCTCTCCGCGCAACTCACGCAGGCGGGTCACCCGGCGGAGCACCTTCACACCGTCGCCAAAGTGCATCTGGGACGCGATCAGGTCGGTTTCGTCATTCCCTCGATTGAACTTGAAACCGAAGGCCGTGTCGCTGGAATCGACGATGCGAAGTTCCAGGAACTCGCCCATGCCGCCAAGCAGAACTGCCCGGTGTCGCGCGCGCTTGCCGGCGTCGCCAACATTACTCTGACGGCGAAGTTGTTGGGCTGAGACGTTCCACCATTCCTCGCAACTCCGCCACCTGACGGCGCAGGTCCGCGACGCGCCCCAACTGCGCCAAGTCCTCCAGATATTCCTTGATTGGCCGCGCCGGCGTGCCCCAAACGGTCTGCCCGGCGCGGATCACCTTGGATGTCGGCACGCCACACTGCGCGCCCAGTACGGCCCTGGTCTCGATGCGCACTTTGTCGGCGATGCCCACCTGACCGGCAATCACCGCATAGTCCTCAATCACCGCACCGCCGGAGATGCCCGTCTGCGCCGCAATGACGACGTGCCGGCCAATCGTCACGTTATGCCCCACGTGCACCAGATTGTCGAGCTTGGTGCCGTCGCCGATGCGCGTCACGCCCAGCGTGGCCCGGTCAACACACGCGTTGGCGCCGATCTCAACGTCGGCGCCGATTTCAACCCGTCCCACCTGCGGAAACTTCACGTACCGGTCACCTGAGAACTGGAAGCCGAAGCCGTCTGCCCCGATGACCGCCCCGGAGTGAATGCGCGCCCGGGGCCCAATCACGCAATCGGCGTACACCGTTACGTTGCCGAACAACACACTGTCGTCACCAATGGCAGCGCCGGCGCCGATGACACAGTAAGGACCAATCGTCACCCCCTGCCCCAGCGTTGCTTCCGGATGAATGATCGCGGTCGGATGGATGCCCGATGCCGTCTCGCGTGCCGGATGCAGCAGGGCAACCGCCCGGGCAAAGGAAGCCCGTGGATCGGCCGCGCGCAACACCGGACGATCCGCCACATAGTCCATGCCGACGATCAGGCACCCCGCCGCTGAACCGGCTGCTGCCTTTGCCGCCTTCGCGTTGCCGACAAAGGACACCTCATCCGCCCGCGCCGACTCGATCGGCGCGCATCCGCGCAGCTCAACATCATCCCCCTCGAGCGCCACGCCCAGCAGCGCAGCCACCTCGCTTGCTCGCATATCATCGAGTCTATGCCCGTCGATCCCTCGGCGAGCGTTGCCCCTACCGCGCGCATACACCCGGACGCCGTGATCGGCCCAGGGTGCGTCGTGGGCGAGTATTGCGTCATTGAAAGCGACGTGGTGCTGGGCAGCTGCTGCCGGCTGGAACCTTACGTCTTCGTAAAGCGCTGGACCACGCTCGGCAGCGACAACGAGATCAGTGCCGGAACGGCGCTTGGTACCGATCCGCTGGACAAATCCTTCGACGGCCGCCGCAGTTATCTCCGCATCGGAAACGGCAACAAAATCCGCGAGCACTACACGATTTCCCGCGGCACGAAGCCGGAAAGTGTCACTGTCATCGGCGATCGCAACTACATCATGACCACGGGCCACATCGCGCACGACTGCCGGATCGGCGACGATAATGTCATCTGTTCCTCGGCGCTGGTGGCCGGCTATGTCGAGATCGGCAATCGCGCGTTTCTGTCCGGCGGCGTCGTGGTGCACCAGTTTTCTAAGATCGGGGACCTCGCGATGGTGGGCGGCAACTCCCGCGTGAATCTCGATCTGCCGCCGTACTTTCTCTACTCGGAGTTCCACGCCAAGGCGACGGGCTTGAACCTGGTGGGCTTGCGGCGTGCAGGATTCACCGCCTCCGACGTGGCGGCCCTCAAGACCGCTTATCGGTTTCTCTACCGCAGCCACTTGAAGCTGGACGAGGCGCTGGCACGGATTGAAGCGGAAGTCCCGGGTCCGCACGCCGCGCACCTGGTCAGTTTTGTGCGGTCCAGCCGCAGGGGGATTACGCGCGAATGATGCTTCTGGTGCTGGCCCTGGCGGGAGCACAGGAAACACTCACCCTGGAGCAGGCCGTCGCGCGTGCCCTGACCAACTACGCTGCCGTGGAGGTTTCCGAACAGCAGACCGCCGCCGCCACCGCCGGCATTCGCCTCGCCCGAACCGCCTACCTTCCCCGCGCCGACTTCTTCTCGCAGCTCAATCGCGGAACGCGAAACAACATCTTCGGGCTGACCTTGCCGACGTCCATGCCCGCCATCAGCGGACCGCCGCGCCCGGAAAACGACATGGCCAGCGCCTGGGGCAGCGCCGTCGGAATCGTCGTCTCCTGGGAACCGTTCGACCTGGGACTGCGCCGCGCCAATGTCGCGGTCGCCGAGGCATCGCAGCGCCGCGCCGAAGCCGCTGTCCGCCGTACTCGTTTCGAAGTTGCCGCATCGGCCGCCGATGCCCATCTCACGGTCCTGGCTGCGCGGGAAACCGTGCGAGCCGCGCGCGCCGCCGTCGAACGTGCCCAGACACTGGAGCAGATCACCGCCGCCCTGGTGCGCGCCGAACTTCGCCCGGGTGCCGATCTGTCTCGCGTCCAGGCAGAGCGCGCCGCCGCCGAAGCGCAAGTCGTCCGCGCGGAGCAAGCCGTCTCGGCCGCCAGGGCACTTCTGGCGCGCTATGCCGGAACGTTCGACGACGTGGCGCGCCTAAAGGACCCGCCCGTGGAAGTAGCCGCCGCCGGTGAGCATCCGGCCCTTGCCGAACAGAGTGCCGCCATCGAGGAAGTGAAGGCCCGCCAGACGGCGTTGGACAAGACCTATGCCCCGCGCTTCACGCTGGAAGGAGCGACCTTCGCCCGCGGCACCGGCGTCAATCCGGACGGCACGCTTCGCGGCGGCGCCCATGGCCTTGGCCCGAACATTGCCAATTACGCCGCCGGCCTGGTGGTGACATTCCCGGCAATGGCGCGCCCGGAGATTCAGGCGCAGCAGTCCGTCGAAGCGGCTCGCGAGCGTGCCGAGGCCGCTCGGCTCCGCCAACTCAAGCAGGACTTGGCCTCCCAAAAGGAGCGCGCCGCCGGAGACCTGACGGCCGCCCGTCAGCTGGCACAACTGGTTCCCGCACAGGTGAGTGCCGCCCAGGCAGCCCTGTCACAGGCGCAGGCCCGCTACAAGGCTGGGCTTTCTTCCGTAACGGAAGTGGCCGACGCGCAGCGCCTTCTCGCACAGGCGGAAACGGAACTGGCCCTGGCCCGTCTCGCCGTCTGGCGTGCGCTGCTGCACGTCGCAACGGCGGATGGTGACCTGCGTCCCTTCTTGGACGCCGCGCGCTGAGGCAACGCTTTCCGACACGCCAGCGGGGCAGGCAACGCCCAGGGGCTGGTCTCCGTCTAAACTGGTGTATATGCAGTTGCTGCGTCTGTTGCCTGTTCTGTGCGCATCCGGCATCTTCGCCGCCGACGTCCTGGTGATGGAAGAGATCATCGCCAAGGTGAATGGCGACATCATCACCAGAAACGAACTCTCGAAGACTCGCCAGGCCATGGAAAACGACCTGATGTCCCGTCCCAAGGCGAATCCCGCTGAGGTCCGCAAGGCCGTGGCGGAGCGCGAGAAGGACTTCCTCCGCGACAAGATCGATCAGCTGCTGTTGGTGCAAAAGGGCAAGGAACTCAGCATCAACGTCGATCCCCAGATCTCCAAGTACATCGCCGACCTGCAGCGGCAGTTCAAGGTGGCCGACCAGGAAGAGCTCGCCAAGATGGTGCGGGAGCAGACCGGCCAGAGCTTTGAAGATTGGAAGAACGACATCCGCAGCAACATGCTCACGCAGCGCGTCGTCGGCCAGGAGGTCTCCTCCAAGATCAGCGTCCCGAAGGCGGACGTCGCCAAGTACTACGAGGAACACAAGGGCGAGTTCATGCGCAAGGAGCAGATCTTCCTGCGCGAGATCTTCCTGAAGACCGATGGCAAGAACGACGCCGCAGTCGAGAAGAAGGCCAAGGATCTGATTGCCCGCGCGAAAAAGGGCGAGCGTTTCGGCGAGTTGGCGCGCGACAATTCCGATTCCGACACCGCCACCAACTTCGGCGAGCTCGGCGGAATTTCGCGCGACACGTCCGACCCGGCACTCTACGACATGCTCCTGAAGGGCGGCAAGGGCTTCGTCACTGAACCGCTGAAGCGGGCCAACGGCTTCGTCATCTTCCGCGTCGAAGAGATCCACAAAGAGGGCCAGGCATCGCTCGAGGAAGTGGAGGGCCAGATCATGGAGGCGCTCTACATGCCGAAGATGCAGCCCGCCGTTCGCGAGTACCTGACGAAGCTGCGCACGGAAGCCTTCCTGGAGATCCGCGACGGCTACCTCGATTCCGGCGCCGCGCCCGGCAAGGACACCAAGTGGACCGACCCGGCTCAGTTGAAGCCCGAAACGATTTCCAAGGAAGAGCTCGCCAACCAGAAGCGCCGGAAGCGTTTCCTCGGCGTTCCCGTTCCGTTTACCAGCACCTCCGTGGCGGAAGAGGACGCCAAGGGCCGATCCGTATCCAAGGCCGTCAAGGCAAAGTGATTTGAAAACCACCTTCGTTCGTGATTTGACGCCCAATGCGGAGACGTCGGGCGTCTTCCTCGTTTGCCAAAAAGAGGTTCGGCAGAAGCGCTCCGGCGAGCCTTATCTCTCTCTTGTCCTCGGCGACAAGACCGGCGAGATGGACGCCAAGATGTGGGACAACGTGGCCGCCGTCGCCGAGTTGTTTGACCGCGAGGACTTCGTCCGCATCAAGGGCTCCGTCCAGATCTTTCAGAACCGCCCGCAGTTGACCATTCACCGCCTTCAGCCGGTTGCGGCCAAGGACGTCGACATGGCCGACTTCCTGCCCTCCTCCCCACGCCCGATCGAAGAGATGTGGCAGGAGCTGCACGGTCTGGTTGCCGCCATTGCCAACCCTCATCTGCGGCATCTTCTGGCCGCCTTCTTCGCCGATGAAGAAATCGCGCGCCTCTACCGGACCGCGCCCGCAGCCAAGACCGTCCATCATGCCTACATCGGCGGACTGATTGAGCACGTGCTGTCCATGGCGAAGATGGCCAAGGCTGCCTCGGCTCACTATCCCGGAATCGACGCGGACCTTTTGATGACGGGAGTCCTGCTGCACGACATCGGCAAAATCCGCGAACTCACCTTCGACCGCACGTTCGGATATTCCACCGAAGGCCAGTTGCTCGGCCACATTCAGATCGCCTTGCGCATGATCGCCGAGAAGATCCGCGTGGTGCCCAACTTCCCGCCGAAGCTTCGCCTCCTGCTGGAACACCTCATCCTGTCCCACCACGGCAGCCTGGAATTTGGCTCTGCGCGGGTGCCGGTCTTCCCCGAGGCGATGCTGCTCCATCAGTTGGACGTGATGGATGCCAAGATGAACTCGATCGCCCTGGCCACGGCGCGCGACCGCAACGTGGAAGGAGAGTGGACCAGCTACGTGCCCGCGCTGGAGCGCTCTTTGCTCAAGAAAGGCGTCTTTCTGGGCGAGGCGCCACCCTCCGCCGGACCATCCAGCCCACCCGCCGGTCCGCCACCCGAAGGGGAGGCCTGCCACGACACCGGCCCCGAGCCGCCCGCGTCTGCCCAAGCGCCGGCTGTCGAAGCCGCCGACAACGGCAAGTCCGCCGCGGAACCCTCCACCGCCTTTGGTGCGCAACTGCTGAAGGCGCTCGGCTCCTGAGCCCTTCGGCTTACTGCATCTTCGACAGTTCCGCAGTGCCCGCCGCCGCAATCTGACCGTCTTGCGTCGAGAGCACGCCGCTAACGCCGATTGCGCCCACGATCTTGCCGTCCACCATCAGAGGCAGCCCGCCTTCCACCGGCATCGCGCCCGGAATCTTCAACAGCGCCTGACGTCCGCCCACCAGTGAGTCCTCCATCGCCTTTGTCGGCCGCTTGAACTTCACCGCGCTTGCTGCCTTCGCGACGGCCACGTCGATACTGCCGATCTGCGTCTCGTCCATCCGTTGCAGATAGACCAGGTTGCCGCCATCGTCGACAATCGCCACCACTACGTTCCAGTTGTTCTTTGCGGCCTCGGCTTCGGCAGCCGCCGCGATTCGTTTCGCCGCGGCCAGACTCAGTGTCTTGCGTGTTGCCAGTTGTGCCGAACAGACAACGCCAATCAGCGCCGCCAGGAGTAGACGTTTTCGCATCTCGAAATCGTACAACGGCAGTCGGGCGAGCGGAGCCGAAAAAACGAAAAGCCCGGCACATCGCCAGGCTTTTCCGTTCTCGGTCTCTGTTCGGAATCGAAGCTCGTCTACTTCACGCCCGCGGGCTTCGCCGGAGCCGGCTTCGGCGCCGGAACCGCCGGACGCGGCATCGTCGGAGCCGCACCGCCCGCCGGAGCCGCGCTGGAGGCCGGCGCGTTGGCGTCGTACAACTTGATCACTTCCCCCGTGATGTCCAGCCCGTTGGCCATGTACAGCACCGGCGTCTGCGGGCTCGAAACGTCCAGAATCAGCGTGTACTGGTTATCGCGAGCGTACTTGTCGATCACCGCCATCAGCTTCTGGCCCAGGTCCGCCAGCACGCGCTGCTGTTCCTGTTCCACTTCCTGCTGCGCGTCTTCCTGATCCCGCTGCAGCGACTTCTGCTTCTGATCGATCTCGCGCGCCATCTTGTTCCGCTGATCTTCGCTGGCCGTGTTCTGGCTCTTCCGGAACTGATCCTGCAACTGCTGCAGTTCGGCGTTCTTGGCCTGAATCGCCTTGCTGCGCGGTTCGAACTTCGCCTGAAGATCCTGCGCCGCCTTCTGCCCATCCCGCGTCTGCAGAATCGCCTGCTGGATGTTGATCGTGCCGACCTTCGTCGTGGATTGCGCCATCACGGACGCCACCATTGCCAACGCGGCCGTGCCGAGTTTTGCTGTCATGTTCATCCCACTACTCCTCAATCTCGAATGGCCGCCCTAGAAGGTTCGGCTGATGGTAAATCGGAAGATCCGCTGGCGCTCAAAGTAAGGAATCGGTTGGCCAAACTGCGCCACCGCCGCATTGAAGGTCGCCTGGTTCGGGAACAGAGACCGGTCGGCCACAATCGGCGGCTGTAGGAACTCGTTCACTCGCGTCGGATTGTACGCCCAGTATAGCCGGAACGGCGCGTTCACGACCGGCATCATGATCTGCAGCTCCAGTCCCGTCGACGTACGAGGGATCTCCGTCTGCCGCGCCAGGATGACACCCTTGCCGAAGTTCGCCTGCGGGAACGTGGAGTTCAACGTGTCCAAGCGTCCCGGATTCAGCCGAACCTGATTCTGCAGGCTCACCCGATTCCAGCCCGCGTCAAAGAACGGCGCCAGCACCACCGGTCCGAAGATCTTGATGCGGTACTCAAAGTTCGCAACCAGCTGTGTATCGCCGCCCAGCAGCGTCAACTGATAGGTCGGGATGGTCTGCGTCACGGGCGCAAACGTCTCCTGCCCGTTGACGATCACCTTCTGCAATCGCGCGGAGCCGTCGTCGTTCCGCACCGCCACGCTCGCCTGGCTCGGAATGAAGCCCAGCGGGCTGACGCCCCAGATGTCGAAGCCGCGGATGTCGTTCTCGCCGCCCATGAAGAACCGGTTGAACGGAGGCGCCGCGCGCCCACCGAAGCCCGACAGGAATCGCCCCAGGAAGTGCATGCCGATCACGTGCCCCGGCTTCAGCCCCTGCCGGAAGTACTTCGCGTCGATTGTCGGCTCGATCATGTTCACGTTGCCGCCCAGGAACGATCCCGAAAGGTTCGTGGCGATGTACAGGCTCTTGCCCCGGCTCGGCGTGATCGGATGATCCACCGTGTTGTAGCTGAAGTTCGGCATAATGGACGTCGTCCGGATGCCGGTCAGCGTGTTGGGTCCGTCCAGACCCTGGAAGTTGAAGAACTGGAAGTAGTTCGAAGCCGCCTCGGTCAGCGTGCGGATGCTCGACTGGTTGTAGTTGTACGTGATGCCGACGCGCGCGAAGCTCCGCTTCAGCAGCGTCGAGGCGTATACGCTGAACCCGGCGCCGTTCGACACGTAGTTCAACAGGTTCTGCTGGCCCAGCGCGCTGTACAACGGAATCAGGTTGCGCCCCGAGAACAGCGAAACCTCGCGCCCCTGATCGTAGTTGAACCGCTGGAAGAACACCGTGAATCCCGCCTGGATCGGCTTGTCGAACAGATACGGCTCCGTGAAGCCGAACGTCGCCGAACGGATACGGTCGCCAATCTGCGCATCCAGTGACAGCGTCTCGCCCAAACCCAGGAAGTTGTTCGTCGCGTAGCCGAAGCTGATGAACGAACCCGCTATGCCCGACACACCGCCCGACAACTGCACCGAGTTCCGCCCGCGCTCCTTCACCTTCAGCGTGATGTCGACGGTATTGTTCCGCGTGTCGCGCGTGATGTTGGCCGCTTCCTGCTCCTTCAGCACTTCAAAGTAGCCGAGCTGATTCAGCCGCAGCAGGCTGATCTCCCACAGGCGCGAGTTGAACAAATCGCCTTCGTCGATCAGCAGTTCGCGGCGGATGACCTTGTCGCGCGTCGTCGTGTTGCCCGCAAAGTCGATGCGCCGGACAAAGAACTGCTTGCCCTCATCCACCGACAGCGTCAGGTCCAGCTTTCCCGACTTCGGATCCGGCTCAAAGTTCGGCTCCGGCACCATGTCCAGAAAGCCAAACTCGCCGTAAACCTTGCGGAACTGCTCCATCCCCTTCCGCAACTTCGCCGTCGAGAAGATATCGCCTTCCTTCATGCCGAAAATCGGCGCGAACAGCGACTCCGGCGTGCGGAAGAACTTCACGCCCTGGAAGTTCACCTTCCCCAGCTTGTACTTCACGCCCTCTTCAATCGTCATCGCGACGTTGGCGCGCTTGCCGGGCTTGTTCGGATAGAACACCGGGATGCGGAACTTGCCGCCGCCCGTGTCCACAATGTCGACCTTGTGCTCCAACACACGCGCCGTGAAATAGCCGCGCTGCTGGTAGAAGTCGCGGATGCGATCCTTGTCCTCTTCGAGCTTTGTCGAATCAAACGTCTTCGCAAACAGGTTCTCGAAGATGATCGACCGCGGGATGCCCACCGGCTTCAGGTTCTTCATCGCCCGCCGAACCACCTTGTCCGAGAAGGCCGTGTTGCCCGAAACGTCGATTTCTCCCACCTTCACCTTCGGACCCTCGTTCACCACAAGGTTCACTTCCAGAGAAGAAGGAGGGATCTGACGCAGGTCCGGCGTCACGGACGCGAATTGGCGTCCCCGTTCGGCGAGGTACTCGCGCAGCACGTTGGCAGCGCGCTGCACCCGGTTCGGGTCGTACTGGGTCTCCACCTGCAGACCCACGCGGCGCTCTTTAAAGCGGTCGAGGATTTCCGAAGTCGTGATCGACTTCATGCCCGGATACTTGATGGAACGGACGACGCGCCGCTCCTGCACCACGAAACGGACAATCCAGCCCGTGCGGCCCGGCTCGCGCTCCAGGCGGATGTCGTCAAAGCGCCCCGTATTCCACAACGCCATGAAGTCGCGATTCAGCGAGTCCTGGCTGTAGGGGTCGCCTTTCTTGGAAAAGATCAGCGCCCGAAGCGTGTCCTGGGGAACCCGGCGCGCGCCCCGAAACTCGATCACCTCAATGACATCGGCGATCTCGCCCGGCTTTGCGGCTTCCGGCTTTGGCTCCGCGGCGGCAGGCGGCGCTTCCAGCTTTGGAGCACCCGGTTTTGCCGGGGCAGGCTTCGCTGGCGCGGGTGCCTGTTCCTGCGGAACGGTCTCGAAAGGATTCTGCGGCTGCGCAGGAGTGGGCGCCTGCACCGGCTTCACCGGTTCCGGCTTTGGAGCGGCAGGCTGTTGCCCATGGAGAAGCGATCCCGCAAGCGTCAACCCAACCCAAACTACCGGCAGGCATTGCCGCCTGCGAAACTCCATCGGCAAACGATTCCTTTCTGATTCGGCGCCCTCATCGGGACGTGACCTCCGATGGCCCGGTTTCACACAAAATTCCCGATGGGCGCCACGGGGACCGCGAACGCCTATTCTACCAAGAAGTTCCGCTTCAAAGAGCGGATCAACCACGCCGTCGGCCCCAAACACAATCCAAACAGAACGCACGTGCTCCAGATCAGCCCCGGCGGCGCATAGTAGTGCATGTTCGGGTTGTAACGCCTCCACAAAAACACCACCGCCGCGCCTTGCCACAACAGCGTGAAGAGCAGCGCCGCCGCGAAGCCGCGCCGCCAGCCCCAGTCCAGCGGAATCGCCACGGCCAGCACCATCGCCGACACCGCGCACTCCACCAGGTGCAGCGCGGCGCCGGAAAGCGTCATCCAGCCCGGGGCGCTCGTCAGGCTTCGATCCCCGTAAAACGCGCCGGCCAACAGATTCGGCATCAGCCACGGCGGCTCGCCCAGCACCCAGGCGCCCAGCATCAGCCACACCAGCGTGACCGTGCCGCCAATCATCCCCGCTTGCAGCCCTGCGAGCAGGCGGACCAGGAGCCTCATCGAAACGCCTTTATACTAACACCCGGGTGAAACTCTACTACGCATGACAGCCCGCCGCGTCGTCATCACAGGAATGGGCTGCGTCAGCCCCAATGGAATCGGACGCGAAACATTTTGGAACGCAACCCGGGCCGGCACAAGCGGCGTGCGCCCCATCGCTGCCTTCGATGCCTCGGGCTACGCGGCCACCATCGCCGGTCAGGTCCCTCCGGAATTCGACGAACTCCGCTTTGTCGGCGCCAAGGACCGCCAACACGTCTCGCGAGTCGCCCCGCTTGCCATCGCCGCGGTCACCGAAGCCCTCGCCGACAGCGGGATCGACCCCGCTGCTCTCAGCCGGGAAGAAAAGCGCTCCATCGGCGTCATTGTCGGCACCGGCGGCGCCAGTCAGGAGTTCACCGAAGAGCAGTACCGGCTCTTCTACACCGGACAAAGCAAGCAGTGCAGCGTCTACGTCATCCCGACCTCGACGCCCGGCACGCTCGCCAGCGAAGTCTCCATGAAGTTCGGCTTCCGCGGACCCAGCCACGTCGTCACCACCGGCTGTACGTCCTCCACCGATGCGCTCGGCTATGCCTTCCGCGCCATCCGCCACGGGGAAGAAGAAAGGATCGTCGCCGGCGGCGTCGATGCGCCCATCGCACCGCTCATCTTGCGCGGCTTTCAGCTCATGCGGATTCTCTCCACGCGCTGGAACGCCGAACCGCACCGCGCCTCACGGCCCTTTTCCCGTGACCGCGATGGCTTTGTGCTCGGCGAAGGCGCCTGGTTCTTTGTGCTCGAAACGCTGGAGAGCGCCCGGCGCCGCAACGCCCGCATCTACGGCGAAGTGGCCGGCTACGGGTCCACCTGCGAGGCCTACCATCGCGTGCGCCTGGAAGAATGCGGCGAGGAGCCCGCTCGCGCCATCGGCCTTGCCTTGCGCCAGGCCGGCATCGCCCCCACGGACGTGCAGTACGTTGCCTACCACGGCACTTCCACGGAACTGAATGATCGCATCGAGACCCGCGCCATGCATCTGGCCTTTGGAAGCCATGCGCCCCGCCTGCCCGGCTCGTCGCTGAAGAGCCTCATCGGTCATCCGCAGGGCGCCTGCGGCGCGGCCGGCGTGGCGGCGACGCTGCTTGCCATGCGGGATGGAATCGCGCCGCCCACCATCAACCTGGATGAGCCCGACCCGGACTGCGACCTCGACTACATTGCCGGCAGCGCGCGGCGTCTCGACATCGAACACGCCGTCTGCAACTGCATCGCCTTCGGAAGCAAGAACGCCGCCCTCGTCCTGCGGCGCTCTTCTTAGTTGTTGTTGTTGCCGTTCAGATTCTCTTTTGTCCGCCGGGCGCCCTTCTCCACGCTCTCGGCGGCCTTCGCCGTCCCGCGCCGCACGGCCTTGCCCGTCTTTCTTGCCGCCTCGTCCACTTCGCGCCCGGCCTCCCGCGCGCCCTCTTTGATGTCGCGGCCCAGTTCTTTCGTCTCCTGCTTCAGTTCGCGCCCCGCCTCGCGCGCCTCCGAGTTCGCGCGTTCCGCTGCGCCTTGGACAGCCTCCTTGGTCTCGCGACCGGCATCGCGCGCCGCTTCTCCGGCCTGCCGCGCTGCCTCGCCGGCATGATCACCGGCTTTGTCGAGGGCGCGATCCTGCCGCGCCGTGCACGCGAAGAACGCGCCCGCCATCATCGGAATGAGTAGAATTCTCATGCCCGCCCCAGCGAGCAAGCGCGCAGCCGAAGTAGCTTATGGCACCAGACGCGGCTGCCGGTCGCGAATGCTCTCCAGCAGCGCGCTCAGTTCCCGGCGCTCCAGCGGCTTGGATAGGAAGCCCACCATGCCCGCCTCTTCGCACGCCGCGCGCGTGGTCGGCAGGACATTCGCCGTCAGCGCGATGATCGGCGTCGCCCCGTTCCGCCCGTCGCGCAGCCGCCTCGTCGTTTCAATCCCGTCGATCCCCGGCATGTGCAGATCCATCAGAATCAGGTCGAAGTCCTGCGTGCCGGCTTCCCGCAGCGCCTCTTCGCCGGAGCCGGCAATCACCGGCTCGACCTCCAGACGCCGCAACATGGCCCGGACCACCAGCTGGTTCACCGGATTGTCCTCCACCACCAGGACACGCAGTTCCGCCGCATGAAACGATTCTTCTCTTTCCGGCGCCACCACCGGCGCGGTGCTGAGCCGCAACGGAACCTCCAGGAAAAATCGCGAACCCCTGCCGGCCGTCGACTGGCACCCCACTGACCCGCCCAGCAGCACCGCCAGTTCCGCACTCAACGCCAGCCCCAGCCCGGTCCCATCGGCGCGCCGCGTCAATCCCTCGTCCCCTTGACGGAATCGCTGGAACAGCCGCGCCTGCTGCTCCGGGCTCATTCCCGGTCCCGTGTCCTCCACCGTCACGCGAAACCGCCCGCGATCCTCGCCGCCTGCCACCCACTCGCCGATGATCGTCACCGACCCGGACTGGGTGAACTTCACTGCGTTCGACACGAAGTTGGACACAATCTGCCGGATCCGCAAATCGTCGCCTTCCACCCAGTCCGGCAAGTCCGTCGCCTCCACCAGATGCACCGGCAGACTCAGGCTCCCCCCGCGCGGCGCAAACAGATCCCGCACCTGTCGCAGCAGTTCCGCCGGGGAGAACCTTCGCGGGTGCAACTCCAGCCGTCCCGCCTCGATCTTGGCCATGTCCAGGACGTCGTTCAACAGAGCCAGCAACTGCTCGCCGGACCGGAGGATCGTTTGGCTCCACCCCCGCTGCTCACCGTTCAGCGGACTCTCCAGCAGGCACTGCGTCAATCCCAGCACTCCGTTCAACGGTGTCCGGATCTCGTGGCTCATGTTGGCCAGGAAAGTGGACTTCGCCTGACTCGCCGCATCCGCCTCGATCTTGGCCGTCATCAACTGCCGGGTCCGCTCGGTCACGGCGCGGCGCAATTGCACAATCCACAGCGCTCCCCCCGCCACGCAGGCCAGCATGACACCCGCCACCGTCAGCCAGGGCACGCGCTCCGTCCACGGAACATTCGCCAGCAGCACCACATCGGCCGGTGAGCGCAGCAGGATGTCGAGCGAAATCGTTTCGCCCACCGCACCCGCGCGGTACAGCAAAACACCGTGGACTTCATACACTGCGCCGGGGGTCACCGCCAGCGGCGGGCTGGACCGGTCATCGGCCGGATACTGCACCCGGTACGCATGGCCGTCCTCTTCGAGTTCGAAGTAGTCAAACCCGTCGACGCGACGCGGCAGGCTCGCCTTCCCCCGGACCGCCACCAGGGTCGCGTCGGTCAAGTCCACCGCAATCGCCCGCGCGTCCACCGGCGTCACCCGAATCGCCTCCGGAATCACCCGCACCGCGGCTTCGTCCAGCCAGAGCCGCCCGTCCCGAAGCTTGGCCACACCCTCAATCTCCACCGTCTCGCCGACTTTGGCCTGCCGCGGAGACCGCGGTTGCACCCGCGTTCCCGCGTCGCCGTCCTGCACGATCAGCCAGCCCTCCCGATCGACATAGGTCACCAAGCCCCGCACCCGGACACGCGCGCCTTGCTGATGTGGGCTCTTGTAGCGCAGCAGATCCCCAATCCGCGCCCTGGCCGCCGACAGCGGCGCCGTGCGGCACGCACCGATCCGGACTTCCTCCGGGTCATCGACGACCAGCAGGGCGCGCAACCGGTGGCCCCCGCCCGTGCCTTCCGTGCCGAGAATCCCGGAAAACTCCGCCTCGCAGTCCAGCCATCGCTCCATGCCTGCGTGGTACGGCTCGTCCAGCCGAACCGGCAGTTCCACCCCAGGCATCCGGCTGTCGGTCACCCGCAACGCCACGGTTCGCGCCCGGTGATAGTAGTTCCCGGTCAGGAGAATGCGCGTGATCGTGCCCCGGACTTCTACCTTTACGTTTTCGTGGGGATAGTTTTGCGCCTCCGCCAGGGTCAGCTGCACCGGAGGCTGCGGCGGCCGGTCCAGCACCCGAATCAACCGGATCTTCCCGATGATCGGCGAGTACCCGCCCGGCTCGGTCACCCCCTCAAACTCCACCCACTGGCCTTCCCTCACGTGGTTCCAGCCGCTCGCCGGCGGAAAGAAGTACACCGCTGCCGAGCCGTTCTGCAGAAACCCGACGTTGGTCTCCATCGAGAGCATCGTCAGTTCCGCCACTGCCCGAATCGGAAACCCCTTCCGCGCCTCCGCCGGAGTCAACGCGTTGACCTCCTGCAAGCTCCGCAGGATGCGCCGCTCTGGCTCTGCGGCAGCAGGCAGCAGCATCATCGCAGTCAGCGTGAAGACAAGTCTCACTCTGCAAGAGCTTATCGTTAAATTTGTGAGTGCGGACGAGACTTAAACTAAGAATTTTGAGTAACTTGAGCGCTACGCTCCCGGTAACGCAGCCGTACCGACCCGTTCCAGGCATCGGCGCGGACGTACGCCAGGCCGACAACTGTAAGTAATCCAGGAGAGTAGCGCGCCGAAGTAATGTCGGCTGCTTTTTGCCCGGATTCATCCGTCAGAATTTCCCCGGCCAGCGGCACTTCCTCCCCCTCGATCCGGATCGCGTAGAGCCCTTTGTGCACCTGCCCGCGCGACTTCACCCGCTCCACGATCTCCTGGCCGAGATAGCACCCCTTGGCCGGATGCACCGCATGCAACTGTCGCGACTCCTGCACCAGATGCTTCTCCGTCATGTCCACCCCGTACTTCGGACGCCCGTGCTCCAGCCGCACCGTCTCCACCGCATCGGCATCGGCTTCCTCGCCCAGCCGTGCCGCCAGATCCGCCTTCTCTCCCAGCGGCGCAATCACCCGCAGTTGCTCGTCCGAGATCTTGTACACCAGCCGCGAACCCCACTCCTCCGAACAGTACGGACTCTCCGGAATCGGCGCCCCCAGCGACCGCAGCTGCCCCTCGGCCTGCGGACCATCCACCGCCAGGCAACAGGTCTCCTCCGTGATGTCCGTCACCTCGGCGTCATCGGCGATGATGTACCGGTCCAGGTGTTCGGCCACCCGCTGCCGCGCCACCGGCTCGGTCCCCAGCAGAAGATGATCGGGACGGCACAGAACGTTGACGTCCGACAGAATCCGGCCCTGCGCATTCAAAAAGAACGCGTAGCAACCCTCATCCGGCTTCAATGCCAGGATGTTGTTCGTCGTCATCGCGTGCAGCAGCCGCGCGCGATCCTCTCCCGTCACCCGGAGCCGTCCCCGCGCCGAAAGGTCATACCACGCCGCGTGTGTCCGAAGCGCCTCGTAGCCCTTCATCGCTAGTACCGGTGGAGCGCCGACAGCAGCGACCCCAGCACGATCGCCACCACGCCCGACGCCGCGACACCCTTCATCCACCGCACCATCTTCGCCTCCGGCGCCGTCCCGCGCATCATCAACCCGGCGATCGCCAGGATGTGCAGCGCCAGCAGCATCTTGATGCCGAAGATCATGTGCCAGCGCGGCGTCACCCCGTCGCCCGTCGCGTCCAGAAACTGCCAGATGCCGGAAATCAGCAGCCCCACCACCGGCGTCAGCCAGTACCACCCCGGCAGTTTCTTCGCCATCACCCCGGATGCGGTGACAAACAGCGCCCCGCCGACAATCATCGCCACGCTGATCAAATGCAGCGCGAGCATGCCCGCCTGTAGAGGCTCATTCATACTTGCAGTATAGAGATGATCCACGAAGTGCTTGCGGTGGGCCAATTGGAGATGAATTGCCAGATCCTGGGCGATGAGCGCACCCGGAAGGCCATCGTCGTCGATCCCGGCGACGACCTCGACGGCATCTTCGCCGTCCTGGCGCGCCACCATCTCACCGTCCAGACCATCGTCATCTCACACGCCCACATCGATCACATGGCCTTCGCCGGAGATTTTCAGGACCGCACCGGCGCCCCCGCGCTGCTGCATCCCGCCGAAAGGCCGCTCTACGACAACTTCGATGGCCAATGCGCCTGGCTCGGCATCCGCCCGCCCAAACGCTTCCGCATCGATGGGCCGATTCAGGGCGGCGACACGCTCTCGTTGGGCGACACCGTCATCGAAGTGCGCGATACGCCCGGCCACTCGCCCGGCTCCGTTTCGCTCTACATCCCCTCGGAACATCGCGTCATCGCCGCCGACGCGCTCTTCCGCCGCTCCATCGGCCGCACGGATCTGCCCCTCGGCGACCACGCCACGCTGCTCGCCTCGATCCGCACCCAACTCTTCACTCTGCCGCCCGCAACCGTCGTCTATCCCGGCCACGGACCCCGCACCACCATCGGCGAAGAGATCAGCGAGAATCCCTTTTTCGCTTGAGCTCCTCCATCACCCCGATCGTCAGCTCCTTCGCATCGCCCAGGCACTTCAGAATGATCTGGATATCCATGGCCGGCTTGCCGGGCTGCCGCGCGCTCTGACAGTACACCCCGTGCTGCCCCACCAGCGTCAGCGCATCCGTCAGCAGGTCCAGCGCGACGGCCAATCGGCCCCGTTCGAGACCCATCTGCATCTCAAACCGCTCCAGATCCTCGCGGCGTTCCTCGTAAACGGTCATGAACCTTCTATGCTAAGTCTTTGGCGATCTCGATTCCCTCCTGGCCCCTCGCGGATGACCGTGAACTCGATCTCCTCAGCGAAGTCCTGAAGAGCCCGCAATGGGGCGGCTTCCACCCCTTCCTCGGACGCTTTGAAGCCGAGTTTGCCGCCTACCAGCACGCCCGCCATGCCATCACCGCCGCCAACGGCACCGTGACGCTCGAAATCGCGCTCGCCGCCAGCGGCATCGGACCCGGCGATGAGGTCATCGTTCCGGCGATCTCCTTCATCTCCACCGCCACCGCCGTCTCGCGCCTCGGCGCCACCCCCGTCTTCGTCGACATCGAACCGAAGACCTACAACATCGACCCCGTACGGGCTTCGCTCGCCATCACCGAACGCACCAAGGCCATCCTCGCCGTCCACTTCGGCGGCCCCATGGCGCAAATGGACCGCCTTCGCGAACTCGCCGAAGGCTGCGAAATTCAGCTCTTTGAGGACGCCGCCCATGCCCACGGCACCGAGTGGAAGGGACAGCGCGCCGGCGCCATCGGCCGCTGGGGATCGTTCAGCTTCCAGAACGGCAAGGTGCTCACCGCCGGCGAAGGCGGCGCCATCGTCACCAACGACGATGCCCTCGCCGCCTCCATGCGCAGCCTCGCCAACCAGGGCCGCCGCCCGGATGGCGCGTCGTTCTTCCATCACTACGCGCTCGGCGGCAATGCGCGCATGACCGCACTGCAGGCCGCCGTCCTGATCGCCCAGCTCGAACGCCTCGACGCCCAAATCGAACTCCGCCGCCGCAACGCCGAAATCCTGCTCGAAGCCACCGCCGGCGCCCCCGGCCTCCACTGGCAGCAATGCCCGCCGGAGTGCAACCGCCACTGCTACTACCTCATGGTCGGCCACGTCAACGATCGCGACGGCTTCCACCAGCGCCTCACCGCGCGCGGCGTCCCCTGCACGCCGTTCTATCCGCACCCGCTCTACGGCAATCCCCTCTATCAGCAGCCGGACTCCTGCGTTATCCATGACTGCCCCGTTGCCGAGCAATCGATCCGCGATTCCTTCTGGCTGCCCCACCGCGTGCTGATGGGCGACGAGGAAACCACCCACGCCGTGGCAAAGGCCATCCGCGACGCAGTCGGTGGTTGAACCGGCAATCGCGACCCGATCCGATTCCCGCACGGCAGCAACAGCGTCCGCCCTCAGAACCCTTTCACAAATGGACATGGGACGGAGAGGCAGCCCTCACTCGAAGATCGACGAGATACAGGAATTCGGCATGCCCGGCATGAGCGAGTCAGACACGTCCGCGAATCCTCACGACCCACGCTCGACTCAAGCGAGCTCCGCTGGAGTGATCCGAAGCTAGAAGGCGTACCCGCAAGCCGAATCCCTATACCTGGGAAATCGTCGATACCGCCATCCGGCAGGCTGGGGCCATCGTGGCGCTACGGACTGCCGATGACGAAGCGATGTTGCGCAAAGATTTGTGGAGGCCCGACGAAAACCATTCGGAGAAACAGCTCCGTCGCCAACCCCGCCAGAACGTTCTATTTGAAGCGGGCTTCGCCTTCGGTCGAGCACCCAAACGGACGGTTCTCGTTTGTCTCGGATCACACCGGCGCATCAGTGACCTCGCCGGGCACGATATCCTCCAACTGGATCAATCGACGCAGTCTCGTCAAGCCATCGCAGACGCTCTGCGTGTAGCCGGATGTCCGGTTGACACCTCAGGAACCGACTCGCACACCGCCGGCAACTTCGCCTGACGCAACTTTTTCCGCCGTTCCGCATACACTCTTGCGGAACGCCATGCAGACGGAGCTGGAACAGATCTACCGCCGATACGCAGGCGAACTGCTCCGCTTCGCGCTCTACCTGACACGCGATCGCGACCGGGCCGAAGACCTGGTCGCGGAAACGTTCTGCCGCTGCCTCACCTCAGCCGAGCCGCTGCGCGGGGAGACCGTAAAGAGCTATCTGTTCGCAATCGCCCGCAATCTGTTCCTCGAACAGTTGCGCAAACGCGGACGCGAAGCGCCCCTCGATGGCTCCTGGCCCGCCCGCGGCGACCTGGCACGCGACATGGAGGCGAGAGATCGGCTCGCCGACACCCTCGCCGCCATGGCCGACCTGACCGAACAGGAGCGCACCGCGCTCTGGATGCAAGCCGCCCACGGCCTTCGCTACGAAGAGATCGCGCAGGCCCTCCACCTGAGCCTCGCCGCCGTGAAGGCCAGAATTTTTCGCGCCCGCTGGAAGTTGGCGTCGCGCATGGCAGGGGAGGAACCCAAATGAACAAGGAGATGACAGTGACACGAGACATGGTGATCGATCTTTTGCCGCTCTACGCGGCGGGCGAGGTGAGCGCCGACAGCCGGCGCGCCGTCGAGCAGTTCCTCGCCGGCGACGCGGAACTCCACCGGCTGGCGGAGAACCTGAAGCGCGTTCGCCTGCCACAATCCCTGGACAGCGACGAGTCGCGCGCCTTCGAACGCACTCGCAGCAGAATTCGCAACCGGTCCTGGCACCAGGCGCTGGCGATTCTGTTCTCGCTGCTGCCGTTTTCCTTCGTCTACAGCACCGAGAGGGGCCTGGTCTGGTGGATGCTGCGGGATCAGACCCCGCTCGCCATCCTGTCGCTCGCCTGCGCCATCTCGTTCTGGGCTCTGCTGCTGCGCCGCAAGCTGTAGCGCGGTGCCGTCACAGCGCGGCGAAAACGCGATTCGCCGCGTTTGCAGCAACTTGGGAAACGGCTCCCGTTGCGTTGCCTCTCCCCTCCGCTACAAGTAGGCCAGACGGCTGCCGGCGGACCACT